>DASYYN010000295.1:0-15904 GCA_035933815.1 Acidobacteriaceae bacterium
GACGGGGCGAGGAAGTCGGCTCGGCCGCCGGTTTCGACGACGCGGACGTCGCCGTCCATGACCATGTTCTGCGCGTGCGTCTCACGGATCACTTCGGCGGCACCGGCCATGTGATCGTAGTGTCCCTGACTGTTGAGCAGAATTCGGGTGTCCTGCCAGCGGAAGCCCAGCTTCTCTATGCTCGCGCGTATTTGTGTCGGCGAGGTGGCGAGATTCGCGTTGATGAGGATGTTTCCCTTCGGCGTGACGACAAGGTAGCTGGCCAAACCCTGACTGCCGACGTAATAGAGGTTGTCGGCAATCTGGAATGGGGCGATCGGGGTGGTCCACGAGGGGTCGATTGCTGCATGGGAAAGCGTGCAGGCAGAGAACAAGAGGAGCACCAGACGAACCAGGGGCGCGCGCATGTCCCGTTATACAGCAGGATTGTGCTGACTCTCGCTTGCGCATTTCTGCGGTGCTTCCGGGAGCAAAAGCAAATGCAGGTCCCCGGTCGTTCGCGCGGCGAACGACCTGCGCTCAGGATGACAACTTTGGCTCTTTGGCTACTCTTTGGCGGAGCGGAGCCAGGCGGCGGCGCGGCGGAGGTCGTCGATGAATCCGGCACGGGCTTCGTGGCGGGCCTCGTCGTCGGGGGCGCGCAGGATGGACGACGGGTGCACGGTGGCGAGAACGGGCGGGAGTCCGGGGGTGTGGAGGACTTTGCCACGGTCCTGCGTGACGCGAAATTTGGAGCCGAGGAGCGACTGGGCGGCGGTGGCTCCAAGACAGATGACGAGCGCGGGCTTGACGGCTTCCAGTTCGGCATTGAACCAGGGGCGGCAGGCAGCTTGTTCGCGGGCGCTGGGCTTTTTGTGGATGCGTCGCTTGCCGCGCGGCTCCCACTTGAAGTGCTTGACAGCGTTGGTGACGTAGACGAGATCGCGGTCGATGCCGGCTTCGATGAGGCAGCGGTCGAGGAGTGCTCCGGCGGGTCCGACGAAGGGCTTGCCTTCGATATCTTCGCGGTCGCCAGGCTGCTCGCCGACGAGAATGAGGCGGGCGTGGGAATCTCCTTCTCCGAAGACGGTTTGGGTGGCGTTCTGATACAGCGGGCAGCCGCGGCAGCTGCGGGCGGCTTCACGCAGAGCTTTGAGGGTGTGGCGCTCGGGGAGGAAGTCGGCGGCCGACGTTTGCGGGGCGGCAACGGCGCGGGGCATATCTTCTGAAACTGGGATGCTGCGGGATACCACGTCTCCAAGATCAGAAGGGACGGGGCACCCGGCGGTAGTCCGCTGTGTGCATTGGAATGCACGTGGTGTGTTGATGCGACCGCAATGCCGCATGCACGGGCAACGATTTCCATCCACACGTGGCGGCGCATCCCACATAAAAGACAAGAAAACTGAGCCGGGATACCGCACGTCTGCGCAACAGGAGCGATGCGATGAAAGCTGTTGTTTTTGATGGGATTGGGAGCGTGAAGCTGGAAGACGTTCCCCAGCCGAAGATCCAGAAGCCGACCGACGCGATCGTGCAGATCACGTCGAGCGCGATTTGCGGGACCGATTTGCACTTTGTTCGCGGCACGTTTCCGGGAGTGAAGAAGGGTCGGATTCTGGGGCATGAGGCGGTCGGGATTGTTGTGGAAACAGGGAAGGACGTGCGGAATTTCCGCAAAGGCGACCGCGTTGTGGTGCCGTCGACGATTGGGTGCGGAAGCTGTAATTACTGTCGCGCGGGATATCAGTCGCAGTGCAACGTGGCGAATCCGAAGGGGCCGGATGCGGGGACTGCGTTCTTCGGTGGGCCGGAGGAGGCAGGCGGATTTGATGGATTGCAGGCAGAGTTCGCGCGGATTCCGTTTGCGCAGGCGAACCTGGTGCGGCTGCCGGACGAGATTACGGACGACCAGGGGATTCTGATGTCGGACATTCTGCCGACGTCGTATATGGCGGCGGTGATGGCGGAGATCCGGCCGTCGGACACGGTGGCGATTTTCGGATGCGGACCGGTGGGGCAGTTTGCCATCGCGTGCGCGCAGCATTTGGGAGCCGGGCGGGTGTTCGCCATCGACAACGACGAGTCGCGACTGGACATGGCGCAGGCGCATGGAGCCGAGGCGATTCACTTCGATCGCGAAGATCCGATCGCGGTGCTGAAGGATCTGACGAACGGGACCGGTCCGGACCGCGCGATTGATGCGGTGGGGGTGGATGCGGCGACGGCGACGAAGGGTCCGGCGGCGGATAAGGATCAGCAGAAGCAGTTCCGGGAGGAACTGAAGCAGACGGCGCAGAAAGGAACGCCGAAGGGGGAGAACTTTCAGCCGGGCGGGGCGCCTTCGCAGGCGCTGAAGTGGTCGATTGAGTGCGTGGCGAAGGCCGGGACGGTGTCGGTGATCGGCGTGTACTCGGCGCCGGTGATGACTTTCCCGATCCAGAAGGTGATGGAAAAGAACCTGACGCTGAAGGCGGGCAATTGTAACCATCGCCGTTACATGCCGGAGATGATCGAGCTGGTGCGGAGCGGGTTGATCCGGCCGGAGCAGTTCCTGACGCACATCGAGCCCATGACATCAGCGATTGAAGCTTACCAGGCTTTTGACCGGCACAGGAGGGGCTGGATCAAGGTAAAGCTGGAGCCGGCGCAAACGGCGCAGCGCGCGGCTTAGAGATGGAATTTCCGGCAGGCGCGGCTTGCCGAAACGAAAACCTGTTGAAGAAGAAGGAGAAAAGCGATGAAGATGTTTTCCGCGAATATCGATAATCTGCGCAACCTGTACTTTAACCAGCTGCAGATGTTGCTCTCGGCGGAGCAGCAGATTACGGAGGCGTTGCCGAAGATGGCTTCGAAGGCGACCGATCCTGAACTCAAGAGGGCGTTCGAGCAGCATCTGCAGGAGACACGCACGCATGTGACGCGGCTGGAGCAGATCCTGAATTCAACGCAGGGCGAAGCGAAGACCGTGAAATGCAAGGTGCTGGCGACGCTGGTGACCGAAGCCGAGGACATGATGAAAGATGCGGCCTCGGATTCCGTTCGGGATGCGGTGCTGATCACGGCGGCGCAGCGCGTGGAGCATTTTGAGATTGCCTGTTACGGGACGGTCCGGCGCTGGGCGCAACTGCTGGGAGAGAATTCGCAGGCGGAGATTCTGGACCGGACAGCCAAGGAAGAAGGCCATGCCGATCATCTGCTGACGGAAATTGCGGAACGGGTGAACGTGTCGGCGGAGAGGGCGGCGTAAAGAAAGCTTCCCTCAGGGGCTAAAGCCCCTTGGTTTTGGTGGGCGATTACGGCACGGCTGAACAGCTTGGGGAAAAGTCCGTTGATGGATTGAAGAGGATCCCTCAGGGGCTAAAGCCCGGTGATATTGGAGCCGCTTAGCGGCACGACTGAAGTCGTGCCCTGACACAAAGCGGTTGGGGACCGTTTTTCGTAAGCTGTGAAGCCGTGCCCCTTCAAAGCGCTTCGGACGCGGGTCGCATGCTTTGAAGGCGTGTTCCCCTTCAAAGCAGAGGGATAAGTCAGACCATTGAAAAGGCCGGGCGATGAAGCCCGGCCTTTTTGCTGAGCAATTGAGGGGATTTGCTGGATCTGGTTACTTCACCACTCCCGTTAGACCATAGGGAGGAGCAGGCCCGACCGATATTGGTTTCAGTCCAGCCACGCGACCGCCAAATCCTGCGGGCACCGAACTGCCTCCGCTGTAGACGCCGCCCGTTTTTACAGTGAAGGCCGAGGTGTTCGGGTCGGTGCCATAGAAGAATCCATTATTCTCGTCGGTTTGTGTGTATCCGTCCACCGTGTTTCCGGTGAAATAAGAGGAGTCAATATTCATCCACGAGGGCGCTCCAATGGATGTGATGGTGCCCCAGTACTCCCCGACTTCGCCGACCACAAAGTCATTCGTCGCAGCGGGCGTCATGCAGTTCGCCGGCAGGCCGGAGGAGGCACACAGGTCGATGGTGGTGCCGCTGTTGACGGAACCCTGGACGGCCAGCACGCTATTGCTTGCACCAGTGTCGAAGTCCACGGTGCAGGAGACATTGCGCAGGTCGAAGATGTGGAAGATGCCGTCGTGAGTCGACCCGGCCCGGTTGATGGTCATGAGCAGCTGGCCAATGGGAGTGGATGACTGGGCGCAGTAAACCATCGCGCAGTTTTCCACCCCGCCCGTCATGCACCCGAAAGCACCGGTTTGTGTCCATGTGAGGGCCGGCGAGGAACTGATAGCGCAGCAGCTTGTCGGGCTGGGTTGATCGTTGGAGAGATAGGTGACGACAATTGTCGTTCCGCTGGCGTTCATAGCGACCTTGAGCGGATTCGGTCCGTTCTTGGCGAGGGCCATGCGCTCATGGTCGATCACGTAACTCGTTTGCGTACCGCCGGCGGTTGCCGGCTTAAACGCTACCGCGCAGCTGATGTAATTCTGCGCGGAAGCCGCCGTCATGGTTGGAGTGATGGCGGAAGTGGAGTTATAGACTCCCCATTGTCCCGCTGAGCCGTCCGGCAGATTCTCGAGCCACAAGGACCATGAGATGTTGCTGTTCGAGCCGGCCGTGTAACTGGACGACTGTGCTGCCGGACCGTATACGAGGTTCGGATAATAGGACACCTGATACAGCAGGTCGCCCGTAACCGTCGGAGTCAGGGGCGCGGCTGCGATCGCGGTGGCGGAACTGCCCGTTGAGCATCCGCTGGCGTCGACAGAACCGGTATTCATAAACTCGGCCACGGTCGGCTCCCAGTAGCCGTTCAGCGAGCCTCCGGTCAGACGCACGTCAATGTCTGATTCTGCGCCGGCGATGTTCGAGGCGGAGAACACCATCAGTCCGCGATTGTTGAGCGTGGACGACGAAACGATTTTCGAGAAGCTGTCGCCCTTGTCATCGCTGACGGACCAGCTTTGGTTACCGCCGGTCAGATCGGCGCCGAGCGAGACAACAATAGTGTCGCCGGCAATCATCGCCGCGGGATTGAGCCTGCAGTGATAGTCGTAGGGCGGAGTGACGTTTGCCCAGGGCGAGCCGTTAAGAGCTGACGAATTCTCGCAGTTCGTGGAGAAGACCTTCGTGGGTGTCTGAGAAGCCGCAGTGGCAGCAAGCGCCAAAGTAGCCAAAACAGGCAGCAGACGTTTCATGTGCACCTCAATGGGCAAAAATGCCCGGCGCCTGATCGCTGTGGGGGAGGGCCCGATAGCCGAGGTCATTGTAGCAGCGTATGTGAGGCCCGCATCCTGAATAAAGGCCGGGGGGTTACTGAGATAACGCCTCGTTGGGTGCTCAGGTGCGTCCGGCGGGGCGAGGGCACAGCGCCGGAGTGGAGGAACAGGGCCTGGCCGCAGCCAGGCGCAAGCACTGGAGTTACTGATGCACGCCGGGCTCCTGCTGTTGTTGCAGGTGGGATGTGGCGCCTTTTGCGAGGAAACTGCGCCGGCAAATTGCGCCTATGCCGTTACCATCTGGTTGCGTCGGGGCCGGCGGTTGGCCTGCAGGATTTTCTTGCGCAGGCGGAGGGACTTGGGGGTGACCTCGACCAGCTCGTCGTCGGCGATGAACTCGATGGCCTGTTCGAGGTTGAGCAGGCGCGGGGGAGCCAGCCGGATGGCTTCGTCTGCGGTGGAGGCGCGCATGTTGGTGAGCTTCTTTTCGCGCACAACGTTGACGTCGAGGTCGTTGTCGCGGGAGTGCTCGCCGATGATCATCCCTTCATAGACTTCAACGCCGGGCGGAGTGAAGAGGACGCCGCGGTCCTCGAGGCCTTCGAGGGCGTAGGCGGTGGTGAGGCCGGGGCGGTCGGCGACGAGTGCGCCGGTGGGGCGCTGCGGGATCTGTCCCTGATGCGGCATGTATCCATCGAAGAGGGAGTTCATGACGATGGTGCCGCGGGTCTCGGTGAGCAGCTCACTGCGCAGGCCGATGAGGCCGCGGGAGGGGACGCGGAATTCCAGGCGGACGCGGCCGTAGCCGTGGTTGTGCATCTTGATCATCTCGCCGCGGCGGGGGCCAAGGCGCTCGATGACGACTCCGATGAACTGCTCGGGGATATCGATGGTGAGGTGCTCGACGGGCTCCATTAATTTGCCCTCGAATTCGCGGGTGACGATCTCAGGGCGGCCGACCATGAGCTCGAATCCTTCGCGGCGCATCATCTCGATGAGGATGGAGAGCTGGAGTTCGCCGCGGCCGAGGACTTTGAAACTGTCGGGGCTGCCGGTGTCTTCGACGCGAATGGAGACATTGGTGAGCAGCTCCTTTTCGAGGCGCTCGCGGAGATTGCGCGAGGTGACCCACTGGCCTTCGCGTCCGGCCATGGGCGACGTGTTGACGGAGAACTGCATGGCAATGGTCGGCTCGTCGATGATGATGGCCGGCAGCGGTGCGGGATTGTCGACGCTGGTGATGGTTTCGCCGATGGTGATGCCTTCGACGCCCGCGACGGCAATAATGTCGTCGATTTCGGTGGCTTCGATGTCGACGCGCTTGAGCCCCATGAAGCTGAAGAGCTTCGTGATGCGGGTCTTCTGCATGGAGCCGTCGCGCTTGGAGATGGCGACGTCGTCGCCGGTGCGCAGGGTTCCCTGGAAGACGCGCGCGATGGCAACGCGACCCAGATAGTCGGAGTAGTCGAGGTTCGTGACCTGCACCTGCAGCACTCCGGTGGGGTCGCCCTTGCCGAGGGGGATGGTGTTCAGGATCGCTTTGAAGAGCGGCTGCAGATCTTCGCCGGGTGTTTTGGGATCGGTGCTGGCCTGGCCCAGCTTCGCGTTGGTGTAGAGGATGGGGAAGTCGAGCTGATCTTCGGTGGCGTCGAGATCGATGAAGAGGTCGTACACCTCGTTCAGGACTTCCTGAGCCCGGGCGTCGGGGCGGTCGATCTTGTTGATGACGAGGATGGGTGGGAGGCGCGCCTCGAGTGCCTTGGAGAGCACGTATCGGGTCTGGGGCAGGGGGCCTTCGGAGGCGTCAACGAGGAGCATGACGCCGTCGACCATGCGCAGGGCACGCTCGACTTCGCCGCCGAAGTCGGCGTGACCGGGGGTGTCGACGATGTTGATCTTCTCGCCCTTGTAGAAGACGGCGGTGTTCTTGGCGAGGATGGTGATGCCGCGCTCGCGCTCGAGCTCGTTCGAGTCCATGACGCGCTCGGCGACGGCTTCGTTGGCGCGGAAGGTTCCGGCCTGGCGGAGAAGGGCGTCGACGAGGGTGGTCTTGCCGTGGTCGACGTGGGCGATGATGGCGATATTGCGAATGTTGCTCAAGAAAAATCCTGTTTGTGCGTATTTGGCGGCCGGGCGGTCAGTTCAGCGGCCGTAATGGAAGAGCCAGAGGCTTTCCTGGGGTGCGTATCTCACTGGAGATGCAGGCCGAGGACGAAAATTCACAGTGCAAACTGCTGCACTTTCAGTTTATCAGCGGCGGGCAACGCGGTTTGTGGCTGGCGGCGTCCCGGTAGAAGAGAGACGAATCGCATCCGCCCGCAGTGGGTCCCGCGTATGGGCGACGCACGCATCAGGAGGAAACAAGCTATGAATCCATTGGTACGCCGTTCCCTGGCGAGTGGAGCCGGATTGGCCCTCGCCTTCTGCGGGGGTGCATGGGGCATCGCGCAGACGCCGAGTTCCACACCGACCCAGGCTCCGCCTGCCCAGACGCAGCCGGCTCCGCCTGCGCAAACTACTCCGCCCAATTCACAAACGCAAACCATGCCAGGCGCAGCGCAGAGTCCGGCGCCGAACACGCAGGCTGCGCCTGGGTCCCAGGCCGCTCCGGCGCAACCGCAGACGCGAACGCTGCAGATGGTGGAAGTGAAAGCCGAACTGCAGAAGACGCTGGACGCCAAGAAGGCCAAGCAGGGCGAACCGGTGATGGCCAAGCTGCAGGATGACGCGAATATTCCGAACCAGCAGATGCTGCCGAAGAATACGGTTCTTGAAGGTCATGTCGACCAGACGCAGGTTTCGCCGGACAAAAAGGGGACGTCGAGTGTGACGGTGACGTTCGATAAGGCGAAGCTGAAGAGCGGACAGGAATTGCCGATCAAGGCGACGGTGGTGGCGCTGCAGCAGCCGCAAAACAACATGGTGCCTGCGGGCGGCGGCGCGCCGGCGGGAGCGGGAGCGCCGACCGAATCGCCATCTGGCGGTGCGCCTGGCGGGGGATCCGCTACGCCGGGAGGCGGGAGCGCAGGGCCGAGCGGCGGCGGTGCTCCCATGCCGAGCCAGCAGATGCCGAATGACACCGGAGCGGGATATAGCGGACAAGGCGGGCAGGTTCCTGGTATCCAGCTGAAGAGCGATATTCACCAGCAGTCGTCGGCGACCTTTCTGGCGTCCGGCAAGAACGTGCACATTCCGGATGGGACGCAGATGGAAGTCGCGCTGACGATCATTCCTCCGGGGACGCACCTGCAGTAACAAACGAGAGCAAAAGACTGAACCCCGCTTTGCGGCGACGCAGGGCGGGGTTTTTGTTTGGAGAGACAAAATCTCGCCGAAGTTCCGGAACCAAAAATTGACCTATTGCGTACCCATAGGTGCGGGTGTAGACTCTGACCTATTGTTTCGCCATAGGAGCGGCTGTCGATGGGCGAGAAACCGGACGTTTGGCAGGGGACCCTGGCGCTTATGGTGTTACGCACGTTGCAGACCATGGGGCCACAGCACGGGTATGGACTGGCGCGGCGCATCGAGCAAACCAGCGGCGATCTGCTCGAGCTGAATTACGGCACGCTTTATCCGGCTCTTTTGAAACTGGAGCAGGAGGGCTACATTCGTTCGCGGTGGGGAAGCTCGGAGAACAATCGACGGGCGAAGTTTTACGAGCTGACGAAAGCGGGACAACGGCGGCTGCGGGAAGCTGCACAGGAATGGAAGCAGACGACGGAAATCCTCGCGCGCTTCCTGGGCGATACAGGCCAGGCCTGATGGAGGCAGCGCATGAGGAAGCTGCGAGCGTTCTGGATTCGGCTGTTGAACACGCTCGGCCGCGTGCATGACGAGGACTTTGCGGATGAACTCGAAGCGCATCTCGCGATGGACATCGAACGAGGCGTGCGCGAGGGATTATCCCCCGAGGAAGCAAGACGGCGGGCGCTGATCCGCTTCGGCGGCCTGGCGCAGGCGCAGGGAGCGTACGGGGACCGCCGGGGCCTGCCCTGGCTTGAGTCGCTGCTGCGCGATGTTTATTACAGCATGCGGTCTCTCGCACGGCATCGTCTGGTCACAGCGATAGCGATCCTGTCGATCGGCCTGGGCATCGGATCGAACACGACTATTTTTTCTATCGTGAGCCGCTTTGTGCTGCGTCCGGCGCCGGTGGGCGATCCGGGCACGCTGCTGTCACTGCACATCCTGCACGACCAGGACCACTGTTGTAATCCATTTCCGTGGCCCGTTTTCTCCGACGTGCGGAAGCAGGCCACGGTGTTTTCTGATGCGGCAGCTTATGACGATCTCGTCCCGGCCTCGCTCAGCGGGAGCGGCGAGCCGGAGCGCGTGTGGGGCCAGGGCGTGACGCCGAACTTCTTTCGGGTGGCTGAGCTGCCGATGGTAATGGGGACTGGCTTCTCCGATTCGGACGAGAAGAAGCCGGTGGTGGTTCTGAGCGAGCGATTGTGGAGAGGCCGATTCAACAGGGACGAGGACATGATCGGCAAGACAGTGGTCCTCTCGGGACACGCGTTCACGGTGACCGGGATCGCACCGGCGGCGTTTCACAGCATCGACCAGATTGTGGACGCGGAGTTCTGGGTGCCGCTGGGCATGGCGCCGCAACTGGCGGCCAGCCTGCCTCCACACGATTCGCGCGAGTATCACTGGCTGTCAGTGATCGCGCGCGTTCGACCGGGATTTTCGCGGAAAGATGTGACGGCGCAATTGAGCACGATAGCCGATCGGCTCGCTGCCAGCTATCCGGCAACCGACAAGGGCAACCACTTTGTCTTCGAGCAGGCGGGGTCGTTGCCGCCCTTTGTGCGAAGCATGGTGCTGCTGTTCCTGAGCGCGCTGTCGATTGTGGTTCTGCTGCTGCTGGCCATTGCGGGATTCAATGTGGCGAACCTTCTGTTTGCGCAGGCGGTGAATCGCCAGCGCGAGATGGCGGTGCGCCTCGCTCTGGGAGCCACGCGCGGGCGATTGCTGCGGCTGGTTCTGCTCGAGAGCCTGATGCTGGGTCTGGGCGGCGGTGCGCTGGGCGTGCTGCTTTCGCTGTGGTCCACGGGAGCCTTGTCGTCGCTGCGAGTGCCTGCGCCGATTCCGATGAATCTGCGGGTGAGCGTTGACGGCCGGACGCTGGCCTGGACGTTTTTCATCAGCGTGCTTAGCGGTCTTCTTCTGGGCCTGGCGCCCGCGTGGGCCGCTTCGCGACCGAAGACAGCGAACGCGCTGAAGGGAGAAGCTCCATTCACCGGGAGAGGGCGTGCGCTGAGCCTGCGCAATCTGCTGGTCGTGGCGCAGGTCGCGATGGCGCTCATCCTGCTGTCGCTGACGGGACTTTTTCTGCGCAGCCTCAAGAGCGCGTCCGAGATCAATCTTGGCTTCCGGACGCGCGGGCTGCTGCTGCTCTCTGTGGACCCGCGCCTGAACGGCTACTCGCCGGAGAAGATCAGTGTATTTCTGGCGCAATTGCGCGAACGCGCGGCGGCGCTGCCCGGCGTGGATGCCGCAGTGTGCTCGGATGTGCCTCTGCTTTCCGGAGGCAATCGCAGCGACGGGTTTACGGTCCGGGGACACTCTGCGAAGGACGATCCAACCACACTGGCAGATCTTTATATGGTCACGCCCGGCTATTTTGACGCGCTGGGCACGCCGCTGCTGGCGGGCAGCGACTTCAGCCACGAGACCGCCAGGGGGCAGCGGGTTGCTGTGGTCAACAAGGCGTTTGCGGAGAGGCTGTTCGGCGGGGCGAACCCAATCGGGCAGCATATTGATGGCGGAGGTGCGACGTACCAGATCATCGGAGTGGCCGGAAATGCCAAGTCTCGCTTCATTGGCGAAGATACGCGTGCGATCCTGTACCGTTCGCTCGATCAGAGCATCGCTGACGATCCGTCGCAGATGGGGTACACGCTCATCGTGCACACGCGGGGCGATCCGGCTGCTCTTAGCGCAACGTTGCGGCGCGAGGTGTACAAGCTCGATCCCTCGATGGCCGTTTACAACGAAGGAACCATGGAGGAGCACGTGCGAGCGGCTTACGTACTGCCGCGGGTGGCGGCCACTCTTTTCGGAGTCTTCGGCGCAATCGGGCTGGTGCTGGCTACCGTGGGCCTGTACGGCGTGATGAGCTTCGCAGTGGCGCGGCGCACACGGGAGATCGGCATCCGGATGGCAATGGGCGCTCAGCGTGCAACCGTACTGCGGCTTGTGCTGCGCCGGGGAATGATGCTGACCCTTATGGCTCTGGCGCCTGGCTGGCCCGCAGCGTGGATGCTGGCGAAGATCGCATCCAGTTTTCTTTACGGCATCAGCCCGCATGACGCGGTCACCTTCGCGGTGGTGCCCATGGCGCTGCTGCTGGTGGCGCTGCTGGCCGCCTGGATTCCGGCACGGCGCGCGGCTTCGGTGAATCCAACCGAGGCATTGAGGATGGAGTAGGCAAAGCAAAACCCCGCTGTGCGGTAGCGGACGGCGGGGTTTTTTCGGCGCCGGAGGTTATTCGGTGTCTGATGTCTCAGTGACGGTCATCCTCATCCTTGTCACCACTTCTGCCGTGGTTATCGGGCTCATCTGCATGAACCTGTCCGCGGATCTCGCCTGCCGGAAACTGCTTCGTATGGATATTCCCGTACACGGTATTGGACGCCAGCGCGGCCACGACTGCTGCGAAATCGCCAGGCGGTATGTTCTGGGCCGCGGGTCCTACCACTTCTGATGCCGACACTGTGCCGGTTACGGTCACTTCTCCCCCTGAGTCGTCAGGACAGGCTGGAGTCCCCGCAGGACCGTTGCCCAAATTCGTGCAAAAAAACACCATGACACCGCCAGCAACGTGTTCTTTGCCGAAATGGATGTGAGACTGCAGGACATTGGTCAAGCCGGAGTAGGTGAGGCTGTAGGTAAGTGTTTGAGCGGCCCTGTCCACGCTCAACTTCAGGGTCGCCTTGCCTGTGGACAGGATTGCTCCAGTTTCACCAGCCCCTAAACCGCCGACCTCCTGGAATCCTGAGTACCTCGCGGAATACTCCTGCGCGCGGGCCGGAATGGACGAACACAAAAGCGGCACAGCGGCCAGCGTGGTAAAAGCCCAAAAGCGTCGCTTCATAGAACACTCTCCTCGATGTGAATTCTCGAGATCTGGGCCCATGTGCGCGGAAGTATACGCCTGTCTGTGTGGTTCCGACTTGTCTTAGCCAGAAATGGCTTGCTATGTCATCAGTCAAGTTCCAGAATGGCGGTGATCCGGAGGAACGGTGAAGCTGAACATCGGCACGCTGGTAGTGGTGTTGGTCGCGATATTCCTGTTTGCACGCTATGCCTGGGGGCAGGCGTGGACGCCGTGGCACATCGCAGGGCTGGCGATCGCAGTTCCCGCGTTTGTGCTGTTCGTGGCGGCCCGCATCACTCTGGGGCATTCGTTCAGCGTGCAGGCGAAGGCGACGGCACTGGTGACGACGGGGATTTACTCGCGGATCCGGAACCCGATTTATGTTTTCGGCGCGCTCATGCTGGTGGGGATTCTGATTTGGGTGCACCAGCCGTGGTGGCTGCTGGTGCTGACTGTCCTGGTTCCACTGCAGGTGTGGCGGGCCGGCAAAGAGGAGCGCGTGCTTGAGGAGAAATTCGGAGAGGAGTACCGGGAGTACAAGCGGAAGACCTGGCTTTAACGAGGAGCCAGCGGCCTGGCGCGATGCGATGTGACCGAGTCACAGGGATTGCGGGTTCTGGTTATTCGTAGCGCAGGGATTCGATAGGGTCCATGGCGGCGGCGCGTTTGGCGGGGAGCGTGCCGAAGACGATGCCGACGGCGCAGGAGGCGAGCAGGCCGACGACGGCGGACCAGCCGGAGACGGGCACGCGGAAATCCGTAAAGAGGCGAATGGACCAGGGAATACCGAGGCCGATGATCGCGCCGATGATGCCGCCGAAGAGCGAGACGAAGATGGCTTCCATGAGGAATTGCAGCTGGATCTCCCGGCGGGTGGCGCCGAGCGCCTTGCGAATGCCAATTTCGCGGGTGCGCTGACGGACGGTGGCCAGCATGATGTTCATGATGCCGACGCCGCCGACGGCGAGCGTGATTCCGGCGACCAGCAGCAGCATGGCGGTGAGCGCGTTGACGACGACTCCGGCGAGGGAGATGAGCGCGGTCATGGTTTGCGTGCGGTAGACGGAAGTGGGCTGGTGGCGGCCGTCGTTTTTGACGGCGGCGACGATGCCGGTGGCGGCGTCCTCGACCTCGCGGGCATCGCGGATGGAGAAGTACATCTCGTTCACGTAGTCGGTGCCGATGAAATAGCGGCCGACGGAGTAGGGGATGAGGATGGTCTGGTCGGCGATCTCCGTCTGGCCGAAGGTGGGGACTTTCTCCTTGAATAGTCCAACGATGGTGAAGGGGATGCCGTTGACGGTGAAGACGCGGCCGAGAGCGGCGTCGGGGCTGCCGAACATCGCGGTTGCGAAGGGCACGGTGACGTCGGCGACCTTGGCGTGCGTGGCCGAGTCTTCTTCGTCGAAGAAGCGGCCGCCGAGCAGGACGAGGTTGCGGACGTGACGGTATTGCGGCTCGACGCCGAGGATGAGGACCATGTGCGGCGTGCCGTTGATGCTGATTTCCTGATGCATTTCGAGGACGACGGAGGAGGCGGCGATGGAGGGAACCTGTTCGGTGATGGTGCGTTCGTCCTGGAAGGTGAGGAAGTCGGGCGGATTATTGGTGGCGGAGCCGGAGCCGCCTCCGGCGTAGTCGAGGTAGATGAGGTTCGTGCCGATGCCCTGGATTTGGTTGAGGATGTACTGGCGTCCGGTGGCGGAGATGGCGACGACAAGGATGAGCGAGGCGGTGCCGATGCCCATGCCGAGCGCGGTGAGGGCGAAGCGGATCTTGGCGGCGCGGAAGCTGTCGATGGCGATCCACGCGATTTCGCTGAGCAGCATGGTCTGGCGGGCGGAGGCCAGGGTGCGCTCGAAGCTGAGACGGTGATGGTGCGCCGGGTCCTGAGACATCTGAGAACAGGATGTCACATCGTCCCATGTCTCCAAAGTCGGGAGACACGGGGCACCCGCATCGTCGCAATCAGGACGCGGTGAGGGTCCAGCGGAGAGGGTGGCCGGGCTGGCTGGGGCCGGTGAGGATGATCGCGCCGTCGGCGTCGCGGTGCGGTGATGCGGAGGTTCCGTTCACAGTGGCATGCGTGATTCGCTCGGCGATCGCGGCAGGAAGGTGGATGCGGAGGGTCCACGTGCCGGGGCGATGGGGAGCGTACCAGCCTTCGTAGTGGCCGTCGTGAGACGAGGAGAGGCCGAGGAGCGGCGATTCGAATCGGTACGGCCCGGCGGGGAGGGCAGGGCACAGTGCGAGGCCGTGCTCGTCGAAGTTGATGCCGAGGAGCTTGGTCGCGGAGTAGAGGAAGCAAGCGTGCGCGTGCAGGTTGAGGACGGGGAAATCGGCGCCCTTGAAGCCGGGGCTGCCGGTTGCGCCGGGAGTTTTGCTGAAGGGCGCGTTCCAGGAGTCGGGGCCGCTCCAGATGCCGTACCAAATGTCGGGATAGGCTGCGGCGTGCGCGGCGAGGGAGTTCTTCTTCCACTCGTCCCAGGCCATGGCGGGGTCGGCGGCGGAGAGAGCCCAGACCAGGGTCTGGTTGAGAGATGGCCAGATGCCGCCGCGCACGACGGTTCCCTGATCGAAGAGGCCCGGTTTGGAGATGTCGGGGCCCTGCTGGCTCATCTGGGTTGCGCCGATGGGACCGGGGCGGAGCAGGTCGTTCATCGCGGCGATGAGCGCGCGGGTTTGGTCGGGGGTTGTGGCGCCGGCGAGGATGGCCCAGGGCTGCGGCTCGATCCATAACGTGTCTTCGCCCAGCCAGCCGAGTTTTTCGCCGAGCCAGCAGCGGCGGAACCAGCGGCCCGTCCACTGGGCGCGTACGGCGTCGCGGTGCGTTTCACCTGACTCGAGGGCAGAGATGCCTGAATCGAGGCCGGCGTAGCGCAGCATTTGCGCGTACTGGCCGAAAACCCAGGCGGACATGGCGGAGTTGAGGACGCTTTCGCCCTGCGCTTCGGCCGCGGCGAAGTCGGATCCGGCCCAGGTGCCGAGGAGGCCGTCGTTCCAGTCATCAGCGAGCATGCGGCAGATGCCGTGCTGGCCGGTGCCGACGTCGTTCACCTGATGGCGGAAGCAACGGGCGAGGAGGTTGGCGACGGTGTCGGAACCGGAGCCGGTGAGGCGGGCAGGAATCTGCTCATGGAGAAACGCCGTGTCGCGCGTGGCGAGGATGTATTCGCTCGTGACCCAGAGCAGCCAGAGCGGGAGGTCGCTGGCTTTGTCGGAGACCATCGGGGCGACGACGCCGTGTCCGGTGAGGCCGTAGGGGAGTGAGCCGTCTTCGCGGACTTCGCTGAGCGTGTAGCGGAGCACGCTGCGGACGATGGTGGGGTCGGTGAAGAGGAACGGAAGGGCGTGCTGCAGGGGATCGCGCGCTGCTCCCTGGAAGCCCATGACGTACTGGTAGTAGCCGTTCTGGTTGAGGATGTGCTGGCCGAGGGAATCGTCGAAGGTGAGGCTGCTGCGGAGGTAGTAGTGGTTCCAGGTAGTCTCGCGCTCGATCCAGGGGTCGGAAGCGACGGCGAAGCGCGGGGCGGTGCGCTTCCATGCGGCGCAGGAGGCGGCGAAAGTGGTGGAGGGGTGCGGTTCGTATTTCGCAATGAGTTGTTGCAGGTCGAATCCGGCGGGGAGATATCCGTAGAGAAAATGCAGGGTGC
>DASYYN010000008.1:0-20370 GCA_035933815.1 Acidobacteriaceae bacterium
GAAGTGGCCGTTCTGCCGCAGGGTGCTGGCCGCCAGTTCCGGATGAGGCAGCAGGGCCAGCAACATCCGCAACCCCAGCCTGAAGGCGCTCCCGCCGGCACTGCGCCGGCCAGCCCGCAGAACTAGCATGCGAACCTCTGCTCTGCTGCTCCTGCTGCTCGTCTCTTCACCTGCGCTGGCGCAGAATTCCGCCCCCGCGGCGCCTGCCGCAGCGGCATCGGCTCCCGCAGCCCAGGCCGGCGGCGCGATTCACGGCGTGATCAAGGCGGGCACGGTTCCGCTCCCCGGCGTCAGCGTCACCGCTTCGAACAGCCTTACCGGCAAGCGCTACAGCACCACAACGGACATAACCGGCAGGTACACGCTGACGATCCCGCAGAATGGCCGCTACGTTCTCCGCACGGACATGGCTGCCTTCGCTCCAGCGACGAACCAGGCCGTGCTCAACGCGACGACCCACGAGCAGACCGTCGACTTCGGCCTCGAACTCGCCTCCCGTGTTGCACAGCAGGAGCAACAGCAGCAGGCCCTCGGCAACCTCATCAGCGGAGCGGCGCGCCAATACGGCGGAGCAGGAGCGCAGAGCCTGAACCTGATGGGCGCGGCCTCCGATCTGATCCAGGCGGGCGGCGCCAGCGGCGATGCGGGAGCCGCGCTTCCGTCCATGGCCAGCAATTCGGACTTCTCCTCTGGCGAATCGGTGGCCGTCAACGGCCAGACCGGCACGACAAATCCGCTCGCCGGTGTCGACTTCGGCCGGATGCGCGACAGCGCGGAGCTGAATATGTCGCTCAACGGCGGGCCCGGCGGTGAGGGCGGCCTGGGCGGTCCAGTGATGATGGTGGGCCCTGGTCCTGGCGGCGGAGGTGGTCGCGGCGGCCGCGGGAGGGGGCCGGGGGGTGGTGGCGGGTTCGAGTTTCGCGGCGGCAATTTCCGCAACTTCAAGTGGAACCAGCCGCACGGAGCGTTCTTCTGGAACGGCGGCAACGGCGCGCTGAACGCCCGGGACTTCGCACTGCGGGGGCAGCCGATTGCGCAGCCGGCCTACTCGTCCAATCGCTTCGGCGCGACCATAATGACGCCGCCCTACATCCCGAAGATTCTGACGAACGACAGGAACGACATGCTCTTCCTGACGCTCTTCGGCACGCGCACTTCGACACCCTTCGACCAGTACGCCACAGTCCCGACCGCTGCCGAGCGCGCCGGCGACTTCACCGGACTGGCGACCCCCGCAGGCGCACCCATCACCATCTACGACCCGCACACCGGAAAACCGTACGGAGGCTGCACCAGCGGCGCGAACGCGAACAATCCCGCATCGCAGTGCATCCCATCGAGCGAGATGCAGCCGCAGGCCACGGCGCTGCTGAACTACATTCCGCTGCCGAACCTGCCCGGAACGGCCAATAATTATCAGCGCCTGACGACTACGCAGCAGAACCAGACGCAGCTGGGATTCCGCTACATGCACAGCTTCGGCGGATCCTCCCAGGGCGGGCCGCTCATGCGCATGGCGCGCCAGTTCCTCGGACAGGGAAATACCGGCATCACCCAGAGCCTCAACGCGAATTTCAATTACCACTCCTCAGCCGCGGACGAGCCGAACATCTTCGCGCTGCTGGGCGGCAAGACGCAGACGCACCAGTACGCGCTGCAGGCCGGCTACTCCATCGGCAAGGGCCGGCTAGTCAACAACCTCAACGTTTCCTGGAACCGCTCGCATTCGCAGGCCAGCAATTTCTTCTCGAACGTGACCAACATTGCGCCGCAGATCGGCCTCACCGGGTTACCGCAAACGCCGCAACTCTGGGGCCTGCCCGATGTCCAGCTCAACCAGTTCACCGGCATGAACGAGATGCAGCCCAGCTTTGAGCTGCAGCAGACCGTCGGCGTCGGTGAATGGAGCTCCTGGATCCGTGGCAAGCACAACATGCGCTTCGGCTTCGATTTCCGCCGCGTCTACCAGGACATGATCGGCAATACCAACTCCACGGGCAGCTACGTGTTCACAGGGCTTTTTACTGCGCAGCCCGGCACCGCGAGTACCACCAGCACCGGCGTTAACGGATTCGCGCGCAGCGGCTCCTCGCTCGCCGACATGCTTCTGGGCCTGCCGCAGGAAACTTCACTGCAAGCCGCGTACCAGGAAGCGCATCTTCGCGCGAATACATGGGACGGCTACATCCAGGATGACTGGCGGTCGGGACGCAACATGACGATCGTTGCCGGCCTGCGATGGGAATACAACTCGCCCTACTCGGAAGAGAACAACCGACTGGCGACGCTCGACGCCGGCAACAATTTCACCCAGGTGGCGACGGTCACGCCCAATGGTACCGGGCCGTTCACCGGCAAGTTCCCTCGCGACCTCGTCTACCCCGAGAAGTACAATTTTTCGCCCCGCGTGGGAATCGCGCTTCATCCCTGGCACGACACGACGATCCGCGGCGGGTACGGCATCAATTACACGCTTGGGCAGTATGTGAAATTCGTACAGAACTTCGCCTTCGAGCCGCCCTTTGCCGATGTGCAAAGCAATCTCATCAGCACGCCTGCCGACGAAGCCGGCGTGCTCAGTTGCGCTTCGTTCTGCCTGGCCAATGGATTCCCCGCGCCCCAGACGCTTGGCAATTACGCGGTGAACAAGAATTACCGGCTTCCGTACGTGCAGGTCTGGAACGTGAACGTCCAGCGCACCATTCCCTGGCAGATCGTGCTGAATCTTGGCTACACGGGCCAGTACGGATCGCGGCTCGACATCATCGACGCACCCGGCCGTTTCACCACCATTGGCGCAAACGGCGTTCCCGTCACCACGCTGCCCAATGCCATCTACAACTATGAAGATTCCATCGCATTCTCGAAGTACAACGCCGGGACGATCAGCGCTCGCAAGCGCATGAGCGGCGGCATCTCGCTCGGGGCCACCTACACCTATGCGCACGCGATCGATGACGCCACGTCGATTGGCGGTAATGGCGGCAGCGGTAACAGTCTCGTGCAGAACTGGCAGGATATCCGCGCCGAGGAATCCAATTCGCCGTTTGACGTTCGGCACAAGGTCAATGGCAGGTTTGTGTACGAGCTGCCCTTCGGACCGGATACGCACCTGCTCACCACCGGATGGTTCGGTCACGCGCTCGCGAACATCAACTTCTCTGGTGACTACGAATTTGCCACCGGGAATCCGCTCACGCCGCATTACAACGCCACCATTGAGGATGTTTCGCGCGGCACAACCAACTCGCTGCGACCCGACCGCGTGCCCGGAGTCTCTCTGACGGCCGGGGGCGGCCGGCTGAACAACTGGTTCAACAAGTCGGCGTTCGCCCCGCCTGCGGGCGTTTACGGCACCGCGTCGCGCCTCAGCATCCCCGGCCCGGGCACTCTCTCGTTCGATATGTCGTTGTCGAAGAGCGTCCGCTTCGGCGATCGCAAGAACCTGGAGATGCGCGCTACCGCGGAAAACGGGCTGAACACGGTGCAGTACTCCGGCGTGGACACCACGCTGGGGAACGCCACGTATGGCGACGTAATCTCCACCGCGCCGATGCGGCAGTTCACGTTTATGGCGAGGTACAGGTTCTAATGACGAGATCCTTTGCCGTATTCCTGTCGGTGCTCCTCGCAGCGCTTCCTGCCATGCCGCAAAATGCGGCGCAGGGTCACCCTGCGCAAAACGGTCAGACCATCACCTTCAAGGTAAACAGCGAGCTTGTCCTCACCAACATCGTCGTGCGCGACAGGAAAACCGGCGAGCTGGTGAAGGGGCTTACCGAAAAGGACTTCTCGATCACCGAAGATGGCAAGCCGCAGCACATCGTCAGCTTTGACTGCGAAAACGTCGACCAGGCTGCGCCGCTCACCGAAGTGACGATCAACGCCACCGCGCCGAATGGCGTTTTTGGCGCAAAGGCCGGAACGGCCACGCAGGAGCAGCTGCGCAATCATCGGCTCATCGTGATGTTCTTCGACCTGAGCTCCATGCAGCCTGAAGATCTGGACCGGGCGCAGGAGGCCGCGCGCGACTACATCAACAAGCAGATGCATCCCGCCGATCTGGTGGCCGTGGTGTCGCTCGATGCCACGCTCTCGCTCGATCAGGACTTCACCGCGAGCAAAGACCTGCTGGAGCGCGCCGTCAACAGCTACTCCGGCACGCAGGGCACCGGGTTCCAGGCGGGCGCGACCAGCACGACAAACCAGGTGGAAGACGCGAGCTCCTTCACGCCAGACGAGTCCGAATACAACGACCTCAATACCGACCGCGAACTGTATGCGATCGAAGATATTTCCAAATCGCTGGCGTACCTGAACGAGAAAAAGTCGCTGCTCTATTTCTCCGGAGGCATCCAGCGGCAGGGCGTTGAGAACCAGGCTTCTCTGCACGCGGCTATCAACGCCGCTGTTCGTGCCAACGTCGCCATCTATTCGGCGGACGCGCGCGGCCTCCAGGCGATTTCGCCGCTCGGAGATGCTTCTACCGGCAGCCTGCGCGGTGTTAGCGCGTTCAACGGCGCGGCGCTGCAGAACAATCTCGACGCCAACTTCAACACGCAGGAAGTGATGGCGAGCCTTTCGTCGGATACCGGAGGCAAGGCCTTCTTCGACTCAAACGACTTCTCGCCGGCCTTCGAGCGCATCCAGCACGACACGTCGGCGTATTACGTGCTCGGCTATCACTCGACTGATCCGCGGCGCGACGGGCGCTGGCGTCGCTTATCGGTGAAGGTCGATCGCAGCAACGTGAAGCTCGAATACCGTCCCGGCTACTATGCGCCCGCCGACTACAAGCACACGACGAAGGACGAGCGCGAGCAGCAGCTACAGGATGAGCTGACCAGCGAACTGCCCGCGACCGATATAGCCGTCTACCTCGAGGCGCTCTACTTCCGGCTTGCGCCCAGTCGGTTCTACGTGCCGATATCGCTCGTCGTGCCGGGCTCGCAGATTCCGTTTGTGAAAGGCGGCGATCGGGACAAGGCGACCCTCGACATCATTGGGCAGGTGCGCGACACGGCCGGTCACGACATCGGCGATGTGCGCGACACGGTCAAGCTCGCCGTCGACGAGTCGCAGCAGGTGCGCCAGAAAAACGTGCAGTACACCACCGGATTCAACCTGCCGACGGGCAAGTACCACGTGAAGTTCGGAGTCCGCGAGAACATGACCGGCCGCATGGGCTCGTTCGAGACCGACCTGAACGTGCCTGATCTAAAGAAGGTGCCGCTCAAGATGAGCTCCGTCGTGCTCGCCAGCCAGCGCATGCCGGCAGGCAAAAAGCAGGACGGACCGCTGGTTCGCGATGGCGAGCAGTTGGTGCCGAACCTGCCGCATGTCTTCCGCCAGGATCAGCACCTCTACCTGCTCTATGAGGTCTACCAACCCGCGCACGCCGCGGGTGAGAAGGCTGCCACGGCGAAACCAGGCGGGAAGCCGGGCGAGCGGACGGCAGAGAAATCCGGGCCGCCGGTGCGCGTGATGACCAGCATTGAATTCCTGCAGGGCACGGCAAAAGTATTCGAGACGCCGCTGGTTCAGGCCACGCAGATCAATCAACCGGATCGCGATGCGGTCGCCTTCCAGTTCGACGTGCCGCTCACGAGCCTCAAGCCCGGCACCTACATTTGCCAGGTTAACGTCGTCGACGACGCGGGTGGGGCGTTCACGTTCCCGCGCACCGCGCTGCTGATTCGGCCATCGGCGGCGTCAGCTGCTGCTGCAACCACATCGGGAACCGGGAACGAATGATCGCTGCCGAACACGGCGGCGAGAATGCATCATCCTGAATGCGAGATTAGCCTGTGCTCTGAGCCGTGTCACAGACGTACCTGATTTCGTACCCCCTTATCCACGGAATTTTCACGTCCCGCCCTTGCAGCCGCGCAAGCCACCAGGGATAATCGGTTCCAGTAAAGAAGGAGCGGTGCTCCGTCGAGTGAACCGTTATAGCCGTCAGGATGTCCTTCGCATACTGCGCATCTCTTCCCGGCAACTGAATGCCTGGGAAAAGGTGGGACTCATCGCCGTCGCCGCCGATTACGGCTTCGAAGATCTCGTTCAGCTCAGGAAATTACGCGATTTGCGCGCCATGCGTGTCCCGGCGTCGAGCATCCGGGCGAGCCTGCGCGCGATGAAGGCTGTTTCCGGAATGGCGAATCCGCTGCTCGAAGCGGGGGTCACACGCCGCGGTCCTCGTCTTGTGTTCCGCCACTCCGGCGCGACCATGGACCCGATTGCGCAACAGTTCGAGTTCGATTTTGAAGCGGGTGGATCGCGCCTCGCTGCGGTCAACCAGGGCGCCGCGACTCCAGTCCAGCGTCAGAACCAGATCAGCGCTCTCTTCTTCGAGGCCGTGCGCTGCGAGGAGCAGGGCAAAATGTCCGAGGCGATCGCGCTTTACGAAGAGACGCTGCGGATCAATGAGCATGCACCGGCCGCCATCAATCTGGGGACCATCCTCTATAACAGGCGCGAGTTCGCGAAAGCCGAGCAGTATTATCGCCGTGCGACGATCGCCAGCCCCGACTACGCGTTGGCCTTCTTCGATCTGGGCAACGCACTGGACGAATTACAGCGCCTGCCCGACGCTATCGAGGCATACCGCTCCGCTATTTGCCTGGCGCCAACCTACGCCGACGCGCACTACAACCTGGCGCTCGCCTACGAGCGCAGCAACGAGCGCCGCCGCGCGCTGCGCCACTGGCTGGCTTACGCGCGCCTCGATCCTGTGGGCCCCTGGGCCAATCACGCGCGCGTGCAGGCGAAGAAGATTCTGGAGCGCGAGGACCTGAAGGTGGTCTGGCGCAGTTCCAAACCCAGCCTCGCCCGCCGTTAGCGGCTCGCTACTCCCTGTAGCTCATCACCGCAACTGCGTTCGGATGCTTCCCGGCGGGCAGCACTGTGAAGAGGGATCCCGCAACCTGTTCGCCTTTCGGTTTATAGCTGATCGTGCGCAGCACCGACACGTCGCCCGAGCCCCTGTCGAGGGCCAGGAGCAGGAATCCATTCGATGCGAGCGCCAGCGGTCCCGGCTCCTCGCCCACTTCCACAGTGTGGATCAGTTGTCCGTCATCAATCGAGTAGGCCGCGACCGTATTCGCCGCCGCATTGCTGACCCACAAGGTGGAGTTGTCCGCGCTCACCACGCCGCCGGCCGGATGCTCGCCGATCAAATACGCGCCGCCCACGTCGTCGTTGCCCGTGGCGATCTCAGAGACGGTGTCGCCGCCGTAGTTCGACACGAAAATCTCGCCGCCGTCGGGCTTCAGGGCCAGGTGAACAGGCGATTCTCCAACATCGAGCAAAGCCAGCAGATGATCGTCGCGCTCGGCGGCCAGTTGTGGCTGCGCGCGCATGAGGGCGATGGCCATCACGTGGTTCGCGCCGCTGCACGCGACAAAAGCCTGGGATGAGTCCGGCAGAATCACTGTGTCCGAGGCCTGCGGGCATCCCTCAAAGGCGGCGCGGACCTTCGAGTCGTGCACATCGACGATGCTTACGCTGCCGCTGATCCGGTTCGAAACCACGAGCGTCGCTCCGTCCGGCGAGATGCGCGCTTCCGCCGGACCTTCCCCGACACCAATGGCGCCAATCTGGCGCCGGCTCCGCAGGTCGATCACCGAGACGTTGTTTGAGCCCGCGTTCGCGACGTAGGCACGCTCAGTGTCCGGATCCAGATCTACCCAGTCGGGTTCACGGCCGACGCTGATCGTCGCTGCCACTCGATTCGTCTTTGCGTCGATGACGCTGATCGAACTGCTGCCTGTATTCGTGACATAAACTTCGTCACGTTTCGGATTTACCGCGATAGCCGTCGGATTCGTGCCCACCGCAATCATCGCCGCCGTCTGCATGTTGACGAGGTCGAGAACTGTGACGGAATTGCTGCCACCGTTGGTGATCCAGGCGTATTCGCGGTAGTTGGAAGGGTGTTTGGGAAAATGCACGCGCCGACACCCGCCCAGCATCGGCAGAAGCGCTGCAATGACGAACAGTCCGGGCGCCGCATGCCTCCTGACTTTGGAGACATGGCGAGCCATCGACATTTTGGGAGAGTCTCCTATCGTGCCGCGACCGCCGCCGGCTCGGCGACGATACCGCGCGGCACGGTGCGATGGAGCACCTGCGCAATCTGCGAGCACTCGTCCATCAACTGCACGAACTGGTCCGGCAGAATCGACTGCATGCCGTCCGACAGCGCCTTATCCGGCTGGTGGTGGACCTCGACGATAAGTCCGTCCCCACCGACTGCGATCGCGGCCCGGCCGAGCGGCAGCACCTTGTTGCGCTTGCCGGTGCCATGGCTGGGGTCGACGATGATCGGCAGATGGCTCAGCCGCTGCACGGCCGGCACGATGCTGAGGTCGAGCGTGTTCCGCGTGTGATCGGCGAAGGTACGCACGCCGCGCTCGCACAGGATCACCTCGTAATTACCCTCGCTCATGATGTATTCGGCGGCCATGAGGAACTCATCGAGCGTCGCCGCCAGTCCGCGCTTCAGCAGGACCGGCTTGCGTTTGCGCCCTGCAGCCTTGAGGAGCGAGAAGTTCTGCATGTTCCGCGCGCCGATCTGGATGATGTCGGCGTACTCGGCCACCAGCTCCAGCGTCTCGTGATCGATCGCTTCGGTCACGATGCGGAGTCCGAAGCGGTCGCGGACCTCCGCCATGATCTTCAGAGCTTCTTCCCCCAGTCCCTGGAACGCATAGGGTGAGGTGCGTGGCTTGTAGGCGCCGCCGCGGAAAAACTGCGCTCCGGCCAGGGCTACCTGTTCGGCAATAGCGAACGCCTGCTCACGCGACTCGATCGAGCACGGTCCGGCTATCATCGCCACCTGCGCGCCGCCGATGGTCGCGTTGGTACCTGGGAAGCGCACGATCGTGTCGTCTTCCTTCACATCGCGGCTGACCAGCTTGTACGGCTTGGTGACCCGGATGACCTCCGCGACCCCGGACATCTCCTCGATATTGCCGCGATCCACTTCGCCCTGGTTGCCGGTAATGCCGATGGCGGTGCGCTGCGCGCCAGGCATGGGATGGGCGCGAAAGCCCAGGCTCTCAATGTGTTCGCAGACAGCCTGGACTTCCTGCTCGGTAGCCTGCGCCTTCATCACCACAAGCATGGTGGGGTCCTCGTTTCCGGTCGTATGCCTCAGTTTATTGCATAACCCTCAGAAACACGAAGCTTTCCGGCCCGACGCGGCCCGGTGAGGACACGCAGGTCATCGACCGTTCGATGGAGGACGATCCCGAGGCGAACCGGGGCAAAAATCTCCGGAGAAATCCACAACCGTCCGCAACTTCGGCTGGGCGAGGGGGTCTCAACCTGTGTGAGAAGTCCCGGCGGGCTTCTCTACACAGCAACCCTCCTCGGACAACGAGGCCGCTGCACGCAGCGGCGGCCTCGTTGCTTTTTTCTGGAGCTATTTCGAGGGATCCACCAGCGCCCCGTAAACCGCAGCGTGGCTCCGGTACAGCAGTTCGTGATTGTCCGAGCCGTGCATCCGCTGGATCATTCCCACAAACACCACATCGTTCGCCGGATCCACCCAGAACCAGGTCCCCGCTGCGCCGTCCCAGAAGAATGTTCCCTTGCCGTCCGGCAGCGCCGCAATTCCCGGATCGAAGATCACCGCGCAGTTGAATCCGTAGCCGAAGCCGGGCCGCATTACGTGCTGGCCGATGCCGAATTGCCCCGTCAGCAGGTTCTCTGCAAGCTTATTCGTGGTCATCAGGTGCACCGTAGCGGGAGCCAGGATTCGTGTCCCGTCCAGTTCTCCCCCATTGGCGAGCATCTGCGCGAAGCGGTAATAGTCCTCGGGCGTGGAGACCAGGCCGCCTCCGCCGGAGGCCATCGTCGGCTGCGTCGCAAAGTCGGTGGGCGCCTGCCCGGCGGGGCTCGTTGGGGTCAGATGGCTCTGCGCGTCCGCTTCGTAGTTCGTCGCGAAACGGCTGCGCTTGTCCTCCGGAACATAGAAACCGGCATCCTTCATCCCCAGCGGCTGGAAGATATGGTCGCGCGTGAAGTCCGGGAGCGACTGGCCTGACAGCTTCTCGACGATATAGCCCTCGATGTCCATCGAAGCGCTGTACATCCACCCTTTGCCGGGCTGGTAGTTGAGCGGGATCTTCGCCAGCTTGTCGACCATCTCCTGCAGGTTCGCCGACTGCATCACGTGCGCCTGCTGGTACATGGCATCGACTACCGTGTGCCCCGACCCGTACGAGAATCCCGCCGAGTGCGACATCAGCTCCTTCATCGTCGGTGCATGGTCGGGATCCACGAGGATCGGTTTGCCGTCGGCATCGACGCCGGCAAACACCTTCAGGTGCGCGAACTCCGGAATGTATCGCGCGATAGGATCCTGCGGCAGCCACTTGCCCTGCTCATAGAGGATCATCATGGCGACGCCGGTGACCGGCTTGGTCATCGAGTAGTCGCGGAAGATGGTGTCCTTCGTCATGGGCGAGCCGCTCGCCATGTCTCTAACGCCGTACGTGCGGTAGTCCACGATCTTGCCGTGGCGGGCGAGGATCGTCACCGCGCCTGCGAGTTGCTTCGCGTCGATCTCGCCCTGGATGAGGGCATGGAGCCGCTCCAGCCGCTCACTGGAAAAGCCCACGCTTTCCGGACTCGCCATCGCTGCCGGCTCGTTTTGTTGCGCACTACGGCGTGTCCTGACCTGCGCCTTCTGCGCCGCTATGCACTGCGATGCTGCTGCTACGGCTATCGTTATAGCCACCGAGGCCGGCCAGCTCTTCGCGCAAATCCTTCGCATCCGCCCTCCCTGTTCGTCACACTTTGGGTGCTCTCTCGTTGTTCGCGTCGGTTATATCAAAGAGCCGTGGTAGCGCCTCACAAATCCGCTCCACGACGCTTGGGCTGCTCAGTATCTGCAGTACATTTGCCTTTCCTGATCACTGATGAGCGATCAATGCCCGCGTTTCAATGTATGCAGGTGCCGCACCGCTGGCGCAAATCCCCGCCCTCCCGCTATCCTGCTACGTCCGAGGTCCCCAGTGAACAAAGTGTTCGCCAGCGCCGAAGCTGCCGTCGCCGACATCCCCTCCGGCGCCACCATCATGCTCGGCGGATTCGGCCTTTGCGGTATCCCCGAGAACCTGATCGCGGCGCTCGTTGCCGAGAACGCCCGCCGCGGCCTCGCCGGCCTGCACACCATCAGCAACAACATGGGCATCGACGGCGCAGGGATGGGCCTGATGCTCGAGGCGGACATGATCGCCTCCCACACGGGCAGCTACGTCGGCGAAAACAAGCTACTCGAGGAAAAGGTGCTCAAAGGCCAGCTCGATCTGCGCCTCACACCCCAGGGCACCCTGGCGGAACGCATCCGCGCCGGAGGCGCCGGCATCCCTGCTTTCTTCACCCCCGCAGGGGTCGGCACCATCGTTGCCGAGGGCAAGGAGACGCGCGAGTACGACGGGAAAACGTACCTGCTCGAGCGCTGGCTCCGCGCGGACTTCGCTCTGATCAAAGCATGGAAGGGTGACCGCACCGGCAACCTCATCTACCGGATGACCGCGCGCAATTTCAACCCGATGATGGCCGCGGCGGCACGCATTACCATTGCCGAGGTAGAAGAACTGGTCGAGCCCGGGGCTCTGGATCCGGACGCCATCGTCACACCCGGCGTTTACGTGCAGCGGCTGATCGTCGGCCCGCACTACGAGAAGCGCATCGAGCGGCGGACTGTAAGACAGGGAATAGGGTATAGGGTAGCGTACAGGGTATAGCGGATAGGGATAGGGAATTCGCCATCAAACGGTAACGCGCCGGCTCCTGAACCCTACACCCTATCCGCTACACCCTGGTCCCTGCTGCCTGTTGCCTATTCCCTGTTCCTTGCTCTCTGCCTTATCCTGTTGCGCAAACCACTGATCCATCGGAGGCCCATCTTGAAAGCAGGCGTTGTTCTTTGTTCGCTCGCAGTTGCCTTGCCCATCTTCGCAGCTGCGCCGCTCGCGCACGCCGCGAAGGAAAACACCGCCGAGCTGCAGGCGAATCTGAAGAAGGCCGCCGACTCCAGCTCTCCCAACTCTGCTGGGCTCAAGCCGTGGCACATGAAAATGTCCGCACAGCTCTTCGACTGGAAGGGCACCAGCACCGGCACGGGCACCATTGAGGAGTGGTGGATGGCGCCCAACAACGAGAAGCGCGTCTTCGCATTCCCCGGGTACAACGGCACCGAGATCATCACCAGCGACGGCATTTACCGCTCCGCCGGACTCGTTTCCGAGCCGCTGTTCGTCTCTGACCTGATCGATCAGTTCGTTGATCCTGCGGCCGCCGGCCAGCAGAAGCTGACCGGCATCAAGCCCGTCGCGACCGAGCGCAACATGCAGCTTGGCGGCGTGAACCTGCCCTGCATCATGCTGATGAAGCCCAATAGCCGCGTCGACAACACGCCCATCGGGATGTATCCCTCGTGGTGTATGGAGCCGGGAAAGAGCACCATCCGCGTCTTCGCCGACGATGGCGGCGTAGCTGTCGTGCGCAACGGCATCAGCTCATTCCAGGGCAAGGACGTGCCGATGGAATTTGCGGTGGTCGTCAACGGCGTCACCGTTGCGTCCGGTCACGTCGAGAGCATTTCGCTTGATGGTATGCCCACCGCGCCGTTCACGCCTGACGCCAGCCTGACCAAAGTTCCGCCGCGCCCGGCCGAGCTAAAGGGCAAGAAGTTCGAGAATCAGGCAGTCAAGCGTGTCGAGCCAAACTTTTCGATGATACGTCAGCAGCCGAAGAATCCCATGGGTCAGGGAATCAACGGAAACCTGCAGGGCGATGTTGAAGTGCGGGTGTGGGTGGGAGAAGACGGCCAGGTGCGCGACCTGCTGCTCGAGTCGTATCCCGACGCTGCCGCCGGCCAGGCGGTTCTCGAAGCAGTCCGCGAGTGGACCTTCCATCCGTATATGGTGGAAGGCCGCGCCGTGCCCTTCACGGGCACGCTCGACTTCGAGATCAACAACGTCGACTACGATCGCCAGGTGCGGCGGTAAGAGCGGGCGTAAAGCTGTTAGCAGACGCTTAGCGAGAGACGTTTAGCAAAAGGGATTCCGCATCGTCTCTCGCTAACAGCCTCTTGCTAACAGCCCCTCGCTAACAGCCTCTCGCTTGCAGCTAAAAGCTCACCTTCGCCCCGAACTGAATCTGTCGCGACGTCGTCGACGTAGCCGTCACCACGCCTGCGGTCGGCGAAATTCCCGACGTCGCCGATGTGTACACCACCTCATTCGGCGTCAGAAAATTCGTGTGGTTCAGCAGATTGAAGAACTCCGCCCGTAACTGCAGCCGCACGCCTTCGCGAATCGCTGTATCCTTCAGCACCGAGAAGTCCACCTCCGACAACCCTGGCCCCTGCAGCGAGTCACGGCGCACGTTGCCGAAAGTCCCCGATGTGGGCGGCAGAAACGCATTCGGATTGAAGTACTCCGTGGCTGTTTTCTGGTAGAGATTGCCGTGGAACGCCGGGTTCCAGTTCGGCCGTACTGGGTTCCGCGTATCGCCATTGCCGGTCGGGTTGTAGCCAAGCTGTGGCGAGAAAGGGAAACCGCTCTGCGCGTTCACTATGCCGCTCAGTGTCCAGCCGGCAGAGGCGTAGCGCGTGAGCGCTGCCGGATGGTTCAGCCAGCGATGATTTGGCCCGAAGGGCAGCTCCCAGCTTCCGTTCACCGCCGCCTGCTGTCGCACGTCCGTGGCACTGGGGCCCCAGTCGAGCTTCGGGTTCAGAGGAAACTCCACATACGCGGGTGTGTTGCCGCTGACGCTGGTGTTCCACGCCGACCCATCGTCGAGGTTCTTCGACCACGTGTAATTCCCGCGCAGCTGAAAGCTGTTCGCAAACGTCCGCCGCACATCCGCCTGCAGCGCGTTATACAGGCCCACGCCCTGCGACACCCACGAGGTCGAGTTCGCGAGGTCGGGATTTGCGTTCTTTGCGCCCGCCGGATAATACGGCTCGCTCGCCGCTGTGTAACTCGGCGCAGGTTCATTCATATCCTCCGACAGGATCTGGTGGTAGCTGTGCGACCCCACATAGCCCACTGTCAGTGTCGTCCGGGAAGCCACCTGCTGCTCCACGCGCAGGCTCCACGCGATCACCGCCGGCGTGGCGATGTCCGGCTGCACGTTGCTCGGTGAGACCAGCGATCCGGACGGCAGCGGCGCGCCCGGCGTGATGTGCAGGCTCGCGACGGGAGTGTTTTTGAAGCTCACCGAAGTGTTGAAGGGAGCGGTTTGGTCCAGCCGGTAATCGAGGCTGTCCAGCAGGCCGTGATAAAGCCCCGCGCCAGCGTGCACCGCGGTCCTGCCGCTCCCAAAGAGATCCCACGCAAACCCCAGCCGCGGATTCGGCAGGAACTTCGCCCGGTTCGTCGTCAGAGCCGCGCTGCCGACCACTGGATTCGTCTGCAGCACGCCATCGACGATCGCGTAATTCGCCGCGCGCCGTTGCGCCTCATTCCATCCATTTGTCGACTCGGCTCGGAATCCTGCGCGAAGCTCAAAGTGCGGCGCCAGCTTCCAGGTGTCTTCCAGAAACCATGCGCCCTCGAGCGATCGCCAGGCGAGTTCCGCCGGCGACGGCACAACCGTGAACGTCGCTACCGTGCCCTGCAGGAACGACTGCAGCGTGCTGAACGAAGCCTGTCCATACTGGTTTTGCGCCAGCATGTCGTTCGACTGCACCCGCTGCAGCCACCCGCCCGCTTCCACCTGATGCTTTCCTCGCGACCAGTAAACGTGATCGTCTACCGTGAAGAGATTGCGTGCTGTGCGATTGTTGCTGCCGGTGTTCGCGCCGGCGACGGTAATCTGCGAAGCTCCATTGGAGGCGGTGCTGCCGCTGATCACAATTGCCCCCACGGGATCGCTGCCTACCCATCCCGGCACGGCGAGAGGGACCGATCCAGTAAAGAAGTAGCTCGCCCGCGAATACCCAAAGCGTGCAATGTTCAGGAAGTGGGGCGAAAAGGAGTGCTGCTCCTGGATGCTCGCCACCTGCTCGCGCAGGCTCTCGTCGATCAGGCTCAGCGGATTCTGCGTCGGCGTATGCGCCGCCGAATCGTCGACCGTGTAGACCGCAAACAGCAGATCGTTCGCGCTCAGGTTGTCGTCGACGCGCGTCGTGCCAAAGTCCTCGCGAATATGCTGCTCCGGATGGCTGAACGCTTCCGCAATTCCGCTCGGCTGCCCATTGGCCAGCAACTCCGGCCCATTTTGCACCGGCCAGAGCGCCAGCAGCGGAGCCACCGCCGCATTCACGCCGACGTACTGCTCCTGCCCGGATGCATTCGGCAGATAGCCAGCGTGCGCTTCGTTGTCCGGAACCAGCGTGACGGCGCTCAGGCCCCAGTTCTGACGAAAGCCCTCGTAGTTGCCGAAGAGGAACAGCTTGTCCTTCCGCAGCGGCCCGCCCAGGCTGCCGCCAAACTGATTCCGCTGGAACGAGGGAATCTGTGCGCGATCGAAATAATTCCGCGCGTCGAGTGCGCTGTTGCGCAGGAATTCAAAGGCCGATCCATGCAGATCGTTCGTGCCCGACGACGTCACGATGCTTACCTGCGCGCCATCGCGCTTGCCGTAGCTGGCGCCGTACGTGTCCGTCACAACGTTGAACTCGCGCACCGCGTCGACGCCCAGCAACTCGCCGCTCGTGCCGCCCGGGGTCACGTTGATCAGCGACGCCCCGGTGTACTCAATGCCGTTCAGCAGGAACAAATTGTCCTGCGGGCGGCGGCCGCTTACCGAGAACATGTTGCCCACTGACGAGTTCGACGTCCCTGCGCCGCCCGCGCGCTCGGCGGTGGAATTCACCGCCGAAGGATTCAGAGTCAGCAACTCATCATAGCTGCGCCCATTCAGCGGAAGCTGCTTCACCTGCCGCTCATCCACCAGCCCCGCAATCGACTGCGTCGTCGTGTTTACCGAAGGCGAAGCCGTGCTCACGACTATCTGCTGCTGCACTGCGCCCACGGTCAGCTGAAACGTCAGCTCCAGCGACTGCGCAACCGACAGCGCGATCCCGTCACGCTTCTGCGTCTCGAACCCGTCGTGCGACACGGCAATCGCATACTGCCCCACCGGCACCGACGGAGCGGAGAATCGCCCATCCGCCCCACTCGTCACGAGCCGCACCGCGCCGGTTTCCACATTGCGCATCGTGACAATCGCTCCCGGCAGCGCCGCGCCGGTTACGTCTTCAACCGTCCCGCTGATCGTGCCGCCAACAATCTGCGCGCGCAGCGGAGCGCCCGCTAACATTACAGCCCAAACCAGCCCTGCAGAGAGAATCGTCCTCAGTAGCTTCACAAAAGCTCCTCAATCTTCTGAATTGTCTAAAAGGGAACTGCGCGAGGGCCCGGCGAGTTACGCGCGGCAACAACAGCGCGTCCCGGAGCAACAGAGGCGATGCAGGAGAACGGAAGTCTCGAAATCAGGTTGCATGGGTCGATTCCTCGGTCGGTCTGGGAAGGCCCTGAGACAACAAAGCCCGCGCTCAGCAAAGTGCGCGGGCGGCAGCTAAACCTCGTTTCGGCTTAGCACACGATTCCGCCGCGACAACACGCAGAGCTGCGACAACAGCCCGTCACGCGCATCCAGCGGCTGAATCTCATACTTTGACGGTAGGCGAAGCCACTGCGCGCGTCAAGGTACACTCAAATTCGCATGAGCGAAAAAATCCTTGCCGCGCTCGGGCATTTCATCATCGCTGTTATCTCCGCGTCGGGCTACTGGGGCGTGCTGCTGCTGATGGCCATCGAGTCGGCGTGCATTCCCCTGCCTTCCGAAATCATCATGCCCTTCGCCGGATACCTGGTGCACGCCGGACGCCTCGGCCTCATCGGCATCGCCACCGCCGGCGCGCTCGGCTGCAATCTCGGCTCCGCTCTCGCCTACTGGATCGGCGCGCGCGGTGGACGCCCGTTCATCGCGCGCTATGGCCGCTTCGTTCTGCTCAACGAGCATGACCTGGACCGGGCGGAGCGCTTCTTCGCCCGCTTCGGCGGCATCACGGTCTTCATAGGACGGCTGCTGCCCGTCGTCCGCACCTTTATCGCGCTACCGGCCGGCATTGCGAAGATGCCGCAATGGCGCTTCCATCTCTATACCTTCATCGGATCGTGGCCGTGGTGCTTCGTCCTCGGCTACGCAGGCATGAAGCTGGGCGAAGCCTGGGATACCGATCCGCGCTTCAAGGCCGTCTACCACCGCTTCCATCTCGGCGTGGAAGTCCTGCTCGCGCTGGCGATCCTCTGGTTCGTGTGGACTCACTGGCGCAATCGGGTGCGTCCTGCGGAAGGCGGGGCGTAGGCGTTAGCGTTGAGGGTGTAGCAAAGCCGCTTGAGAACCAGCCGGTGCCCAGCTTTCTCGCTTGCGCTGTTCGAACGACATTGTGAGCGAGCGTTAGCGCTACCGCTAAGTTCTTCTCTTCCGTAATTTGCAGATTCCCGCCCTCCGTTAGAGACTGATTGTTTGGTCCACTGCGGTTTTTGAATCCATCAGGAGACATCAGGAAAGGCAATCACGGATGACAGGGAAGACCGGTTCGTCAGCAACACCGAAGGAAACGATTCAGCCCGCAAAGGGCAAACTGGGCGTCATGGTGGTCGGCATGGGCGCCGTCGCCACTACCCTGATCGCGGGCGTTGAAGCCGTCCGCAAGGGACTAGCGAAGCCGATCGGCTCCGTAACGCAGATGGGCACCATCCGCCTCGGCAAGCGCACCGACAACCGCACGCCTCTGGTGAAGGACTTCGTCCCGCTCGCCGACCTCAACGACATTGTCTTTACCGGGTGGGACATCTTTCCCGAGGACATGTATGGCGCCGCCAGCCACGCCGCGGTGCTCGACCGCGACCACCTGCAGAGCATCAAGCCCTTCCTCGAGTCGATCAAGCCCATGCCCGCCGTCTTTGATCAGTACTACGTCAAGCGGCTCAACGGCACGCACGTGAAGCAGGGCAAGAACAAGTGCGACCTGGCACAGCAGCTGCGCAACGACATCCAGCGCTTTAAGTCGCAGGTGGATCGCGTCGTCGTCCTGTGGAGCGGCTCGACCGAGATCTTCCTCGAGCCCACGGCCGTGCACGAGACGGTCGAGTCCTTTGAGAAGGGCCTGAACGAGAACGACCCGGCCATTGCGCCCTCGCAGATCTACGCCTACGCGGCGCTCAAGGAAGGCGTGCCTTTCGCCAACGGGGCGCCGAACCTCACCGTCGATCTGCCCTGCATGATCGAGCTGTCGCGACGCAACGGGGCGCCTATCTGCGGCAAGGACTTCAAAACCGGGCAGACGCTGATCAAGACGGTGCTCTCGCCCGCGTTCAAGGCGCGCATGCTGGGCGTCAGCGGCTGGTACTCGACCAACATCCTCGGCAACCGCGACGGCGAGGTCCTCGACGACCCTGAGTCGTTCAAGACCAAGGAGGAGTCGAAGCTGGGCGTGCTGGAGTACATCCTGCAGCCGGAGAAGTACCCTGAGCTGTACGGGAACATGTACCACAAAGTCCGGATCAACTACTATCCGCCGCGCGGCGACAACAAGGAGGGCTGGGACAACATCGACATCTTCGGATGGCTGGGTTATCCCATGCAGATCAAGGTCGACTTCCTGTGCCGCGACTCAATCCTGGCAGCGCCCATCGCGCTGGACCTGGTGCTCTTCCTCGACCTGGCGCAGCGCACGCCTGAGCTGCGCCATCTGGGCATCCAGGAGTGGCTGAGCTTCTACTTCAAGAGCCCACAATCGGCGCCGGGGCTGTATCCGGAGCACGACCTGTTTATCCAGTCCATGAAGCTCAAGAACACCCTGCGGCACATCATGGGGGAGGAGCTGATTACGCACCTGGGGCTGGAGTATTACGACTAGCTCTCCAGGGGGTCCGGTCTGCTAAGTGGCCTCGATTAAGTCACATGCGGGAGGGTGGCTGTTGGCGCCGGTTGCTGGTTACCGGCGATCCCCTCCGCCCGGGATATTTGAGACTCGAGTTATTCGAGGATGATATTCTGGACTTATAGAGTAAGAACAGGGACCAAGCAGTAGGCAATAGGCAGTAGGGTGTAGGGAATACGGAGTCGAAGAGCCTCGCGGATGCGGGGCTTTTTCATTTGGGGAGAAGCGGCCAGGGAAGAGGCGGTCAGGGGAAAGGCGGCTGGTGAGTCGGCGAGTCGGCAAGTCAGCGGGTCGGCGGGGCAGCGTAAATGGGAGAGAGGCGATGGACGATGGGGTGGAAATGATCGAGGTGGAAACGGCGGCGGAGAAGGACCGGGGTGGGGCGGCTCCTCCGGAGCGGCAGTGCCGGAGGATTCTGGAGAGCGGGGAGCGGTGCCGCGACTGGGAGGTCCGGGGGCAGGGGTTTTGCTTCCGGCACGGGCGATGGGAAGGCACGCGGCGGCAGGGTCCGATCACGGTTCCGCTGATGGAGGACGCGGAATCGATCCGGATGGTGGTGTCGCAGACGGTGCGGGCGATGTCGCTGGGGACGATTCCGCCGTCGAACGGGCGCGTGATCCTGATGGGGTGCCGCGAGGCGCGCGGCCTGCTGCAGGACAAGCTGGCCGAGAAGCGGCTGGCGGCGCAGATGAAGCGGTGGAACGTAGTGCTCGAGGATCCGGCGCTCGAACCGACGGAGGTGGTGGAACGCAACGAGGAGTGGCTGGCTCCGGTGTATGACGAGCGGGAGGTTCTCCGGAAGTGGGAAGCGGAGCGGGCTGCAGAGCACGCGGCGCGCGATCAGGCGCGGGCGGCGGCAGCGGCTGCTTCGGCTGCTGCGGCAGCGGCGGCAGGGGCGGTGGAGAAGCCGGCTGATTCCAGGCCGGTGGATGCGAGCGCGGCGGCGGAGATCGCGGTGGCGGAGAGCGGGGCGGCGGAGAAAGTACCGGAAAGCCTGGCGTCAGAGAGCGTGGCAGAGCCTGTGACTGGGAGTGCGGCGGAGAGTGAGCCGGCGGTCTGCGATGCCGACTGGGCGATGATGACGGGCGAGCATCCGCTGGCGGAACGCAGCGATGCGAACGATCCGCCGGAACCCGATGCGCTGTGGCTGCCGAACTCGACGGCGAAGTTTCGCGACCTGAAGAAGAACTGGGATATGGCTTTGAATCGGTCGGAGAACGAGAGGAGAGACATGTACTTCAAGCGGTACGGGGAGACGCCGGCGGAGTTCCAGGAGGCGCGGCAGAGGCCGTATGAGGCGTACTTCGAAGAGGCAGGGGAACAGGGATCAGGCAACAGGCAATAGGCAACAGGAAGACAGGCACCAGGCAGAGGCACCAGGCAACAGGAAGACAGGCACCAGGCAGTAGGCAATAGGGGGCTGCGCCTATTCGGGGAGCGGGCCGAGGACG
>DASYYN010000076.1:0-4115 GCA_035933815.1 Acidobacteriaceae bacterium
CGCGGCCTTCTGCACGTCTTCGAGCTGCGCGCCGTTCTCAAGCGCGGTCGTGATGAATGTCGCGCGCATCGAGTGCGCCGAGTAGCCGCGATCAAGCCCGATCGCAGCGGCATATTTCCGGACGACGCGATCGACAGCACCGGGGTCCATGCGTCCGGCCTGATCGAGCGGCTTCTTGTTGCCGCGCGTCGGCCGGAATAGCGGCGCATCACACTGCTCACCGTGGCCGGCGGCGGCAAGATAGGCGCGGATGCGCTTCGCCGCCTGCGGATTGTCAGCGGCGGCCCGGATCCGCGTCTATCCGGCGCGGGAAACCAACTTGGAGTGATGGCGTCTGTCATGGGCCGACGGCGGGAGGGGCGTTAGCCCCGACCGCTGTTGGCCCATGACAGACGCGACGCGTCCGCCGAACTGTCGAGTGATGCGATCAGGTCGGATGCCGTCTCAGCAGCGTGCCGGGAGCCTGCCAGACTGAGGGGCAAGCACGGCGCCGATCCCAACCTGGCAGTTCTGCATCGACGCCGTGCCCCACACCGTGCTGGGCACGAATGCAGGATCAGCATCCCGCCGAATGCGGCGTTCGTCTACGACGCGTCTGCGCCGCTGGACAGTCAGGACCGATCTCGGGCCGGCTGTTTCTGTGCCTGGGCTGCCGCAGCCAGGTGGTCATCTGTCGTTGCTGCGACCGCGGCCAGGTCTATTGCAGCGGCGACTGCTCGCGGCGGGCACGCCGGCAGTCCTTGCGAGCAGCCGCGCAACGCTACCAGGCGAGCCTTCCCGGCCGGCGGACCCATGCGCTCCGGATGGGGCGTTATCGCGCCCGGCAAGAAATAGTGACGCATCATGGTTCACCCCTGCCGCCGGCGGATGATTTGCTGGCGGTCGGCGCGATAGCGGCCACGAGCGACGAAAGTTCCCCGGCTGAGCGGTCCCGGCGATCGGCCACGCACTGCCACTGGTGCGGTCGTGTCTGCTTGCCGCAGCTTCGTCAGGGGTTCCTGCGCCGGGGTGACCGTCGTCGCGGCAGGGTTGAACACGCCCGGAGGGAGCGCAAATCGCCATGGTGACGCCGCCTGCGATCGAGGCGCAGATCCTGCGCTATTACCACGCCGAGAAATGGCGGGTCGGCACCATCGCCGCGCAGTTGCACGTGCATCACAGCGTGGTGCGGCGGGTGCTGGCGCAGGCTGGTCTGCCGCGGCTCGGGCCACCGCCGCGGCCGTCGCAGATCGACGCCTATCTGCCGTTCATTTTGCAGACGCTGGAGAAGTTCCCTACCCTGACGGCCAGCCGCCTGCATGGGATGGTGCGCGAACGTGGCTATCGCGGCAGCCCCGACCACTTCCGCCACCTCATTGCGTGCCACCGGCCGCGTCCGAAAGCCGAAGCCTATCTGCGGCTGCGCAGCTTAGCGGGCGAGCAGGCACAAGTTGACTGGGCCCACTTCGGCCATCTGACAATCGGCCGCGCACGGCGTCCGTTGATGGCGTTCGTCATGGTGCTGAGCCACTCACGGCAGATCTTCCTGCGCTTCTTTATGGACGCGCGAATGGAGAACTTTCTGCGCGGTCACGTCGGCGCATTCACCGCATGGCATGGCGTTCCTCGTGTGCTTCTTTATGATAATCTAAAGAGTGCCGTGTTGGAACGACACGGCGATGCAATCCGATTCCACCCGACACTGCTGGATTTTGCCGGCCACTATCGCTACGAACCGCGCCCGGTTGCGGTGGCGCGCGGCAACGAAAAAGGCCGGGTGAAACGAGCCATAAGATATGTACGGGATTCGTTCTTCGCTGCCCGCAGCTTCACCGACATCGACGACCTCAACAGGCAGGCCGAAGTCTGGTGCAACGGCCAGGCCGCCGATCGGCGCTGTCCCGACGAGCCGACCCGCACGGTGCGCGAGGTGTTCGTCGACGAAACCGCGCGCCTGCTGCCGCTGCCGGACAATCCCGTACCGCTCCTGGAACGCGTCGAGGTCACAGTCGGCAAGACGCCTTACGTCCGCTTCGACCTGAACGATTATACCATACCGCATACGCATGTGCGGCGGGCGTTGACGGTGCTGGCCGACACACACGAAGTCCGCATCGTCGATGGTGTGCATGTGTTGGCCTGTCATCCCCGCAGTTACGACAAGGGCGCGCAGATCGAGTACCCGGCACATATCCAGGCTCTGGCGGACCGCAAGCATGCCGCCCGCCAGCATCGGGCCACCAATCACCTCGTGCAGGCTGCGCCCGCCACCAAGGACCTGCTGATCCGCGCCGCCGAACGCGGCGCCAATCTCGGCGCCATCACCGTTGGCCTGCAGCGGCTGCTCGAGCGGTATGGCGCCGCTGAGCTGCAAGCTGCCATCCCGGATGCGCTGGCGCGCGGCGTACCGCACCCAAATGCGGTGCGCCTGGCACTGGAACGTCGCCGCGAACAGCGCGGCGAAGCGCCGCCGACCGCCATCACCATGCCTGCTCATGTGCAGGCGCGCGATGTGCCCCTGCCGCCACACGACCTCGAAACCTATGACCGGCTCAAGGACCCGGCCGATGAGTGAGCCAGACAATCTGCGCGACCGGGCCCGCGCGCTGCACCTGCATGGCCTGCTCGCGCACTGGACCGAAGTGGCAACTCAGCCCTGGCTTGCATCACTGATCGATTGGGAAGAACACGAACGTGCCCGCCGCAGCCTGGAGCGGCGGCTGCAGGAGGCGCATATCGGTCGCTTCAAGCCGCTCTGCGACTTCGACTGGAACTGGCCGAAGCGCTGCGACCGCGCCGCCATCGAGACGCTGATGACGCTCGACTTTCTCAGGGACGCCACCAATGTGGTCCTGGTCGGTCAAAACGGCACCGGCAAAACCATGCTGGCGCAGAACATCGCCCACCAGACCCTGGTCGCCGGCCAGACCGCGCTGTTCACCACTGCTGGCCAGTTGCTCGGCGACCTGGCAGCCCTGGATAGTGATTCCGCGCTGCGCCGCCGTTTGCATCACTATGCCCGCCCGACGCTGCTGGCGATCGACGAGGTCGGCTACCTATCCTACTCCAACCGCCATGCCGACCTGATGTTCGAGCTCGTCTCGCGGCGCTACCAGAACAAGAGCACGCTGATCACCACCAACCGCTCCTTCACCGAGTGGAAGGAAGTGTTCCCCAACGCTGCCTGTGTGGTCTCCCTGGTCGATCGCCTGGTCCACCGGGCCGAGATCATCGTCATCGAAGGCGAATCCTACCGCGCCAAAGAAGCCCGCGAACGCAACGAACAGCGCGCCCGCCAGCGCCGCGGCGCGAAGTCATGAGTAAACCCGCCAGGCGACGATCATCCACACCCGCGCATTTGCGGCCGATCACCGTCGACATCCCCGCGATCTGGAGCCCCGAGCAGACGCTCGCCGTGCTCGACCTGCTCGATGATCTACGCCAGGCAATCTGGACCCGGTACGGCGGCCAGATCCAGCCTCTGCTTCAAAATTTTCAGGAACACGTTACCGACCAAAGCGGTGATGACCCGGGCGACGATTCGTCGTTCTGAACTCCTCCGCCCAATCTAGACGGCGCCAGATCGCCCCTCGCGACTCACCAGCGGAAAATCAAACCAAGGCTACGACCACGCCGGCACTATCGCCGGTCGATCCCCTTGACCGCACTCCCCTACCGGACGCCCAACCCGATCCCGCATCCGGCGTACGCCACAGACTGGCGCCGCAAGCCCTCTCACCCTCCCTACACATAATAAGGCCGCGCCGTTTATCCGCGGATTGTCGCCGCCGCCAACACCACAAGATTGGCGGCCGGTCGACCGGCCTCATCTGTCCGTCAGGCATCACTCTCTTCTCCTTTTCTTGCTGGAACCGGCCATGAGGTACCAGTCAGCCTTTTCTAATTGCTCCTCGAGCTCGGCGTAGGCCGCATGGACCTCTGGCGGATCGTCGGGATCGGCGAGCCGACTGAACGGCACCTTCCCCTCTGCCGGTGCCGGCGGGAGCGGAGGTGCCGGGGGAGCGCGCGGCACCAGGGCGGTGCCCGCGCTTGCTTCAGCCCCCGTGCCAACCGGGCGGACCCCCTCGACCACCGGATTCCCGGCGGCGATCGCCGCCGCAATCCCCGGAGGAACC
>DASYYN010000226.1:0-3410 GCA_035933815.1 Acidobacteriaceae bacterium
GCTGGGTAGCGAAGTTCGGTTGTGATAACCGCTGAATGCATATAAGCGGGAAGCACGCCCCAAGATGAGATCTCCCTGAAGGGCCCAGGAAGACCACCTGGTTGATAGGCTGGAGGTGAAAGCGCAGTAATGCGTGCAGCTTACCAGTACTAATCGCCCGTTCGGCTTATCCATAGAATTAACTCTGCGCAGCAATTGCACAGAGACACTCAACACACGCCTTGTGCGCCAATCGATTTCGTTTCCGTCCGGGAGCTTGTCTCCCGGACTGGCAAGTTGTGACGCCAGCTTACTGAACCCTGGTCCGAAGAAGAAACTGTCCGGACCGCTTCAGCCGTGGGAGAAACCACCCGCCAGGCGTCGCTCGACTTTGCCGGTGACCATACCGCGAGGGTCCCACCCGTTCCCATCCCGAACACGGAAGTTAAGCCTCGCTGGGCCGATGGTACTGCACGCGAAAGTGTGTGGGAGATTAGGTGATCGCCGGCATATAGATAAAAGCCCGCTCCTCGGAGCGGGCTTTTTTGCGTTTGGGCGGTATAGCTGGTGCGTTATGCATCCAATCCGCGGTGATATCCGTGATGTTGCAGAGCTGCCCGAGTGGTGGGGCCGCAATGCTGCATTCTGGCGAGAAACCCCGTTTGACGAATTCGGGCTGGGCCGTCGCAGACCACTCGCCAGATGCTGTCCAAATTTAAGACACACTTTCGCTTAACTTATCGCTGTGCCCGTACCTTTTTCCCCCGCCCTGCGTCGAATCCCATCATGCGCGACCCCATCGGGACGGCGCCCGTAGTCCGCTCCGCCAGCCTCCTCGCCGGCGCAGCATTCCTCTTGGCTCCGGGCATCGCCGCGGCCCAGGTGCCTGCGAACTTCAGCTTCACCGCTTCCCCGAAACCTGCAGCCGTCTGCACTGAAATTCCCTCAACGCCTGCCGTCGCCGCCCTCGACGGCGCTCCCCCGCTCCCATCCGCTGCGGCCGGCGGCGAGCCCAAGCCCGCCGAACCCTTCCCGACCAACGTATATCAGGGCCCCTGGTCCCGCGTCGGCATCGGAGCCGACGTCTCGCCCCTCGGCGTCGGCATCAAAGGCGCCACCGTCCTCAACACCTTCATGGATCTTCGCGTCGACGGCAATTTCTTCCACTACAACACCGGCCGTTTCGAGATCGACGGCGTCAACGTCGACGGCCGGCTGCATCTGGCCTCGGCAGCGGCCAAAGTGGACGTCTACCCCTGGCTGAGCGTCTGGAGACTGAGCGCCGGTCTCATGTTCTACAACAACAATCATCTTTACGCGGCCACCCGCATCGCCAACGGAACCGCCTTCACCCTTGACGGCAAGACCTTCTACTCCGCCAGCCCGAACCCGGCCACCGGTGCCACCCCGGTCACCGGATCGGGCGTCTTCGGCCTCCACCGCCACCGCCCGGCCTTCGTGCTCTCCGGCGGATTCGGCAAGTTCATCCCGCGCACCGAACGCCACTGGTCCTTCCCGGCCGAATTCGGCATCGTCTTCATGGGCGCTCCCACCATCGACACCAACCTCACCGGCTGGGTCTGCAAGGATAAAGCCCAAACCCAGTGCGGCAGCCTGGCCGACTCCGCCAACGCCGTCAGCGCCAGCTTCAACAACGCCCTCCAGTCCAGCCTCACCCGCTGGCGCCACGACGTCAGCTCCTTCAGTCTCTATCCCGTCTTCTCCTACAGCGTCGTCTACAGCTTCAACACCGGCCGATAGAGTCGCGATCGGCCCCGGCCCGTCGCCGGCGCGCGACTCCCGCAGCCGCAGAGCCCGACTGCGACTGGATCTAACCCCGCTCCGTCTTCCTCACCACCAGCTTCAGCCCCGACCACGTCCCATCCACCGCACACACCTTCACGTCCACCAGGCCCAGCGGCAGACACTCCGCGCGCACCACGTCTTCCGTCACATCCGTCGCCACGCCCGCGGTCTTCTTCGGCCACGACACCCAGATCACTCCCGCCGGCGCCAGCAGCGGACGCAGCCGCGCCAGATGCTCCGCCAGCGCCGCGCGCCGCGTCACAAACACATGCGCCATTTCCAGCCCCGCCGTCGGAGTTCTCATCAGCGCCGGCCGCACCTCACCCTGCGCGATCTCCCCCGCTACGCTCGCCGGCATCTTCGAGCGCCACGTCTTCTGCCCGTCCTTCACGCCGAGCTTCTTCCAGAGCGGCGTGCCCGAATACCCGGCGCTCTGCCCCGCACTGGAACGCGTCTCCCTTACCGCCGCTCGATTCATGCCGCCTCCTGAACCGCTGACCGCTGGCGGCCAGCCTCCAGCTTCCAGCAGCCAGCCGCTACTGCTAACTGCTGACTCCTGACTGCTGGCCGCTGGCCGCTGCCTCAAATCTGCGAATACTCCGTTGGCGCCAGCACCAGATTCGTAATGTTGCTCACGATCGGCTCGAACGCGAACTCCGGCCGCTGCTGCAGCTTCTTCCAGTCCGGATCGTTGCGGAACTTCCCCCACAACTCATCCATCTGCGCCACCTCCTCGTAGCTCAGCATGTAGGTCAGGTGCGGCAGCCGCTCGCCGATCAGCGCGTCGCCGAAGAAGACGTTCCAGAAGCCCGCCTTGCGAAAGATCTCGAACTCGCCGGCGTGGAACATCTGCACCTTGCGCACGTGATCGCGCACGCTCGGGCTCTCATAGGTGCGCAGCTGGAAGATCCGTTTCCCCTTCTGCGCCGTCGCTGGAGGCACGGTGATCTGCGGCCATCCCTCAAAGGCGATGAGCAGCGTGCTCTCCACCCGCACAAACGCGGGAGCACTCGCCGGCGCCGCCGAGAACGCCGCCGTTGCCGACTGAAACTCCGCATCCTCATGCAGGTGCAGCCGCGAGTTCACGAGCGTGTCGAGATTCGTGCAGGGCAGCAGCAGATACAGCGCCGGAGTCTCCGGCCCGATCTGCAGATTGAACGCGCCTACCGGAGCAATCCCCATCCGGTTGAGCGCGGGAATCAGCGCCTTGCCTACGTAGTCCGCTGCCAGCTGCGTCTGCGGTCCCTGCTCGAGCAGATACCTGCGCAGCTCGTAATATTGCCGCTGCTTCCCGGGCTCGACCGTTTGCGCAGCCACGTCGCGCGGCGCCATCATCGCCGCCGACGCAGCGAGTCCCGTGCTCAGAAACTCCCGTCTCTTCATCTCTCCTGTGACTCCTTTGCCTCTGCAGGCGAGAACTACATCCCTATATACTCGCTTTCGCCACAGTTCGTCCCGCAACTCCCCGTCAGGCCACAGGAACCACAATGACCGCACGCACCGCTCTGCTTCTCTTCTGTTGCGCCGCCGTCGCGCCCGCCTTTGCTCAGCAGCCCGTCACAGCCGCCGACTACTCCCGCGCGGAGAAATTCCTCCCCGGCAATCTCGACCGCCTCGTCGCCGGC
>DASYYN010000135.1:0-27984 GCA_035933815.1 Acidobacteriaceae bacterium
ACAGATACACATTCATCATCTGAGCCCAGGTGGGCCAGTCGTGGCTGTTCCAGGTTTCCCAGATGTAGAGGTTGTGGGGAACGCCTTTCGCGCCCATGATCCGCGCGAGGTTTTGATTCTGGCCGAGGCATTGGTCGTCCCACCCGGTGGCGAGGACGTAATGATTTCTCTGATAGTGGTCGAAGTACCAGCGGTCGGTGAGGCTCGGCAGGTAATGCGTAGGCAGATTGAAATAGACATCCTGATCGTAGTAGCCGGCGAGAAAGCTGGAGAGGTCGAACGCGCCGCTCATCGAGAGGAATCCGGTGATGCGGTCCGGATGACGCAGGGCGATGTTGACCGCGTGGAAGCCACCGAAACTGCATCCTAAGGACGCCAGTCGCGGATTGACGTTTTTGAGCCGGATGAGCGGGAGCACCTCTTCCATAAGGTAGTTTTCGTACTGCACGTGGCGTGCGATCCGCCAGCGCGGCGGCACGTTGCGGTTGTACCAGCTTTCGGAGTCGACCGAATCGACGCAGAAGAGCTGGATTTCGCCGTTGTGAATCTTGTCGGCGACAGCGGTGACCATGCCGCGATCCTCAAATTCGTAGAAGCGGCCCTGCGAAGTGGGGAAGACGAGGATCGGCAGGCCGGAGTGGCCGAAGACGAGGAGTTCCATTTCGCGGTCGAGGCGCCAGGACCACCACTTGTGATATTCGCGGTTCATTGAGGACGAAAAGAGAAGTTACGGTATCGTAAAGCATCGGAATCCGCCATGAGTGGAGAGCGGGAGCGGCAAAAAGGGAGCAGGTTGGGCACACAGATCCAGACACAGGCGCAGAACGCTCCTGCTTCACGCGCGTACGAACATCCGCGGCTCCGCAAACACGAGCGATTCCCCAGCCGCGTGCTCAGGGCAGAGCGCGATCTGACAGTCTACCTGCCGCCTGGATACGGCGAGGAGGCGCGGCGCGAGTACCCGCTGCTGATTCTGCAGGACGGGCAGAACCTGTTCGATCCGGAGACGTCGTTCATTCGCGGGCGCACGTGGCGGGTGGCGGAAACGGCGGATGAGGCGATCGAGACAGGCGAAGTCGAGCCGCTGGTGATTGCCGGCGTGGCGAATGGCGGCGAGCGGCGTCTGGCGGAGTACACCCCGAGCCGCGACTGGAAGATGGGCGGCGGCGAAGCGAGAAGATACGGCGAGATGCTGATGCGGGAATTGCTGCCGTTCCTGCGTTCGCAGTACCGGTTGTGCAGCGGCCGCGAGCACATCGGAATCGGCGGATCGTCTCTTGGCGCACTGCTGTCCCTGTGGATGGGTCTTGAGCATCCGGAGACGTTTGGGAAGCTGGCGGTGCTGTCGCCGTCCGTGTGGTGGAACCACAAATACATCGTGAGCTACGTGAACGAGCGCGGGCCGGAGCTGCGAGAGCGGCCCCGGATCTGGCTGGATGTGGGCGACGCTGAGGGACGGCGCACCGTGGGCGATGTGGAGCTGCTGGAAGCGCGGCTGAAGGCGAACGGCTGGCGAGAGCCCACGGATCTGCATTTTCAGCGCGTGCCAGGCGGGAAACATGACGAGGATGCGTGGGCAAAACGCGTTCAGCCGATGCTGAAGTTCCTTTTCCCGCGGGAGCCGCAGTGAACGAGGCACGTGTGCCGGAGACGGTGGCGCGACGTTTGCCGGGAAGCGCCACGGTACCTTTCAGCCACTTGCGGCTGCAGGTTAAGCGAGTATCATCTGCAACTTAGACCGCCACTCAGAAACCCGCATAAACCCGGTATACTTGATATTCAGAGGTAGCTCTGGTGGGAGGACCCCGACGGGGTCCTTTTCCTTCAGGGCGATAGTCCGGATGGTGGTTGTACAACGATGGGCTCCCTCTGAGCTTTCCATGGGACATCTACTCGATTCGATCCATTCCCCTGCCGACCTCAGGAGACTCTCGATCCCGCAGCTGGAAACGCTCGCGCAGGAGATTCGCGAGCGGCTGATCGTCACGCTCTCGAAAACCGGCGGCCACCTTGGTCCTAATTTAGGAGTCGTGGAACTGACGCTGGCGATGCACTACGTCTTCGACACGCCGCGGGACAAGTTCGTGTTCGACGTGAGCCATCAGGCTTACGTGCACAAGATGCTGACCGGGCGCTGCGATCTGCTGGACACGATCCGGCAGCCAGGCGGTCTGAACGGGTTCATGCTGCGCACGGAGAGCGAGCACGACTGCTACGGCGCGGGCCATGCCGGCACGGCGCTCTCGGCAGCACTGGGCATGGCTGTCGCGCGCGATCTGGCTGGCGGCAAAGAGCATGTGGTGGCGCTCGCCGGCGATGCCGCGTTCACCAGCGGCATTTCGTACGAGGCGCTGAACAACATTGCCGATCAGACCAGGCGGCTGATCGTGGTGCTGAACGACAACGAGTGGTCGATCGACCGCAACGTCGGAGCGATTGCGAAGTATCTGCATAAGATTGTCACGAATCAGCATGTGAGCCAGCTGCACGACAGCGCGGCGCGGCTGGTGGCGAGGATCGGCGGCAAGGGCGCGCTGCATGTGGTGAAGCGCGCCGAGGAAGCAGCCAAGGGCATGCTGTGGCCCTCATTACTCTTCGAGGAGTTTGGCCTCACATACTATGGGCCGGTCGACGGGCACAATGTCGGACTGCTGATCGAGACGTTTAAGTTTCTGAAGCAGCAGGACCGGCCGGTGCTGCTGCACGCGATTACGCAGAAGGGCCGCGGATTCCAACCGGCGCTCGACAAGCAGAAGAAGTTTCACGGGCTGGGGCCCTACGATCCGGAGACAGGCGACACGATTCCGCCAGGACAACGAACGTACTCGGAAGTGTTTGCCGATGGTCTGACAAAGCTCGCGAACGATGACGAGAAAATTGTCGCGATCACGGCAGCGATGCCGAACGGCACGGCGCTCGATCTGTTCCGGCCGCATCATCCGAAGCGCTACTTCGACGTGGGGATCGCGGAAGAGCACGCGGTGATCTTTGCGGCAGGGCTGGCGACGCAGGCATTCAAGCCGTTCTGCGCGATCTACTCGACATTCCTGCAGAGGGCGTTCGACCCGATTGTGCACGACGTCTGCCTGCAGAAGCTGCCGGTGGTGTTTTGCATGGACCGCGCGGGGCTGAGCGGGGACGATGGCCCAACGCATCATGGGCTGTTTGACATTGCCTATCTGCGCGGCGTGCCGAACATCGTGCACATGGCGCCCACTGACGAGGATGAGCTGACAGACATGCTGTACACGGCGACACTCCACGACGGGCCCAGCGCGATCCGGTACGCACGCGGGACCGGCCCCGGGGCGAAGGTGAAGCCGCGTCCGCAGGCGCTCCCGATCGGGCAGGCGCAGGTCGTCCGCGAAGGCGAGGACTTTGTGCTTCTGGGGCTGGGGTCGCTGCTGCCGATGGCGAAGCAGCTGGCGGATGCGCTGGAGCAGCAGGGATTTTCGGCGGCGGTCATTAATCCGCGGTTCATCAAGCCGCTCGATCGCGAGCTGATCGGCCGCTATGCGCGGCATGCGACGGCGGTGGTTAGCTTTGAGGATCACGTGCTGATGGGCGGATTCGGAACCGCGGTGCTGGAGGCGTTCAGCGAGATGGGCATCGAGACGCCGGTCATTCGCCTTGGCTGGCCGGATCAGTTCATCGAGCACGGCAAGGTCGATGCGCTGCGCGCGAAGTATGGGGTCAGCGTGGAGGCGGCCCTGGAGAAGCTGGCACCGTACCTGCGGCGGAGGGCCGGCCGGCTGGTTGCCCGATAGGAGTTGCACTTTCGTGTCTGGTCCGCATCCCATGCACTGTGGCAAGATGCGAACAAACAGCTCAATTCATGCATCCTGAGGCGGTTTCCGTTTCCCCCGAACTCAAGCAGTCGCGCACGCGCTCGAAGTACGACCGATGGATCGTCGCCATTGGCGCGTTCAAGCTGCTGCAGGCGATGCTGTTCGTTCTGCTGGGAATTGGCGCGCTGCGGCTCCTGCATGCCGACCTGCCCGCGATGACGGAACACTTCATCGTGGATGTCATGCGGTTCAACCCGGAAGGCCATTTCGTGAAGCTGGTGCTGGATCGGGTGGCGCTGATCGATCCGCACCGGATGCGGCAGATCAGCGCGGCCATCTTTGCCATTGCCGCCCTGGACAGCATTGAAGGCATCGGGCTGATGCTGGAAAAGGCCTGGGCGGAGTTCGTGACGCTGATCCTGACGGCGTCGTTTCTGCCGCTGGAGCTCTTTGAGATGATGCGCCGGATGACGTGGATCCGCGCGGGGCTCACGGCTATCAATATCGCCGTGCTGCTGTATCTGGTGTGGTACGTGAAGATGCGGATGCGCGAGCGCGAGGAGCGGCTGGGCGGGCGCCTGTAGCAGCTTTGCGCCGTAGTGGGCGAGCCTGTAACTTGAAAATATGGCGGGACGCGCGTGCGTAATCGGCTCGGGTCCGAACGGCCTGTCGGGGGCCATCGTGCTGGCCGGGGCAGGCGTCGCGGTGGACGTCTATGAGGCCCAGCCGGTTGCAGGCGGTGGAGCGCGCACGCTGGAACTGACGCTGCCCGGGTTTCGGCACGACTTCGGATCGGCTGTACATCCGATGGCAGCGGGATCGCCATTCTTCGACACGCTGCCGCTGGCCGATCATGGCCTGCAATGGGTGCATGGAATTGCACCGCTGGCGCATCCGATGGACGACGGAACGGCGGTGACGCTGGAGCACAGCCTCAAGGATCAGGAACTGGTGCTGGGCGAGGATGGCGCGGCGTGGCGGGAGATCATGGAGCCGCTGGCGACGCACTGGAGAGACTTCGTGGAGGACGCACTCGCGCCGCCGACGAAGATTCCGCGGCGGCCGTTCCTGATGGCGAACTTTGGGCGGTATGCGATGCAGTCGGCGCGTACCCTGGCGAAGCGGCACTTCAAAGGAGAACGCGCACGCGCGCTGTTTGCCGGGCTCGCCGCGCATTCGTTTCTGAGCCTGGACGAGGCGCTGAGCCCGGCAGTGGGGCTGGTGATTGGCGCAGCGGCCCATGTGGTGGGCTGGCCCGTGGCGCGCGGCGGATCGCAGGCGATTGCCGACGCGCTGATCGAACATCTGCAGCGGCTGGGAGGAACCGTCCACACGGGAGAGCGGATCGATTCGCTGGACGTGCTGGATGCGGATGGGCCGCGCAAGCCGATTTTGTGCGATGTGACGCCGCGGCAACTACTGCGCATTGCGGGAGATCGGCTGCAGAAGACCTACCGCAGGGCGATGCAGGAATACCGTTATGGTGCGGGCGCGTTCAAAATTGATTACGCGCTGTCATCACCCATTCCCTGGAAGGCGCGTGAATGCCTGCGGTCGATTACCGTGCACGTGGGCGGTACCTTCGACGAGATTGCTGTTTCCGAGTACGCGGCGCGGAACGGGCAAATTGCCGACCACCCATTTGTGCTGGTGGCGCAGCCGACGCTGTTCGATGACACGCGCGCACCGGAGGGAAAGCAGATCGCGTGGGTCTATTGTCACGTGCCAAACGGATGCACGGTGGACATGACGGATCGCATCGAGGCGCAGATCGAGCGGTTCGCGCCGGGGTTTCGTGATTGTGTGCTGGCGAAGAAGGTGTCTCCGCCGGCTGAACTGGAGCGCGCCAACGAGAACCTGGTGGGAGGCGATATTAACGGTGGCGAGCTCTCGCTGCGGCAGTTCCTGTTTCGTCCGGCACTCGGCAATTACTACACGGGGACGAAGGGGCTGTATCTCTGCTCGTCATCGACGCCCCCGGGTGGTGGCGTGCACGGCATGTGCGGTTATCACGCGGCGAAGATGGCGCTGCGGCGGATGTGAAGATAGAGCACGGGGCACAGGGGACAGGGATCCGCCGCTTCGCTGATGACTGACAACTGAGAACGGATAACTGCATTTAACTGCATTCAGGCGGAGCGGGTGGAGGCCATCTCTTCCACCGCCGCAATGGCGCGCTTTGTGAGGCTCTGCTTTACCTTGTCCATGTCAATCCAGGGGTCGTGCTTCAGGCGCGATTTCCATTGATCGAAATTCGCTACGGTGAACTGTTTCGGATCGGTGCGCTTCAGTTCCTGCCAGGTAAGGGGCACGGCGACACGCACTCCGGCGCGATTCCGCGGAGAGTAGGGTGCGACGGCCGTCGCTCCGCGCTCATTGCGAAGATAGTCGAGATAGATGCGGCCCGTGCGAGCGGACTTGGTCATCTTCGTGAGGTACAGCTTCGGGTTAGCATGCTCCATCATGAGCACGAAGTTGTGCGCGAACTCCTTGATCTCAGGCCATTCATGGTCCGGGCGGATGGGCGCCACGACGTGGATGCCTTTGCCGCCGGTGGACTTCACGAATGTCTCAAGGCCGAGATTCTTCATCAGGTCACGGACTTCGATGGCGCTGGCGACGAGGCGGTCCCAGGGGATGGCCGGGTCCGGATCGAGGTCGATGATGAGGCGGTCGGGTGTTTCGAGGCTCTCGTTGCGCGAACCCCATGGGTGGAACTCAAGCACGCCCATTTGTCCGAGTCCGACGAGGCCTTCGACTTTGGACACGGTGACGTAATCCTCGGGGGGCCCGCCCTTTTTCAGCGAGACCGGAACGCTGTCCACGCCCGGCGGCATGCCCATGCCGATGTGCTTCTGGAAGAAGCAGGGCTTGCCGCTGCCTTCGGGGCAGCGCACGATGCTGAGCGGCCGGTGCGCGATGTGCGGCAGGACGTGGTCGGCGACCGCCGCATAATATTCGGCGAGCTGGCGCTTGGTCAGGTGCGACTGCTCGTCCAGGATCTTGTCGGGATTCGTAAGGCGCACGCCGGCGACCTCAGCGGAACTCTTTTTCGAGGGCGGAGCTGCAGGATGCTGCGTGGCGGCGGCGGAAACTGCGGTCGTTTTGCCGGCAGCAACCGCGTTCTGCGAGTGCGAGGCTTTTGCGGCGATGTGTTTTGCAGCTGCTGCCTCAGGTTCGTCTTCGCGTTGCTGCCGGCGCGCGGACTTCGGCACATGCGTAGCCTCTTCGCGGACGACCTCTCCAGGTTTCTTGTCCTCGCGCAGGCCGAGGAAGGCAGCCTGGCGGACGAGGTTGTCTGCGGTCCACGTCGAGAAGCGAACTTCGACGACCATCTCAGGCTTGACCCACACAGCATCCTTCCTTGCTTCGGCAGGAGCGTTGTGCAACGACGTCTTCGGCTGCCGCAGTTTTTCGAGGCGGTCGCGGAGCAGCTTGTGCGTCTTCTGGTTGAAGCCGGTCCCGGTCCGTCCCGCGTACACAAGGTCGCCGTCCTGGTAATACGCGAGCAGCAGCGCGCCTATGCCGTAGGAATTGTTGGAGAGGGGGGTGAATCCGGCAACCACGAATTCCTGCTGGAGCACGCATTTCGACTTAAGCCAGTTATGCGTGCGCTTTGACTGGTACGGCGCGTTCGCCAATTTGGAGACGATGCCTTCAGCGCCGAGCGAGCAGGCGTTGCGAAACATCTCGGCTCCGTGAGCGCGAATGTGCTGGCTGTAGCGCAGCGTATCGCCGTCGCCAAGTTCCTGCAGCAGGCCCTCGAGGATGGCCTTGCGGCGATCCAGCGCAAGCCCGCGCAGATTGTGGCCGTCGAGGTGGAGGAGATCGAAGGCAAAGTACGTGAGGGGGTGCGGAGCGCCTTCGTCGAAGGCGGCCTGCAACTCGGCGAAGCTGGTGTTGCCCTCGGCGGTAAGGACGACGACTTCGCCGTCCAGGATGGCGGTGTGCACCGGAAGCTGCGCGGCGGCTTCGGCAACGCCCTGCATGCGATGCGTCCAGTCGAGACCTTTACGAGTGAAGAGGCGAACGCGGCGTTTGGAGCCGCTGCCATCGACATGGATCTGGATGCGATAGCCGTCGAGCTTGAGCTCATGCAGCCACTCCTCGCCATCGGGCGGATGATCGACGGAGGCGGCCAGCTCGGGAGCGATGAATCCTGGCGTCTTCTCGCGGGGAGCTTCGTGCAGCACCGATTCGCGATCAGGCGGGGCTGAAGCTGCAGGCCGCGTGGGTTGCTTTGCCGCCAATCTCTCTTTCAGCGCGGTAAGCCGCGAGCGGTTTGGCGGTGACTTTGGCTTCTCGGGACGGTTGGAATTCCAGATGTGGTCTTCGTCGCCGGCAATCTGCTCGATGCTGCGGCCGGTGATCGCGCTGTTGGGGGCCTCTTCGGTGATGCAGGGATCGTTGGGACCGCGGGCGTACTCGTCGCGGTCCTTGATGAGGAGCCAGTTCGGCTTGCCGTCGCTGCGGCCGTAGCGGTCGCCTTTCATGCGAATGAGCGCCCACTGGCCATGCATCTTGGTGCCGTGCATCAGGAACTTCAAACTGCCTTTGCGGAAACCCTCGTCGACATCCTCGACCGGCTCCCAGGTTCCATGGTCCCAGATCATGACCGTTCCGCCGCCGTACTGGCCTTTGGGAATTGACCCCTCGAAGCCGCCGTACTCGATGGGGTGGTCTTCGACTTCGACGGCCAGGCGCTTGTCGGCAGGGACATAGCTGGGGCCTTTGGTAACGGCCCAGCTCTTGAGGACGCCGCGCCAGCCGAGGCGGAAATCGTAGTGGAGGCGCGTGGCGGCGTGCTTCTGGATGACGAATGGCAGGCCCTCCGCGGATTTGCTTTTCGTGGAGGCGGAGCCGCGCGGCTCGGCGGTCATGGCGAAGTCGCGCATGGCGCGGTAGCGGTCAAGCTGGCGATCGACTTCGTCGGAGGGCGATGCGGGCGCTGCCCGGCGAGCCGACTTGCCGGTCGACTTGCGCGGTGCGCTCGGTTTGGCGGCGCGTTTTGGCATCCCCAGACTTGGAGGCGGCCAGCGGGAGGGCAGGCTGCCAGAAAAATACCTGAAATCAGGCGATTCGGCCAGCTGGCACCCTTGGCTGCCGCCGCTCTTCAGAGCGAACGCGAGCCGGCTAGCTCACCTGCAGGGCACCGGACGTGCGCAGATCGTCTTCCAGCACGACGGAAATTTCGGGCTTATCCTCGCGGTAGCGGACCTGAATGTGGCGGCCGTGGAGAGCGTCAGCGAACTGCTCGGCCTGCTGTTTGCGGCGGAAGTGGCGAGCATATTTGCCGTACTGATACTGGGAGCGCGCATAGTAGCGGTATTCAAGAGTCACCACGTAGCCGTTCTTCTTCTCGACGTTCGCGTGCTGCACTTCGCCATCGGCGCTGGGCCAGGCGGCGGCACGGCGCTGGCGCAGTTTCTGCAGGAGTCTTTGACCGCCCGCCGCGCCACCGCCGCCGATAAGGTACGGCAGCACGCTATGGAACAGGCTGTAGAGCGATCCGAGATGGCGCCACCAGTCGAAGTGCATCGGATTCGGCCCCGCAGATGATGCTACGACGAAGGGTACGGTTGCCAACTCCCAGTGTGAACGCGGGGTCTACAACTTTCGTCAAATGTTAATGGAGTACCCCGCTGGACCATCATGGCCGCGCGGGTTTAATGTAATCAGTCGTTGTGCGTTCGGACCCCTTTCCGGAGTCGCTGCGAGCGAGACTTGCAGGCTGAAAAAGCGGACTGACGCAGCGTCCAAGGAGCTGTTTTCGTATGTCGACACTCGCCCATCCTGAAGTGGCAACGCAGAAAGATTTTCTGCCTCTGAACGGGACCGATCACGTTGAGTTTTACGTGGGCAACGCTCGCCAGTCCTCGTATTTTTACCGGCTGGCGTTCGGTATGAAGCTGGTGGCTTATGCCGGTCCGGAGACCGGCGTGCGCGACCGCGCTTCCTATGTGCTGGAACAGGGCAAGATTCGCTTCGTGCTGACCACGCCCCTGCGGCCGGACGGTGAGATTGCCGAGCATATCCGGATCCATGGCGACGGCGTCCGCGACGTGGCGTTGTGGGTGGACGATGCAAGACAGGCATGGAAGGAGACCACGAAGCGCGGGGCCCGCAGCGTGCGCGAGCCATTTGAGATGAAGGACGCACAGGGCATGGTGCGGATCGCGACGATCGCGGCGTACGGCGATACGATCCATTCGTTCGTGGAGCGCAGCGGCTACAGCGGGCCGTTCCTGCCTGGATATCGTTCGGAGCCGGAAGATAAGCTGGCGCGGCCGACAGGGCTGCTGCACGTCGATCACATGGTCGGCAACGTGGGCTGGAACGAAATGAATCGCTGGGTGGATTTTTATGCCACCGTGATGGGCTTCTCGCTGTATCAGCACTTCGACGACAAGGACATTTCGACGGAATACTCGGCTCTGATGTCGAAAGTGATGGCGAACGGGAACGGGCGCGTGAAGTTCCCGATCAACGAGCCGGCGGAGGGACGGAGAAAGTCGCAGATCGAGGAGTATCTGGAGTTCTACCACGGGCCGGGCGTGCAGCACATTGCTCTGGCAACCGGCGACATTCTGCAGACCGTGAGCAAGCTAAAGGCGCAGGGCGTGCCTTTCCTGACAGTGCCGCACACCTACTACAGCGAACTTGAGGGGCGAGTGGGGAAGATCGACGAGCCGATCGCTGAACTGGAGAAGCTGGGAATCCTGGTGGATCGTGACGATGAGGGCTACATGCTGCAGATCTTCACGAAGCCGGTCGAGGATCGGCCCACGCTGTTCTTCGAGATTATCCAGCGCAAGGGCAGCCGGAGCTTCGGCAAAGGGAACTTCAAGGCTCTGTTCGAGGCCATCGAGCGGGAGCAGGCGGCGCGGGGAAATCTGTGAGCGAGCCGGTAGCCTGTAGCTGGTACCGAGTAGCTGAACCCGACATCAGTGATCAGCGATCAGAGTGATTAGTCGGCGACCATCAGTTCGCCCGGCAGAATGGGTCGTGTGCGTGGCAGCGCGCCGAAGGCGGCGAGCAGGCCCACACCGATGAGGATCGCGCAGTAGACGATGAGCTTCACTACGTCGGTGGCGTGATTCTTCGGCAGTGCTTTCCAGAGGATAAGCAGCACTGTTTGCGCGTCGGTGACGGACCAGACGGCTCCGTAGAAGTAGCGGCGCTCCCAGCCTTCGCCTCTGGTCGAGAAGCGCACGCGCGGGAGCACGCCGAAGATCCCGAGCGCGACAATCAGGGCAAGCAGTGGCATATATCCGTGCTGATAGATCTGCTTCAGACGCCACGCTCGCGCGGACACCGCCCAGACTAGCCCAGCGAGATTGAGCAGCGCGAAGTTGAGCAGCGCGTTCCAGGCGAAGGTGTAGCAGATACGGCGGTAGATTGGATTCGGGCGGTCTTCGTCGAAGCGCAGGATGTAGGGCGCAGGCTCGGCCCCGGGCAGCTTACCGAAGAGGGCGGCGATGCTGGTGCCGATGAGAACGGCGGCGAGCCAGACGACATTCCAGCGGCCGCCTCCGCGTGCAAAGAGATCGAAGGTGAGCGGGCCGGGCGCGAGGAAAAATACCCAGATCCAGATAGGCCAGTGCGCAGCGCGGTAGATGCGCGTATTGCGCGTGCGCATTTTCCGCTGGTGCGCGTATTCGACTCGGAGGGGAAGGGCCATCGGGCAGATTATATGTTCGCGGCGATTGCCTCGCGGGAAACCGGCGTGAAGCGCACATCCAGCACGTCGCCGGATATGCAAACCTCGACGTCTTCGAGCGAGCGCACAACCCAGTCGGCATCGAGCAGGTTTTCGAGCGAATGTGAGAACAGCGTGGCGAGCACTTTGCATCCGGCCGCGCGTCCAGCTTTGGCCCCGGAGGCGGAGTCCTCGATGACGAGGCACTCGGCAGGAGTGAGACCCAGCAGCGCGGCGCCTTTGCGGTAGGGTTCCGGATGCGGCTTACCCTCCGTGACCATGTCAGCGGAGACGATGCGGTCAGGGACGCGAATTCCGGCATGGGCCATGCGAGCGCGCGCGAGGCGGTCCGTGGCGGACGTTACGACGGTCCAGAATTTCTCCGGCAGGGTCTCGAGGATCGGACGCACTCCGTCAAGCATCTGCACGCCGGCCTTGTCTTCCATCTCCATCTGCTCGAGCCAGGCGAGTTCCTCCTGATCGTTCAGGTCAGGCCGCAGCGCGCGAAGGGTTTCAATGGCGCGACGGCCGTGAGCCATGCCGATTGCGCGCGCGGGATCGATGCCGCGCGCGGCGGACCATTTTTCCCAGCTGCGCTCGACCGAGCCGATCGAACTGACGAGCACGCCATCCATGTCGAAGAGAATGCCGCGCGGATGCAGAACGACAGGAACTGTGGGCTGAGGACTACCCATACTTTCAGAGTAGCAGCAGGCTTGGGAAGGGCATCGCGGCCGCGCCGGGACGCGCCGGTTGACATGCAGCGGAACGAGGCTCTAGGCTGAGATTAATGAACGCTTCCGATGCTATCCGCATGCGCCGTTGCTGCTGTTGCTGCCGCACCGTGCGGGTGTGTGCCTGAGGAAGCCGAACAAGTTTCGACAAGTCCCCGGAGCCCACCCCACCAACGAGCGGGTGGGTTTTTGATTTTGCAACGAATCCTCAGACAAGTGGGTGAGCGCCCACAGGAAGGGACAACGATGAGCCTTCGCATCAACGATATTGCGCCTGATTTTGAAGCAGAGACCACACAGGGCCGGATCCGTTTCCACGAATGGATCGGCGACAACTGGGCAGTGCTGTTCTCACACCCGAAGGATTTCACTCCGGTATGCACGACGGAACTGGGAGCGATGGCCGGCCTCGAGAAGGAGTTCGCCAAACGCGGCGCGAAGATCATCGGACTGAGCGTCGATCCGGTGGACAGCCACTCGAAATGGGCGAAGGACATCGAGGATGTGACCGGCAACGCGGTGCACTATCCGATGATTGGCGATCCGCAACTGAAGGTCGCGAAGCTGTATGACATGCTCCCGGCGGAAGAAGGCCATTCGTCAGAGGGACGCACGCCGGCGCAGAACGCATGCGTGCGGACGGTCTTCGTGATCGGGCCGGATAAGCGGATTAAGCTGACCCTTTCGTATCCGATGTCGACAGGGCGCAACTTCGACGAAATCCTGCGTGTGCTGGACTCAATTCAGCTGACGACGAAGCACAAGGTGTCGACACCGGCGAACTGGAAGCCGGGACAGGACATCATCATCTCCGGTGCGGTTTCGAACGAAGAGGCGGACAAGCTGTTCCCGGGTTACAAGACGGTGAAGCCGTACATCAGGACGGCGGCGCACCCGAAGTAATTCGACTGGCCGTCATCAGGCAGCCTGCAGGATTCTTTCCGCGGCGCGCAATGCGCTGCGGAGTGACGAGCACCGGTGGCGAAGTGGCTAACGCGCTGGTCTGCAAAACCAGTATTCGCCGGTTCAACCCCGGCCCGGTGCTCCAAATTTGGTCGCGCGCTCGTTCTGAGCGCGCTTTCCTTTTGCAGGAGGAGTCACGCGGGGCGGATCATCGCCCGCAGGATGCTGACGGCTGCGTCGAGTTCGGCGAGGGGCACGCATTCGCGGCTGCTGTGGGCAGTGCGCATGTCGCCGGGACCGAAAACGACAACTTCCTCGACGATCGGTCCGAAGAGGCTGGCTTCCGAGCCGAAGGGGATGGAGGTTGCTGCGCGTCCGCTGAGGCGCTCGATCCCTCGCACGAGCGGAGAAGCAGCGGGCGTTTCGAATCCGGACTGCTGGCGCACAGGATGAATTTCAGCGTGCAAGGCTGGATCGCCACGGCGCAGTTCTGCAATGATCGCAGTTACAGAATCGAGAACAGCGCTTGGCAACTCGCCAGGAATCGGGCGCCATTCGAGCTGAAAACGGCAGGAGCCGGCGACGATGTTCTTGGCCGTGCCGCCCTGGACGATGCCGATATTGATGGTGGTGTACGGAGGGTCGAAGAAGCTGTTTTGTTCCTGGGCGAGCGTGGCTGCGAACTTCTCGATGGCGGTAATCAGCCGCGCAGCGTGATAGATCGCCGAAACGCCCTGAGCAGGGTGCGCGCTGTGCGCTTCTTTGCCGGAGACGGTGGCCTCGGCGAGACAGTAGCCCTTGCCGGCGCGAGCCGGGTGCAACTGCGTGGGCTCGCCGATGATCATGCGCCGGGGATGGAGTGCATGGTCGGCGAGGAGGTGCGCCGCGCCGATGCAGCCGATTTCTTCATCGGCTGAGAGGACGATCCGGAGCCCATCAATGAATTGCCCCTCGGCGGAGACCGCGGCGAGGATACAGGCGAGGAAGCCTTTCACATCGCACGCGCCGCAGCCATGAAGCTTCTCTTCAGCGACGTATGGATCGAGGGCGCGTTCCCACTCCGGCGCGATCGGCACCGTGTCGCTGTGGCACATCAGCACGAGGTCGGCATCGTGTGCGGAGATGTTCTGGCCGGGAGGCGCGGCGATCAGGTTCACCTTTTCGATTTGCTGAGGATCTCGATAGGGCAGCGCGCGCGTCGTCCAGCCGACACTGTGCAGGACCTCGGCCGCGTATTCGACAACAGGCCGATTGGAGACGGCGGAGTTCGATGCGATGCGGATCAGGTTCGACAGGTGTTCGACAACGGCGGTCATCTGGCCCGGCTCCAGACGCGTGCATGGACCTCGGCGTAGCGCCCGATGATTTCGTCGTGAAGCGGATGGCGGCCATCGCGCAGGATGAGCTTGCCGTTCACGGCGACGTCGCGGATGGCGGTGCGGTTGAGGCCGAAGACGACGAGCGGCAGCAGGTCGTCGGGCGAATTTCCGACGATGGAGAGGTCGCGCAGGTCGATGGTGAGGAAATCGGCGCAGGAGCCGGGGCGCAGATCGCCGGTAGGAATGGCAAGGGAGCGAGCGCCGTTCACGGTGGCGCATGCGAAGAGGTGCTGCGCGAGAGGCACACCGCCGATGTGGTCGAGAATGGCGCGCTGCTCGTGCTGCAGGCGCAGGTGATAGTCGAGTTCGCGCGCGTCCTCTAATGGATCGATCTGCGCCTGGCTGTCGGAGCCGAGCGCGATTGGAATGCCGGCCTGCATCGCCTGATGCGCAGCAAGAATGCCGTCTCCGAGATTACGCTCGGTGGTGGGACAGGCGCAGATGGTCGCGTCGGCTTCGGCCAGCGCGGCGAGTTCTTCGGGCGTGGTGTGCGTGGCATGAACTGCTGTCCAGTCCGGCCCGAGGAGGCCGGCGTCGGCGGCGAGAGACACGGGCGTGGTGCCGTATTCGCGAAGGCACGCCTGGTTTTCTCCGACCTGCTCGGCCATATGCATGTGCAACGGGAGGTGGTGTTGACGCGCAGCCGCTGCGATCTCGCGCAAATCATCGAGGGGGACGGCGCGAATCGAATGCGGGGCAACGCCGATCTGAACCTGAGGAGTTGGCGCGGGGTAAAGCCGAAGCAGCGCATCGAGGGCGCCGAGGAAGTCGGCTCTCGTCTCAAAGAAGCGCGTCTGGCCCGGATCGCGGGCGAGCTGAAATCCAGAACGCAGATACGCCGTGCGCAGCAGAACGATGCGAATACCGACAGATTGCGCGGCCGCGATGACCTTTTTCGCGAGGAGATTCGGATCCTCGTACGGGCGGCCGTGCGGCGCAGTGTGCAGGTAATGGAACTCGCCGACAGTGGTGGTGCCGGCTGCAGCCATTTCGAGGAAGGCCATGCGCGCGACATCGTACACATCCTGCGGTTCAAGATGGGCGGCGGCATGGTACATGGTGTTGCGCCAGGACCAGAAATCCTTGCCGCTGGTAACGCGGGATTCGGCTTTGCCGCGGATGAGACGCTGGAAGACGTGCGAGTGCGCGTTGACGTATCCGGGAAGGAGCGCTTTGCCGGGGAGATTGACGACGGTATCCGTGGGCAATGCCTCGGAGGCAGCAAGCACGCGGCCGCCATGGTCGACGGATAGGGTAGCGTTCGGAACAAAGCCGCCGTCAACGTAGAGCAGCGCGGGGCGGTAATGGGTGGTCATGCGGCGATCCTTTCGCCGGCGATCCAGACTTCACGCACGGGATTCGCACCGAGGGTGTAGACGAGGTCGCGCCAGTCAGCGCCGTGCAGGACGAGGAAGTCGGCGGGACATCCGGGCTCGAGCCGGCCGCGATCGGGCAATCCCAGCGCGCAGGCGGCGTTGATGGTTGCGGCGGTGAGAGCCTCCTGGGCCGTCAGTCCGTTGAGCCGGACGGCGAGCGCGAGCGCTGCGGCGGTGGAGAAGAGCGGACTAGAACCGGGGTTGAGATCGGTGCCGACGGCGACGGCGGCTCCGGCCTGGATGAGCGCGCGTCCGGGCGCCGCAGGCAGGCCGAGGTGCAGCGAGACGCCGGGAAGGATGGTGGCGATGGTCGAGCCGGAAGTGAGCATGACGATCTGGTCGGGGCTGCACGCTTCGAGGTGATCGACACTGAGCGCGCCGAGGCGAAGGCCGAGTTCAAGGCCGCCAACGCGGTGAAATTGCTCGGTGTGAAGCTTGATGGGGAGGCCATGGTCGCGAGCGGCAATGAAGATGCGCTCGGCTTCAGCAACGGTCCAGGCTTCTTTTTCGATGAAGACGTCGACGGCCTGGGCGAGCGATTCGCCCGCGACGCGCGGAATGAGATTTGTGCAGACTGCATCCACATACGCGGCGCGGTCCGACGGTTCACGTGGGGGCACGTGGATGAGGAGCGTAGGAATGATGGTCGCCGGTGTGATCGCGGCCAGAGCGCGGATGGCGCGAAGCATCGCCAACTCCGCATCGGGCGTGAATCCGTAGCCAGACTTGACTTCGATGACGGTGGCGCCGGAGCGGAGCAGCGACTGGATGCGGGGCGCGGCGAGGTTGACGAGGTTCTGTTCGGATTCGGCGGCGGTGGCACGAATCGTGCTCCATATGCCGCCGCCTGCGGCGAGGATCGACTCGTAACTCCAGCCTGAAATGCGCGCTTCGAAGTCGGTGAGGCGATCTCCGGCCCAAACAGCATGGGTGTGCGGATCGACGAGGCCGGGGACCACAGCGCAATGGCCGACATCGACGCTGTTCGCGGCTTTGCCGTTCCACTCATGCTTTGGCCCGATCCACTGAATCCTTCCTGCGGAAATCGCGATGGCCGCGTGCTCGAGGCCGAGCAAAGCGCTCATATCGCGCCCACGCTTTGGGCCGGAGCCCTGCGCGGTTACAAGCTGGGAAATCCCGGTGACGAGCAGGTCGGCTTTCATAGGCTGGGCAGGTCGAGGCCGCGCTCCTTGGCCACAGCGATGGCTTTCTCGTATCCGGCATCGGCGTGGCGCACAACACCGAGAGCGGGATCATTGCGGAGACAGAGGCGCAGGCGCTGCTCGGCTTCGTCGCTGCCGTCGGCGACGGCCACGATTCCGGCGTGCTGGCTGTAACCCATGCCGACCCCGCCGCCGTGGTGAAAGCTCGCCCAGGAGGCGCCGCTCGCGATGGCTGTGCCAAAGTTCAGCAGCGGCCAGTCGGAGACCGCGTCAGAGCCGTCGCGCATCGCTTCGGTTTCGCGGTACGGACTGGCGACGGAACCGGCGTCCAGGTGATCGCGGCCGATGACGATGGGCGCTTTCAGCCGGCGATCACGCACCATCTGGTTGAAGAGCAGACCGGCGCGGTCGCGCTGCCCGTAGCCGAGCCAGCAGATGCGGGCCGGCAATCTCTGGAAGGCGATCTGGTCAGCGGCGTAGGTGAGCCAGCGGTGCAGGCGCTGGTCGTCCGGGAAGAGCTGCTGCAGCGCTTTGTCCGTTGCGGCGATGTCGGCGGGATCGCCGGAGAGCGCGACCCAGCGGAACGGACCGCGTCCTTCGCAGAATGCGTCGCGGATGAAGGCCGGAACGAAGCCAGGATAGGAGAAGGCATCGGCTACTCCGGCGATCTGCGCCTGCGCACGGAGGTTGTTGCCGTAGTCGAAGGCGACGGCGCCGCGCTGCTGCATCGTGAGAATGGCGCGAACGTGCGTCGCGATGGAGGTCTGCACCCGGCGCGTGTAACCCTCGGGGTCCTTGGCTCGGAGGGTATTCAGGTCCTCATCGGCACGAGCGATGGGAATGTATCCCCAAAGCGGGTCGTGAGCGCTGGTCTGGTCGGTCACGAGGTCGGGAGTGAAGCCGATTTCGATCAGGCGCGGCAGCACCTCGGCGGCGTTTCCCATCAGTCCAATCGATACGGCCTGGCGCGCGGCTTTGGCCTGTTTCGCGAGGGAGAGCGCTTCGTCGAGTGATGTTGTGGCCTTGTCGAGATAGCGGGTTTCGAGGCGACGCTGGATGCGGTGCGGATCGATCTCGACGCAGACGCTGACGCCTCCTGCGAGTTTGACCGCGAGCGGTTGCGCGCCGCCCATGCCGCCCAGTCCGGCAGTGACGGTGATGGTGCCGGCGAGAGTGTTATTGAAGTGGCGGTCGGCTGCGCTCTGGAAGGTTTCGTAGGTACCCTGCAAAATGCCCTGCGTGCCGATGTAAATCCAGGACCCGGCAGTCATCTGGCCATACATCATCAGGCCGGCCTGGTCGAGCCGGTCGAATTCCTTCCAGGTGGCCCAGTGCGGGACGAGGTTGGAATTGGCGATCAGGACGCGCGGCGCGAGCCGCTGAGTTTCCAGCACAGCGACGGGCTTGCCGGACTGAATGAGCAGCGTCTGGTTGTTCTCGAGCCGATCCAGCGTCGCGACGATTCGGTGAAAGGCATCCCAGTTACGGGCGGCTTTACCGCGTCCACCATAGACGATCAGCTCGGCGGGCTTCTCGGCGACCTCCGGATCGAGATTGTTCATCAGCATCCGCTTCGCGGCTTCCTGGATCCAGCCACGAGCCGTTCGGCTGTTGCCGCGAGGAGCTCGAATCGAATTGGGCGGCTCGGACACCAGTCATGGCCTCACTGCGGAATGAGCAACATCCGATAGTACAACGCGGCGTACGCACAGGCGTGATTCGACGGCTGGTTCGCCGTCCCTTAGCGCGGGCGGAACGGCAACACAGGCTGACCGATCCAAAAAACGTTGTTGCGGCGGGTCAGCCAGGTCTCGTCGCGTCCGCGCAGGCGCGCACGGGCTTCGTGATAGGGTCCGACAAAGCGGAGCGCGGCGGGCAAACTGCTGTAGGCCTTCGGAAGCCAGCGCCGCGCGCGATCGAGTGCGCGATTGGGGGCGCGGTCGTCGGAGTCGAGGCCGAAGTCGTGACGCAGGCGGGGCGGCATCCACGCCGTCGTGAGGGCGCGGTACCAGAACGGCGGGTGGATCCACGAGCCCGCTCCAGAGAGGATGGCTTGGCCCATGGCGCGCGCTTTGGCGCTGACGCCCAGGCTGTCCGATTCATGCATGCAGCGGTTGTACTCGGCAAAGGCCGTCCAGTCCGCGGGCAGCGCGGCCGGCGGAATGCCAAAGAGGGCGGCCAGGGTGCGGCTCTCCTGGTAATACTGCTCCCGTTCCATGACGCTGAGCGGGAGAACGGATTCATAGGCGAGCACCGCGCCCTCGATGAGGGTGGCGTACACCCAGCGGAGCGCGTCGACCTGATTGGCCTCGTACTGCGCGCCGTGTGGCCAGCCCGCGACTGCTTCCGGCAACTCGCCGCGGATGTGGGTATGCAGCGTGTGCAGGTGCCGAGCGGCGGCGAAGGCCTGGTCGACGCTGCCGAAGATCATCGCGAAAACGATGCGGAAGGTGTTGTGGAACCGCGCGATGGGATTGTTGAGCACTGTGGAGTGTTCGGCAATAGCGGCGGCGACCCATGGGTGGGCGAGTTGCAGCAGGGCGGCGCGTCCGGCTCCCAGGAAGAGAGCAGATTCGCGGCTGATCTTCCAGGTGGCGGAGCCCGGGCCGAACAGGCCTGCGCGCGGATCGGAAATGCGCCGCTCGAGTGAGGCGAGCAGCGATTCGAGATCGGGGCGGGAGACCAGGGACTCCATGTATCCATTATCCGAGCAGCCGAGAGATCGCGGTAGTCGCCCGCGGATTACCAGCCTTGTCCTTTGACAACTCATTTGAAGCTTTCTGCTAGCCTCGCTGTGCGGCAAAAGCCGCTGTAAGGAGATTGGCTATGCATCTGCGCGTGGTGGTGGTTACGGGTCTTTCCCTGGTTCTCGCCGGGCCGGTTCTGGTATCCGCGCAGCAGAGCGGCGCGGCGAACAGCCAGCAGAAGGCGTTCACACCCGCTCCGGTCTCTCCGGCGGACTCGTTGAACGCAGTGCTGAGCCTGGACGAGCAGGAATTTGTTGGGGCTGCGGAAGCTATGCCTGCCGAGAAATATGATTTCGCGCCGCCGGAAAGCGCAGGGAATTACAAAGGGGTGCGCACGTTTGGCCAGCAGGTGAAGCACGTGGCCGAGGCGAACTACATTCTAATAGGCAGGTTGGGGGTTCCAGGCGCAGTGGACAGAAACACCATCGAAGCGCTGAAGACGAAGGACGAAATCGTCAAGGCGCTGAAGGATTCCTTCACCTTCTACCATGCAGCGATCAACAGCATTACACCGCAGAATTCGTTCATGAGCGTGCCGGGCCCGCCGCAGTACAAGTTCACGCGTGTTTCGATGGCCGCGTACGGCATCGCACACATGATGGATCACTACGGGCAGCTCGTTGAGTATCTGCGGATGAACGGGATCGTGCCGCCGGCGAGCCAGCAGGGGAACCGGTAGTGTAACTTTTCGCGGCTAAGGTGACGGCCTCGGTGTCGATCGTGATTCACGAGCGGCGCTGAGGCCGTTTTCTTTGTAACGGTTTGAGACAATGATGCCGGATGGGTCTTGGACGCAACGTCGAAGTTGAAGAGGAAACCGGGCATCCGGCCCTGCGCGTGTTTGTCGTAGTGATCCTGCTGGTGGCGCTGGCGGCGGCGGGGCTGGTGCTTACGGCCGGCACCTGGCTTAAACACAAGATGCAATCCTCACTGCCGGAGATCGATGGCCGGCAGCTCACGCCTGGATTAACGGCGCCCGTCACGATCCGCCGCGATCAGCATGGAATCCCGCACATTGAAGCAGCCAATCTCGACGACCTGATGTTTGCGCAGGGATACGTGACGGCACAGGACCGGCTCTGGGAACTGGATATGGAGCGGCGCATGGCGTCCGGTGAGGCGGCAGAGATCCTGGGGCCGAAGCTGGTGGAGCACGACCGCATGCAGCGGATTCTGGCGATTCGCTCGACGGCGGAGCGGCTGACGGCCAGCCTCGACGATCGCAACCGCCGCTACTTCGAGGACTTCGCGCACGGTGTGAATGCATACATCGCATCGCATCAGGACCGGCTGCCGGCAGAGTTTCGGCTGCTGATGTATAAACCGCAGCCGTGGCAACCGGTGGACTCGATGCTGGTGGTGATGGATATGGAGCAGATCCTGGACCAGCACTGGCCCGACAAGATGTCGCGCGAATACATCACCCGGCGGCTAGGGCCAACGCTGGCAGCGGATCTATACCCGACCGGATCGTGGCGCGATCACCCGCCTGTAAGCAACGAAATTCCGATCACCGCGCCGAATCAGCCGATGCCCGACGTGCCGCTGGACGAATCGCAGACGGGGAGGCTGGAACCGGGACTGCTGCAGCTGGAGCAGCTGACCGGAGGTGACGCATCCGCCTGCCTCGGCTGCGCGTCGGGTTCGAATCAGTGGGTGGTGAGCGGGTCGCGGACGGCAAGCGGAAAACCGCTGCTCTCGAATGACATGCACCTCGATCATCAGATTCCGGATATCTGGTACGAGAACGATCTGAAGGCTCCGGGATTTCACGCCTCCGGGCTGACCGTGCCAGGGATTCCCATGGTAATTGCCGGGCACAACGACCACATTGCGTGGGGATTCACGGCCCTGTATGGCGACACGCAGGATGTCTATGTCGAGACGGTGAACGGACAGGACGAGTATCAGGACGCCGCGGGTGCATGGCATCCCATCGAACACGAGCAGGAAACGATTCACGTACGCTTCGGCAGCGATGTCACGGTGGATGTGCGGCGCACCGGGCACGGGCTGGTCATCTCACCGCTGATCCCAGGAGAGACGCGGACGCTGGCGCTGAAGTGGTCGCTGTACGATCCGAAGGCCAGCGGGTTTCCATTGCTGGCGCTGGATACGGCGGCGAACTGGACGGACTTCCGCAGCGCCATGGCGCAATGGTGGGGACCTACGCAGAACGTGGTGTACGCGGACGATCAGGGACACATCGGCTATCAGGCGGTGGGGCTGATTCCCAACCGGCCCGGCGGCCTGGCGGGCGTTTCGATCAGCGACCAACAGCATGAGTGGCAGGGATACATCCCGTTCGACACGTTGCCGACCTCGTTCGATCCCGCGGACGGGATTCTGGCGACGGCGAATGCGCGGATTACGCCGGATGGTTATGCGACGCCTCTGACGCTGGAGTGGGCCGATCCATATCGCAACGAGCGGATCTGGAAATGGCTTGAACCGAAAACAAAGTTGACGCCGCAGGACATGCTGAAGCTGCAGACGGACGTCTACTCCGAGGTGGATCAGGAGATCGCGCAGCGGCTGGCGTACGGCATCGATCACGCGAGCCACGTGGATGCGCGGCTACGCCAGGCGGCGGATCTGATGCGGACGTGGGACGGAGCGGTGACGGTAGATTCTGCGCCGGCGGCGATCGTGGACGCCGCGAAGGAGGTCTTCTGGCCGATGCTGCTGCAGCCGAAACTCGGTGGTGACTGGCACCTCTACCGCTGGGCTGAAAGCCTGTATGCCGGCGAGCAGATCCTGATGAAGGAACCAGCAGGGTGGCTGCCGCCGCAGTATGCAAGCTGGGATGACTTTTTGGCGGACATGGTACGGCAGGGGCTGGCGCATGGGCATGCTCCGACGGATCTGGCGACGTGGCGCTATGGCGACGCGCATCCGGTGGATGTGGAGCACCCTCTCTACCATCTGCTGCCCTGGTTCAGGAACTGGACAGGAACCGGCCCGCAGCCGCAGGCCGGGGACACGTCGACGGTTCCGGATGCAGCGCGTATCTTCGGAGCGTCGCAGCGGTTCACGATGGACTGGAGCAACATTGACGGCGCGACGAACACGATCGTGATGGGAGAGTCGGGCGATCCGCTCAGCCCGTATTACCGCGACCAGTGGCCGTACTGGTACGGCGGAAAGACCTTCGCATGGCCATATACGGATGAAGCCGTCACAGCCGCAACAGCGCACACCCTGCGGCTGGAGCCATAGCGGGTTCCCCCGGTGAAGATATCGTTTCGGTTTCCGGCGACTCCGGCCAGCGAAGCGACGCGCGCCTATCGCCGCCGCGTGCTGCTGCTGGCGATGATCGGGATTGCCGTGCTGCCGCTGGCGTGGCGCGGTCCATCGTGCGGGCAGGACTTTGATTTTCACTTGCAGAACTGGCTGGAGGTAGCGCGGAGCTGGCGCGAGGGTGTCGTCTATCCGCACTGGGCAGCCTCGGCGAATTACCTGGCCGGGGAGCCGCGGTTTGTCTTCTATCCACCGCTGAGCCGGTTCCTGGGAGCGGCGCTTGGTTGGGTGTTGCCGTGGAACTGGACCCCGCTGGCATTCACGCTGGTTTGCCTGCTCGGCGCGGCGTGGAGCTTTCGCGCCATGGCACGCGAGTGGGCAGGCGAGGACAACGCGGCGATTGGCGCGTGTCTGTACGTCGTAAATCCCTACATGATGTTCCTGGCTTACGAGCGCGGCGCTCTGGCGGAGTTGCTGGCGGCGGTATGGATTCCGCTGGTGGTCCTCTACGGGTTGCGCGCCGAGCGGTCGCTGGTCCCTTTGGCGCTGACGGTGGCGGCGATCTGGCTAACAAATGCGCCGGCGGCCGTGATGGGCTGCTACATGCTGGCGCTGCTGGTGCTGGTGGCGGCGTTGCAGCACCGCTCGTGGAAGCAGATGGGGCGTCTGGCGGCTCGGGCGGGGGGCGGTGTCGCACTGGGGCTGGCGCTGGCGGGATTCTGGCTCGTTCCGGCGATTTACGAGCAGCGCTGGGTGCAGATCAACCTGGCGCTCGGGCCTCTGATGCGCGTTGAGGACAGCTTTGTGTTCCGGTTTGTGCCCACCAGACCGGGCCTTTCCGCGGATGACCTTTTCGCGATCCACTACCACAACCAGGTGCTGCTGCTCGCGTCGTGGATCGCGGTGGCGCTGATCGCGGGGACGGTCCTGGCGGCATCGTTCTCGTGGCGGCGGAGAAGCCCGTTGTGGCTGCCGCTGGTGATCATGGGGGCTGTAGTTTGCTGCCTTCAGTTCGCCTGGAGCGACTTTGTCTGGCGCCTGACGCCCAAGCTGGGCTTCCTGCAGTTTCCGTGGCGCTGGATGCTGGTGCTGGGGACGATCCTCGCTGCACTGGTGGCGCTGGCATTGCGTCCTGAGCCCCCGACGCGGCGCGGGATTGCCGTCCGGGCGATCCTCATGCTTTTGCTGGCTGGGGGCATGGCGGGACTTTCTTCAGCGCTGTTCTGGCAGGCGTGCGATGAAGAGGACAACGTGGCGGCGCAGATCCAGACAATGCGCAGTACAGGATTCGCGGGTACGGATGAGTACACACCTCAGGGTGCGGATACCTCGGAGATGGGTTCCGAGCCTGTCGCCGATGCGAATTCATTCATGACCTTGGTCGGCAAACCGGAGCGCATCATTGTCCAGAACCCTAACCACCAACAAATTCCTGCCCGTGTGAAGATCGACCGTTGGCAAACGGAGCACATGACCGCTGACGTGACGAGCCCGACTGCTGGATACGCTGTACTGCGGCTGATGGACTATCCGTCGTGGCGGGTGACGCGAAATGGGACGGAGGTGAACCACGCGATCCGGCGCAGCGACGGAGAGATGGCGATTCCGGTCGAAGCAGGTACAAACCACATCGATGTGACCTGGCGCACAACCGGTGACCAGAGTGCGGGAATTGTTCTGTCGCTTGGCGGCCTGGCCTTTACACTGGCATGGAACTGGGTCGAGAGGCGCAGGAAAGGGAATCCGGTACCATGATCGAGACTTCACCCCGGGAAAGCTCGTCGGGGGCTACCATGCAGGCCGACGTTCATCAGATTTTGCGCTTGGGAGTGGAGCGGACCGACCGCGCCCTCGAGAGGCTGCTGCCGCCAGTGACTCAGGTTCCCGCTTCGATCCACGGGGCGATGCGGCACAGCGTCTTTGCGGGCGGCAAGCGGCTGCGCCCGGTGCTGGCGATGGAGGCCGCTCGCGTGTTGAACCGGGGCGAACTGCCGGAGGGCATTGAGGATCTGGGTGCGGCCATCGAGATGCTGCACACCTACTCGCTGATCCATGACGACCTGCCGGCGCTGGACAACGATGACCTGCGCCGCGGCAAGCCCACCTGCCATGTCGCGTTTGGCGAGGCGATTGCGATCCTCGCTGGCGACGCGCTGCAGACGCTCGCGTATCAGACGCTGGCGGGCCTGCGGTGCGCGCCTGAGCGGGCGATCCGGATTGTTGGCCTCATTGCGGAAGCGACAGGCACGGTCGAAGGAATGATTGGCGGGCAGGTGCTGGACCTTGAAGGCGAACACCGCAAGCCGACTGCGGAAATGGTCGCCGCGATCCACCGGGCCAAGACGGGAGCCTTGATCCGGGTGAGCATTGTGGCCGGCGGGGTCTATGCCGGGGCCGGCGCCGAAGATCAGAAGCGGCTGACGGAATTCGGGACCAAGGCAGGGCTGGCCTTCCAGATTGTCGATGACATTCTGGACATGACGCAGGACTCAGCACACCTGGGCAAGACGGCGGGGAAGGACGTGGCCAGCGATAAAGCGACCTGGCCGGCGGTCTTCGGGATCGACGCGTCGCGTCGGGATGCCGACCGGCTGATCCGGGAGGCGTTTGCGGCTCTGGACCCCTACGGCGAGGCCGCGGAAGGGCTAAAAGCGGTCGCGCGTTATCTGGTGGAGAGGACGCATTAAGAGGCGGGTAGCCGGTAGCCTGTGGCCGGTAGCGAAACGACGCTAGATGCCCATACCGTATTCGGCGCCGAGGCCTTCGCCGGCATGAGAGTAAAACTCCGACGGCGTGCGGCGGGCGACCTTGTAGCGGAGGCGCAGTTCGCGCCCGACGAAGAGGCCGAGGGCAGTGATACCGAGTGCGACGGTAGCCCAGGCGGCAGCCTTCAGGGCACGGTAGGCGGAGGGTGAATCTTCGAATTCTTCTACTTCGTTCACGTTTGTTTCCAGACTCTTACGGCAGCAGCACACCATGTGCTTTCCCCAGTCCGCCATGGGTCCATCATAGCGTAGGATGCATGGCGGCTCTTTCGATCTCGGTTATATCTCCGTCAAAACACGCCGGTCCATACTTCGTTAGGGGGATGATGCTGCCCCATTCCTGTTCGACGCAGTTACCGGCGCGTCGTCGTCACCAACTTCAGAGGGATTCGATGCTCCTGAGCAGCGCAACTTTGCGCTCCGGCGGCAGAAAGCTGGCCTCAATGGAGTTGGCGGCCAGCTCGCGCAGGTGCTCCTCGGTGAAGCCGAATCCGGCATGGGCGAGGCGGTACTCGTCATCAAGGTCGCTGGCGAAGAGCGACGGGTCGTCGGAGTTCAGCGTCACCATCAGCCCTGAATCGAAGTAGCGGCGGACGGGGTGGTCCTCCGCTTGGGAGCAGCAGCCGGTTTTCAGGTTGGAAGTAATGCAGATCTCCAGCGGGATCTGCCGATGAGCGAGCAGTTCCATGAGTTCGGGATCGTGGATTGCGGACAAGGCATGCCCAAGGCGCTCCGCGCCAATGTTGATCGCTCCCCAAATGCCTTCGGGACCGACGGTCTCACCGGCGTGGGCAGTGAGGCGGAGACCGGCATCACGCGCTTCGGCGTACAGTTCGCGGAACGGCTCGGCTCCGGTGCGGCGTTCATCGCCTCCGATGCCGATACCGACGATGGAAGGGAACTCCGGGCGAAGCTCGGCGGCCTTGCGGAAGACGCGGCCGGCTTGTTCGGGCCCGAAGTGCCGGACAGCGTCGAAGATCCAGAAAACCGTGATGCCGAGTTCCTGCTCGGCCCTGATGCGGGCGCGTTCCATGCCGAGGAAGAGCGGTTCGAACTCGCAGCGTCGCCAGTAGTAAACGACGCCCACGGAGACATAGACTTCAGCGTGGACGACGCCCTGGGCTGCCAGCCGTTCGAGCATGCGCCAGGTCGCCAGTTCGTAATCTTCGGCGGTCTGAAGGTGCTCTGTAATGGCCTTGAAGGCCATCAGGAAACCGGTAAAGTCACTGTACTGAAACAAAGCCCGGGCCTGAGCCAGGTCGAGAGGAGCCGCATCGTGGCGCGCGCTCAGTTCGACCAGCGTCTCCGGAGTAACGGTGCCCTCGAGGTGCAGGTGCAGTTCGGCTTTGGGCAGGCGCCGGACGTAGGTCATCAGGTCCATGAAGGATCAGGCCAACGGACTAGGGTAGCTGAGAAGGGTATTACCCAAAAGGCGACCGGGTCATCGTTATGGCGCAAAACGGGGATATCGGGTCCAGGAACGCCCGTTACAATCTCGCCATGGTTCCGAAGTCTGCGGTAACCGAATTCCGGCGCAGATTACTGCAATGGTTCGAGGCAAGTGCGCGCGACCTGCCCTGGCGGCAGACGCGGGACCCCTATGCCATCTGGGTTTCGGAAACGATGCTGCAGCAGACGCGTGTCGCAGTCGTCGTGGACTACTACACGCGCTTCATGGAGAAATTTCCGGATCTGGCTACCCTCGCCGCAGCGAGCGAAGAGGACGTGCTCGCGATATGGAGCGGGCTGGGATACTACCGCCGAGCGCGGGCCCTTCATGAGTCAGCGCGGGCGGTCATGGCGGAATACAACGGGCATATCCCAAAAAACGCGGCGGGGCTGGCACGCTTGCCTGGTGTTGGTGTCTATACGGCGGCGGCGGTGGCCAGCATTGCTTTTGACGAGCCGATTGCCGCCGTCGATGGCAACGTTGAGCGGGTGCTGACGCGCTATTACGGTCATGAGCCGGTCGCCGGCGCCGCGCGCAGTGGCGAACTGCGGAAGCTTGCGGCAGACCTGGTGGATCCAAAACGGCCCGGCGATTTTAATCAGGCCATGATGGAACTCGGCGCGACCATCTGCCTGCCGAAAGCTCCGCTCTGCCTGGCCTGTCCGGTGCGGGAAGGTTGCGTCACGCGGGGAGAACATCCTGCGCGAGCGGCAAAGAAGATGCTCAGCAGCAAGCTGGCA
>DASYYN010000229.1:0-30376 GCA_035933815.1 Acidobacteriaceae bacterium
AGCAGGACGACATCGGCAACGGAATTAAAGCGCAGCACGGCGAGATTCTTGCCGTCGGGGGACCATCGGAAGTCCTGAATCGTTTGAGAATTGTGGAAGTTCGTCAGCTTTCTTCCTTTGGACCCGTCGACCGGTTGCATCCAGATGTTATCGGTGCCGCCTTCTTCAATGACAAAAGCCAGAGATTTGCCGTCTGGAGAAAAGTGGAACCCCGTACTACCAGGCGGTCCTGGAGAAGGGAAGACCGGCCTCAGCTCTGGATCGAGGTCGAGATTCCGAATGACTGTGCCAGGCCCGATAAATACGATCCGCTTGGAATAGGTCCTTGTCTCGGACCGCAGCATGCTGGTGAATAAAGCCAGCGTTTTGCCGTCGGGTGACAGTGCGGCCCTCATGAGGAGCGAATGAGAAAGACGCGTACCCGGGATAAGCTCGGGCTGACCACCGCTTGCCGCGATCCGGGAAACGCCGGTTTCCGGTCCGTTGGAATAGTAGAGCCATTTCGCATCAGGGGAACAACCCCAGAGATTCCCGAAGTCGCCGCGTGTGAGCGCCACAGGATCGGAGCCATCGGCATTCACGCGCCAGATCCGGTCTGTGCTCTTCTCACCATGAAAGAACCAGTTCACGGCAATCCAGCGATTGTTATCGCAGGATACCGGGTCGCTGATCCAGGCTGCAGGGTCGCTCAGGATTGTGACAGCGTTGCTTCCATCGATGCGCTGCCGGACTAAACGATCGCCGTAGGAAATGAGGAGTTCACCAGGCCCGGTCCACGCGAAACCCGGGATGTTGTCGCGCGGCGAGATTCCTGAAACCGGCGTTGTGGAGAGTGCCGCAGGATCAGACGCCATCACGAACTCCGTCGAGGTCTCGGTCCGCACCGTGGCGATGGTTTGGCCGTCCGCTGACAGCGACAGAGCATCGTGGCTGTCCAGGTCGTTGGTTACGGGGTGAAACGCGCCATCTGGATACGAATAAAGCCCGATCTGAGCCCGAACCGCCAATCGTTCTCCACGGGGTATATACATGACAAAAATAGATCGTCCATCCGGTGCCCAGCGATTGCCAAAAATGAGCTTGTCGGTCGGGGCGACGAACGGTTGCATTTTCCCGCTGGCGAAGTCGAACAACTGAATCTGGCTTAGCGCGTCGCTGTTCGACGTCAATGTCGAAACCGAAACGTGTTTGCCGTCAGGCGACCAGGAGAGGGGGGCGGTCGGGCCGGCATGCGCATCTCCTGCCCACAGCACCTTTTCATTGTTACCGTTGCTGTCGGCCTCCAGTAATCTCCATTTGCCCACCTCGGGGTCGTTGTAGCGCGAATAAACCAGGCTCTTGCCGTCGGAGGAGAACTCGGGACCGCCATCCACATCGTGGACCAGCACCGTCGGCGAACCACCGAAAAGAGGCGCTCGGATCAGACTAAAATCAGGTTGCCCGATGCCCTTCTCCCGAAAATAGATGAAGTTCCCGTCAGGAGAGAATCGGAGCGACGCAAAGATGCTCTCCGACGGCGGCACTACCTGGGTGTCGCTGGCCGCGGGTATATTTCGCAACCAGAGGCTTTGTTTGCCATCCTCCTGCTGAACGCTGAGCAGAAATCTGCCATCCGGGGAGATCGCGGTGTCCAGCAACTTTCCGTTGTTGGTGAGCTGTGCAATGGAGAAAGTCTGGAACGGAATGGCGCTTTGGCGATGCCAAAGGGTGTACAGTCCATAGACTGCGGCAGCGACTACAAGCAGCCCGGCGAGGGTGGCAGTTGCGGTAATCACCCTGTGCTTCCGGACAGCCGCGACCACCGCCGATGACGAACCCGCGGTCGCGGACGGAGCACTGCTCGATGCGGAAATAACGGCTCCGCCCGAAACTGCTCCCGCAGACCGGGGCCCTGATGAGTTGACTACGCCACTCGCATCCGAAGGTGCGAGCGCTTCGCTGCCACTCAGGACTCGCCCGCTCGAATCCAGATCGCGTTGGAGGCGCCGCAGGTCCGTTCTTATCTCCGCCGCCTGCTGGTAACGGAGATTGCGTTCTTTTTCGAGCGCCTTATTAGTCACTTCCTCCAGCCTCGAAGGCAAGTCGGGGTTGAGGCGCACGGGCGCCACCGGAGCCTTATGCAGAATCGCGTCGAAAATCGCCGTTGAACTCTCACCACGGAACGGCAGAGTTCCAGTTGCCATTTCGTAAAGCACCGCGCCGAAGGAGAAGAGATCGGTCCGATGATCCAGTTCCTTTCCGAGCGCCTGCTCCGGAGACATGTAGGAAACCGTGCCTAACGTGCTCCCCGGGCTGGTGAGGTGCGACTCCGGAGCTTCGGCAGTGGCTTGAATTCCTGGTGACGCCGAGGCATCCGTCTTCATCTTGGCCAGTCCGAAGTCAAGAACTTTGGCATGGTCTCGGGTAGTCAGAAATATGTTGGCCGGCTTGATATCCCGATGGACGATTCCGGCGGCGTGTGCCGCATCGAGCGCATCCGCAATCTCGATCCCCGTCCGGAGAATCTCATCGGTCGCGAGTGGCCGCCCCGCGATTCGATGCTTCAGTGTCATCCCTTCAAGAAACTCCATCGCGATAAACGCGTGGCCGTTCTCTTCGCCGATGTCATAGATCGTGCAGATGTTGGGATGATTCAGTGCGGACGCTGCCTGAGCTTCGCGTCGGAATCGCGCCAATGCCTGCGGGTCGTCAGCAACTTCCGCCGGCAGGAACTTGAGGGCGACAAATCGGCGCAGCCGCGTGTCCTCCGCCTTGTAGACGACGCCCATCCCGCCACCGCCCAGTTTTTCGATGATGCGGTAATGCGAGATAGTCTGGCCGATCATGTGCTGACAGGTTAGAGGTGGAGGTAGTACAAGTCAATGAAACCTCGCGAGTTCGGTCCGCTGCGAACTCGCTTCCCGGGGCTCCCCCTGCATCGGCTAAACTGTCCTCCTTCAGTCCCGATCTGCTCCGGAGCCGCCCATGCCAACGAACGCCGCAGCGCCCGCCGCTTTCGACCCGCGCATCGATGCGTACATCAACAAGGCCCGTCCCTTCGCCCAGCCCATCCTGTCGCACCTCCGCGAGCTGATGCATGAGGCCGTGCCGCCGCTCACCGAGACCATCAAATGGGGACACGCCTTCTTCGAGTACAACGGCCGTGTCCTCGCCAACATGGCGGCTTTTAAAGAGCACTGCAGCCTCGGCTTCTGGGGCAAGGAGATGGCCGGCGTTCTCCGCGAGCGGGGCGTTCTGCAGGACGGCGCTATGGGCTCGTTCGGCCGGATCGCCAGCCTCAAAGACCTGCCGCCGGACAAGCAGATGCTCGGGCTCTTTCGTCAGGCCGCCACCTTCATCGACAAGGGCGAGTACACCAGCGTCATGGCAGGCCGAAAGCAGACTACGGCCCGCGCCGCCAAACCCGCGCTCGCCACTCCGCCCGATTTCGCGGCCGCGCTCAAAAAGAACAAAGCGGCAGCCCAGGTGTTTGCTGCCTTTAGCCCCAGCTGCAAGCGCGAGTACATCGAGTGGCTCACCGAAGCGAAGCGGCCGGAGACGCGCGAACGCCGTCTCGCCCAGGCCGTCGAGATGATCGCCGAAGGCAAGCAGCGCAACTGGAAATATCAAACGCGGTAGCCCGGGCGGCGTGAATCCGGGTGCCCCATGTCTGCCCCCTTCCGGCAGACATGGGATCACTCAGTCTCCCCAGGCGCTGATTCGGTCGTCCAACTTCGCGAAAGCGCTGCGCGCGCAGGACTCCGCCCTGAATCGCCCGCAGATCTGCACCGACTGCGTGACGAAGATGTCCTCACCGCGCAGCAGCACCAGCGAAATCGCGGCGTTCGCACCCGTAGCGCTGGTGGACCCATCCACCGACACCGCCTTCACGTGCCAGTTGAAGAGCACCGTCTTGTCACCGGCAGGGTGCTCGATTGCATCCGTCACCTCGGCATATCGCGGACTCGCCGCCAACAACTCCCGGAAGGCGGCAGCGAAGCGCGTCCCGGTGTCGTCCTGGCACTGGCATTCGAAGACAATCCGGACCGAAGGATGTTTGGTTTGGGAGAACAGGCCAGGACAGGAACACAGCAGCAGGAGTGCAGCACACAAGGCCGTTTTCATACGTGCATCCTTACGAAAATCGGCCACAGTATAGCCCCGCGTCTCTCGTCCCCGATGACCCATTTGGGTCACAGAACGTTACCGGAGATTTCAGCTTGTGCGTGCGTTCACGCGGCTCCGCACGAGATCAGCAACACAAAACGCCAGCGGCCCCGGAGAGGGGCCGCTGCGCGATAAAGCCACCCGCTCGCCTAGAAGAATGCCTTCAGCGCAAGCTGCACGATCCGGTAGTCCGCGCTCGACCCTACTGTTCCGCGCACGCTCCCGAAAGCGCCATTCGAGTACGTCAGGTTCGGATCGGCGAGTTGCGGGTGGTTAAAGAGGTTGAAGAATTCGCCTCGGAACTGGAAGCTGATGTTCTCGTGCGAAGTAGATGGGGTGAAGTTCTTCAGCAGGCCCGTGTCTACGTCCGTCAGACTTGGCCCGCGCCAGTTTCCCTTGCCCGAATTGCCGTACGTTCCCAGTGCGGGTGCGGCAAACAGCGCCGGGTCGAGCCACGCCACGCAATGAGCAACGCCGGCCGTGCATCCGCCGCGCTGGCTCGCCGGTACCTTCTGCCCGAACAGGTTCGACGGCCCAATGTAATCCGCGCGATCCAGGTTGTTGCCTGTCTGCGACCGGTCGGTACCAGCCAGGATCGTCAGCGGATCGCCGGAGATGAACGAATAAATCCCCGTCCATTGCCATCCGCCCGCGAGGGTGCGCACGAAGCCGTTGGAACCGCTCAGCCTGGGCAGGTTCCAGACGAACGAAGCCACGAACCGGTGCGTGTGGTCGAGGACCGAGGGTCCGGTCTCAAACGCATGCTGCCGCGGATCGTTGAACGACATCCCCGACCCGATGCTCGATCCGATATCCGTGATCCCGCCGTTTTCGGCTAATCCGTAATCCATCGATTTGGAGTACGTGTAGTTGGCCAGCAGCGTGATCTGGTTCAGAATTCCCGTTCCTGCCGCCGGCCGCTTCTCCAGGTCGACCTGCAGACCGTTGTATCCGTTCGCGCCGGTGTTCCGGTTCTGGTAAATGATGCCGAACGGTTGATAGGGCCGCCGCGCCTGCAGCGAAGCCTTGCTTCCGGCCGTGTAGATACCGGGATTCAGATTCACGTCCTGCCGCAGATGCGTGCCGCGCGTGCCGACGTACGACAGATGCACGACAGTATCGTTCCGCACCTGATACTCGTAGGTTACGTTCCAGTCGTAGATTTCCGGCGTCACCCATTTCACTCCGGGCTGCAGGCCGAAGACCGTCGGATTGGCGACAAAGGTCGCGTTCTTCGGTACGTTCTTCAGGATGTAGCGCTGCGGGAATCCCGCCGTGAAGCTCGGATAATTGACTTCCGGATTCGACAGCGGACCAATCTGCGACGCTCCGGTGGTCGAATCGTTCAGGTCGATGCGCAGGCTGAAGGGAGCCGAGATGGCCGCGTCGTTCAGGAAGAGTCCCGGCAGACGCGAGTAGTAGAAGAGACCGCCGCCGGCGCGCAGCGACATCTTGCCCGTGCCGGTGGGATCCCACGCAACACCGAGTCGCGGGGCGAAGTTGTTGAAGTCGCCGCTCTCCCCACGATCAGGAAGGGTCTTTCCGTTGTATTTGTCCCCCACAAAGAACAGCCCGGGAGGCGCGCTCGGCACAATAGACGAGTGAACGCCGGCGGCCCAGGCATCCGGCCAGAACTGCTCAATGCGCCCCCAGATTTCCTTCATCACCTGCTGCGGTTCCCAGCGCAGTCCGTAGTCCACCGTCAGGCGCGGCGTCACCTTCCATTTGTCGTTGCCATACAGCCCCATCGGATTCTCACGGCTGTCAGAGAAATCGCCAGACGTCTGAGTGAAGGTGTGCTCATACCCGAGCAGGAAATTGGCCATCGCCAGGCCCGACACGTCGTCGGTGAAGTTGAAGCTGCCATTCTCCAGATCGGTATTATTGATGTTCGATTGATCCAGTTCCAGATCGTAGCCAAACGTGAGGTCGTGCTTTCCCTTCGTCCAGTTCAGTAATTCACGCAGGTTGCCAGTGTTGCGGATGAACTTCGCGTCCGTGAAACTGCCCAGCGTGAAGTCGCCGGAGGGGAGCGCAAAATTGCGGATGCCGCTTTGTGAGGTCGGCAGTTGGTAGATGCTGGAACCGAAGCTTTTCATGTCCGGAACCGTGCCACCCGGGCCGCCCTGCTGGCCGCGGTCCGAAGCCGCCCGTACGATGCCGAGCAGCAGCGTATTCACCACATGCGGCGTAAAGACTCTTGTGTAGCCTGCGACCCAGTTCTGCGTCTGCACCTTCGAGCCTGGACCCGCAGTCAATATGTTCTTTCCGTCAAACGTGGGCGCATGCACATAGCGGTCCAGATAGAACCGGCCAAATAACCGGTCCTGACCGCGGAATACCTGGTCGACCCGCACGATGTACTCATCGAAATTTTGGCGGATCGGTGTTGAATAAGTCACAAATCCACTCGCCGATGCCGAAGATATCGGCAACAGCTTGGTCATCGCCAGCGCAACCGGATCCAGCGGCCCGATGTTGCTGTTGCTGGCATAAGGCGCGTGGGTATACGGATTGATGATCGTCACCACCTTGCCCTTGGGATTCGACGCTCCCACGCTTGAATAGTTGGAGAAGTCGCCGTTCAGGTTCGCGGGGATCGGAACCGTTGCGTTGCTGGCCGCGTTGGCGCTGCGGATGATCGTCTTTTGCCATCCACCGAAGATGAAGGTGGTGTTCTTGTGGATCGGTCCGCCGATCGTCGCGCCAAACTGGTTGCGCTTCAGAGGATCCTTCTTGCTCGCAAAATAGTTCGTGGCGTTGAAGGCCCGGTTGCGGACGAACTCGAACACATCGCCGTGCCAGTTGTTGGTCCCGGACTTAGTGACCACGTTCACGACTGCGCCGGCATTGTTGCCATATTGCGCGTCGAAGCTGTTCGTCTGGACGCTGAACTCCTGCAGCGCGTCGGGAAACGGAAACGGGTTATTCGTGTTGCTCATCAGGTCTTCGTTATCTGAGCCGTCCAGGTTGTAGCCGATCTGGTCCGGCCGGGTACCGTTGACCGAAATTGCTTCCGCACCCGGAATCTGTTTCGTGTCTCCCTGCTGCGTGCCTGCATTGTTCGCCGACAGGTTAACGGCGCCTGGCACCAGCAGCGTCAGGTCGGCCGCGTTTCTTCCGTTGAGCGGAATATCCACCAAACGAGATTGCTCAATCACCTGACCCAGTACCGGACTCACCGTGTTCACCTGCACGGTGGATTCCTGGACCATGACGCGCTGGGTCGTGACTCCGACCTCCAGCTTCACATCGATGTCGCGGATCTGATCGGCCAGCAGAACGACGCTTTGCTCGAAGCCCTTGAATCCCTGGGCTTCCACCGTAACGGAATAGGTCGCCGGCGGCAGCGACGGTACATTAAACTGCCCCGCGCCGTTGGTCGTAACGCTTCGCGTGACCGACGTGTTCAGCTGCGTAACCTTGACCTGCGCGCCTGGGACCACCGCTCCCTGGGGGTCTACGACCGCGCCGGTAATCGCGCCATTGCCGCCGCCCTGCGCAAACACGTGTCCGGTGCATGTCACCAGAAGCGCCAGCAGCAAGGCCCGGCAGAATCGTTTACCTCCGGTCGCCTCCCACAAACCCTTTGTTGTCATCGCGTCTCCTCCCAAAAGTCCTGCAATGTTTTTGTTTGAGACGTGAACTATACACCAAGAACTTCAGGGTCGTCTCCCTTTTTCTTTATCGGAATACCAGCGTCCGGCGGCACAAGAAACTTGCTTGTAATCCGGGTTCCGGACGGGCTTTCAGCGCGCCCCACCCGCGCCGACAAAGCTCAGGAATGCCTCAGCCACGCTCCCCGCCACATGCTCGCGATTGCCGCGGGTCAGCAGTTCATGGCCTGCCTCCGCGACCGGCATCCGTCTCGTCAGTCCGGGAATCAACTTCAGCGCGGCTTCCATCTCCTCCGGCGAGCCAAAGGGATCCCGGCTGCCGTGCACAAACAATGCGGGCGTCATCAGCCGCGGAAAATGCGCGGTTCGCAGTTCGTCGGGACGACGCGGCGGATGCAGCGGATACGACAACAGCAACAGCGCCGCAACGTCCGGTGCGCCATCGGCGGCCAGCATGGACGCCTGCCGTCCCCCGTAGGAATGGCCGCCCAGGAAGATTCGGTCCGCAGCCCTTTGCCGGATCGCCCCCACGGCCGCCCGCAGTCCTTCCCGGTCGCGCTCAGCGCTCCCGCGCGGCGGAGGTCCATGCGGCCGCGCCTGCCGGAAGGGCAAATCGCACCGCAGCACCGTCAGGCCCGCCGCACAAAACGCCTCCGCCACCGCCGTCAGCAGCGGAGACGCCGCATTCGCTCCCGCGCCGTGCGTCAGCACCAGCGCATCCGCTCCGCCGCCCGACGGCACATGCAAGTAGCCCCGCACCGGCAAATCCGGCACTGATGTATCCGTGAATTCCTGCCAGTGGTTCATGTGGCTACCAGGATCGTAAGCCCTTTAATGCCAAATGATATTCCGTTCATCTTCCGGCGCAGGCACAAGTTGGCCACGGCAGGACTCGGCGCGTCAGCATCCCAGATCAGGTGCCCTCTTCGCGCTGTTCAGTCCGGTACTTGCACTCGCGCAATCCGCTTCAACAGACTGGAGGAAACGCATGACTAACCCGGAAGCCGGCTCGCAGTGGCCCCGCCGGCGCGTGCTCAAACTGGGCGCCAGCCTCGCAGGCCTTCTCGCAGCGGGCTCTCTCGGCAATCCTCTTTTGCTGGCCGCCGATACCGAACCCGATACCGCTCCCTCCGACGAGGTCCGTCGTCAGGTCGAGCAAATTCTCAATGCGAAGGGCAAAGTCAGCGACGGAGTCTTTCACCTCGATATTGATCGGAAGGACATCGAGAACGTCACCCTGCACGGCGTGCCCATCAAACCCTCATTCCAGATCAACGGAAGCCTTTTCTTCCAGACCGGCGGCGGCGGCCGCGTGATGATGAATGCCGATCTGGCTCTGAAGGCTGAAGAACTGGACCGGTTCATCGATCGCCTCATCGTGAACAACATCGTCTTCCAGGCCGAACATCAGCACATGTTCGACTTCTCCCCCGTCATCTGGTTCGTGCACTTCCGTGCCGAAGGCGATCCCCTCCGGATTGCCAAAGGGGTCAAATCCGCCCTCGACACGACGGCGACACCTTTCCCGCAAAAGACCCCCGAGCATCCCACAACGCCCCTGCCCGCCGAGGAAATGGGCCGGATCATCGGTGCCAAACCCGACGTGAAAGAAGACGGCGTGGTCACATTTGACGTTCCCCGCCGGGAGCGCATTATGCTCGGCGGCGTTTCGATCAGCCCCTACCTCAATGTGGACACCGACATCGCCTTCCAGCCGCTCGAGGGCGGCAAAGCCGCTGCCATCCCGGATTACAGCCTGCTAGCCTCGGAGGTCCAGCGCGTTGTCGGCGAGCAGTCGCACCGGGGCTGGGAAATCGGCTGCCTCTATAACCAGGAGATTGCCGAATCACCACAGCTCTACTTCTCGCACCAGTTCAAAACCGGGGACCCACTGCAGCTTGCGCGCGAAATTCGGAGCGCGCTCAATCTGACGAACGTGAAATTCGAGTGATCCGGAGAGGCTGAAACTTTTTTCCCTTAAAACGAGCCGTGCCCGGGGCCGGAGCCCTCCTCCCCCAAGGCGGATCCGGAACGCGCCGGGCACGGCAGCTCACACGTGCGGAAGAACGGCTGTTCTCGGTTCCTGCGCAGCGCGCGGCGTTGCCACCCGCCACGGTTCGCCCGAAGCAAAGACGTACCGGCAGGCGCGGCAATAGAATTTCTCTTCCCACTCGCGCATCGCCGCCGGCCACACCTTCCGGTTGTAGCGGCCCGCGCGCACTAAACCCCAGACGATCACCAGCAGAAATACCAGCCCACCGGTGATGCCTGATCCGGCTCCGAATCGCTCCGGGCCATCCGGTGCAGCTGCTGCCGCCACGCCAATTCGCGTGGCGATTGCAAGGATGGTCAACATCATGAGCGCCATCAGCACCACGACCCGGCGCTTCTTCGGCGGCCGAATTGCGGCTGGTGCACCGCGCGAACGGTGGACGCCGCGCTCATACGCGGAGCGCAGGCTCTCAGTTTCGAAACTGTGGCAGCAGGGACAGGGACGCAGCATGCTTCGCCTCCACTGTTCCCATCGGCCTGGCCCAGGCAAACTTGAAAGGAAAACCGGGCAAATTCCGACTCAATGGTAATCCGGGCGCACGGTGTCCACACAGCAACCGTCATGCAATCTGCCAGTTGCGTTTTCGTCCGCACAGTTGCCAGACCCGGACTTCGGAACACTGACAACACCCTCTCCGGCGCCCGAATCGTACTTGATATGCGATGCCTAATAACAACCCTGGCCAGTTCCACACTGGCGCTGGCTCTCGCCGGCGGAGCGGCCTGGGCCCAAAACGACCAGACCCAGCCGAGCCAAACCGACCAAAACACCAACCAGCAACAGCAACAGAATCAGAACCGTCGCAGTCAGCGCTCGCGCGATCAGTCCGGCACGGATCAGCAGCAGAATCAGAACAGCCGTAACCAGCAGTACCAGAACCGCACGAATCAGCAGCAGTACGGCCAGAACCAGCAGAACAATCAGCAGACGCGCAACCAGTACAACCGCACCCAGTCCCAGGACCAAAACAGCCGACAGCAATATCAGAATCAGAATCAGAACACGCGTGATCAGCAGTACCAGAACGGCCGCAATGGCCAGCAGGACCAGTACCGCCGGGACCAGAACGGCCGTAATGTCCAGCAGGACCAGTACCGGCGCGATCAGCAGTACCAGAACGACCGAAATGCCCAGCAGGACCAGTACGGGCGCGACCAGCAGCGGCAGTACCAGAATGAACGCGATCAGCGGCAGTACCAGAATGGCCAGAATGACCGCCATCGCCGAGACCAGTACAGCCGCAACGGCGAGCGCAATGGCGATTACGGTCGGCACGAGTGGCGGCGCGGTGAGCACATGCAGCGCGATCAGTGGGAGCGCGGACAGCGTATCGACGACTGGCAGGAACACCATCTGCGCCGGCCGCCGGAGGGCGACGAGTGGCGCGAACTGGACGGGCAATATGTGCTGGCGAACCCCGATGGCGTAATTTTCGAGGTAGTCATCCCCCGTTAATCAGCCGAAAACATGACGAGCCCTGCCAGTGGCCAGCGAGCGTCGATGCCCGCAAACGCATCACCTCTGTCGTCGGCCGCGCGGCTACGATGGCGCGACGTCAACGGACAGTACGTGCTCGCGAATCCGAATGGGGTGATTATGCAGGTGGTAGTCCCGCGCTGATCTACGCGCGGGACCCCCAAGAGAGCGAAGGGGCGACAATCTCTTGCGAGACTGCGCCCCTCCTGTCCGAACTTATCAAAGATCCGGAATCGGCTACCGGATCGCAACCAGCGTGTCCAGAAGCTTTTGGGAACTGCGAACTTTCGTCCGCCTTTCCCGCAGTCGCCGTCTACACTGCGTTGCGCGAGCCTTCCCGCCTTCCTCTGAGATCTCCGGTTTCCCGGATTTCTCGTGGAGCTGCCCGGTTTCCCGGTCGCTCCAATAAGCTACGGTTTCCCGTTGCTTGTCCGAACCCCTGGTCGCCCAGGCGTTCGCCGAAATTCGTTTTCCGACTTCCTGGCGCTCCCGGTTTCCCGGAACCGCCTGAAATTCGTCGAGCCTCGTGCAACGCCGGTTACCCGATGCTGCCTGGACTCGCTCCCGGTGCTCGTGAATCCCGGTTGCCCGGCACCCATGAACCCCGTCTGAAGTTTCCGAAGAGCCGGTTACCCAGCACTTCCTCCGCCTCAGCCCCGACTCCCTTTCCACTCCGGTTTCCCAAAGCTTCCTGGGCGTCGGTCCCGAGTGTCATGCTTTTCCGGTTTCCCGGAAGCTCATAACGCCCGGTTCGAATTCCTCTGAGGGCTGCGTTCTGCTCTCTTCTCGTGGAAGATTGCTCTTCCGTTGAAAGAATCATGCCACAAGATGGCATTCACGCAACGGCAATATTTGTGTGCAAATCCTCTGTTTTCTGTGCAAAACGATGGGATGAAAATGGTCGAAATTGCACATTTTCTGTTACAAATTTTTCGCTACTGCTTTGTATCGAGAGGATGTTCCGCTTCCTGATAGAACTCGTTCTGCAGCTTCAGGCTCTCGTCGTCTGCCTTCACCGCGCGGATCGCACGCACCAAATCATCCGTCCACGCTTTCATGTCGTACTCACCCAGCTCCTTTGTCGCTTTGCTGCCGTCGCCCGAGTAGTGATTCGGAAAGCGCGCATACCACCAGATGCCCGTGTACACGTCGCCGGGTAGATGCAGCCGCGCCAGATCTGCTCCCGACTGCTGGTTTGCGCGATCCATGTGCACCAGATCCGGACGCGTGATCAGCGTGTGCGATGTTTCCGACTCGCCCGCATGCATATCGTTCGTCGTCTGCTGCTTCGGACGCCCCGCACCGTTGTGGTTATCCCACCAGTAGATGTAGACCACATAGTCGTGCGGCATTTGTAACTCAGTTTGAGCAAAATACGGCAGCAGCGACAGATTCCCGCCGTGCCCATTTACGATCAGGATTTTTTTGCACCCGTTGCGCGCCATCTCATCGGTCGTCTCCTGCAGCAGATCGAGCTGCATGTGCCGGCTGTAGGCAATGGTCCCCGGCTGATGCCGCGCTTCCTCGATTTGCCCAAAGTAGTAGGCCGGAAAGATGACCGCATATTCCTGCGCAGCTGCATGCTGCGCCACCCAGCGCGCATTGATCAGGTCCGTCCCGATCGGCAGATGCGGCCCGTGCTTCTCCAAAATGCCAAACGGCAGCAGGCAAACGCCCCCCGCCTGGTGAATGGCCGCGATGAAATCCGGCCCGGTCAGTTCCTCCCACTGCGTCGAAAGTTTCTCCTGCGCTCCGGCGTTCAGCGCCAGCAGCGCCACGCAGCCCAGCGCAGCCCATACTCGTGGCCTCAGCATCGCGACCCTCCGAACAGCAGCACCCTTATACCAGACCTACGGACGCGCTTCGGCTCAAACGCCGATACGATCTCCAGCGATGGTAGCTACGCGGCGCGCACGAAAAAGGCCGGCAGATCCCGGTTTACTTCTCGCCCCAGCCGCCGCCCCCTGGCGTCTCCAGCCGCAGCACGTCACCGGCCTTCAGGTGCAGGCTGCACTTGCCCGGCAATTCCCTTCCCTCCGGCTCATCCCGCGTGAACACCGTCGCACGCCCCGCTGCGCCTTCCCCGCCGCCCTCGAGCCCCCACGGACGAAACCGCCGCCGCTCGGCCAGCAGCGTCACCTGCGCCGGAGCGAGCAGTTCCACTTCGCGGATCAGCCCATCGCCGCCCCTCCAGCGCCCCTCTCCACCCGATCCATCGCGATACGCATACCGCCGCACGCGAAATGGATACGCGTACTCGAGCGCCTCGATTGGCGTGTTCAGAGAATTGGTCATGTGCGTCTGCACGCCGGAGATGCCGTCGATCCCCTGGCGCGCGCCCATCCCTCCGGCCGCCGTCTCGTAATACGTGAACGGCGCATTAGTGCGCGGATCGATGCCGCCGATCGTCAGATTGCTCATCGTGCCCGCGCTCGCCGCCGGCACGCGATCAGGAATCGCCTGCGCCAGCGCGCGCATCAGCACATCCACAATGCGCTGCGACGTCTCGACATTCCCTCCCGCCACCGGCGCCGGAGGCCGCGCATCGACAATGCTGCCCTCCGGAGTCGACAGGCTCAGCGGACGCAGAATGCCCGCCGTCGCCGGCGCTTCACGTCCCAGCAAACAGCGCAGCACATAAAAGCACGCCGAAAGCGTGATCGCCCGCACCGCGTTCACGCTGCCGCCGACCTGCGCCGACGATCCGGCAAAATCGGCGTGCAGCGTCGCTGCCGCGGGATCGATTGTGAGCTGCACCGCAATGCGCCGCGGCACATCCTCGATGCCGTCGTCGTCCATCCAGTCCTCTGCGCTGAACCTTCCGGCAGGCATGCGGCGCAGCTCCCCCCGCACCAGCCGCTCGGAGTAATCCAGCAGCTCGGCGCAAACTTCTCGCAGCCGCTGCTCACCGTATTTCGCGGCCAGCTCGCGAACGCGCTGCTCGCCCACGCGGCACGATCCGATCTGCGCGGCCAAATCGCCTTCGCGCTCCGCAGGCGTGCGCACGTTGAGCAGAATCAGATCCAGCATCTCGCGGTCGAGCCGTCCGCCGCGTACTATCCGCACAGGCGGAATGCGAACGCCCTCCTGAAAGATTTCACGCGCCGGCCCCATCGAACCGGCGAACGTGCCGCCTACATCGGCGTGGTGCGCCCGCGTCGAGACGTAGTACGCGGGGCTTTTCGCATCGCTCAAAAAGACCGGCAGCACCATCGTGATATCCGGCAGGTGCGTTCCGCCCGCATATGGGTCGTTCAGGATCACCACATCGCCCGGCTCGAACTGCACCGCGCGCACTGCGGCTTCCACCGACATGGGCATCGACCCCAGATGCACCGGCATGTGGTCGCCCATCGCGATCACGCGCGCCTCGCTGTCAAACACCGCGCAGGAGTAGTCCCGCCGCTCCTTGATGTTCGGCGAGAGCGCTGTGCGCCGCAGCGCCGCCCCCATCTCCTCGGCGATCGAGTGCACCGCGCTGCGAAAAATCGCCAGCTCAATCGCGTCGACGCTCATGCGCGCTCCTCGCCCACCGCAATGATGCTGTTGCCGACCGCGTCCACCTCGGCGCGGCAGCCCGGCGGCAGCAATGTCGCCGAAGTGTATTCCGTGATCATCGCCGGACCCTCGATCGCATCCCCAGGCCGGAGCCGTTCGCGATCGAAGAAGCGCGCCGGCACGAATCCGCGATCGAAAAAGACCGGCCGCTCCGCAAAGACTGCAGCGCTTCCATCGCCGCGCACCGGATCGCGTCGCGCCGGAGCATACGGCTGCGCCTCCGCCCGCATGCGCAGGCGCAGATTCACAATCTGCACCGGCCGCTCCGCATCAGAAAATCCATACCGCTGCTGATGCGCTGCATGGAACAGCTCCATCGACCGCTCCGGCGCGCCGGCATCCCACGGCACGTTCAGCTCATATCCCTGCCCGCGGTAGCGCACGTCAAGCGAATATTCCGCCGTCGCGTCGAGTTCCTCGCGCGCCGCTTGCTCCATATCCGCAAAACCCGCCGCCAGATTCCCGACCGCCTCGCCCGCCAGCATCACCGTCCGCGAATAGTCCCGGACCACATCCGCCAGCAGGATTCCCACCGCCGACAGCGCTCCCGGCATCGCCGGAATCATCACGCGCGGAATGCGCAGCGCGCGCGCCAGCGAGCAGGCGTGCAGCGGGCCGCCTCCGCCAAAGGCCACCAGCGTGAAGACTCGCGGATCATGTCCCTGCTCAACGGAGATCACGCGAATCGCCTTTGCCATCTCCATCTCCACGACGCGGACAATCCCCGCGGCAAATTCCTCCACGGTTGCCAGCGGCCCTTTCTGCTCCCGCAGCAGCGCCTCCGTGCGCTTGCGATCGAGCGCCACCGTCCCGCCCAGAAAGCTCCCCGCGTCCATGCGCCCGAGCATCAGGTTCGCGTCGGTCACCGTGGCCAGCATTCCGCGCCCAAAGCAAATCGGCCCCGGATCCGCCCCCGCAGACTCCGGCCCGACGTGCAGCATGCCCCCCGCGTCGAAGCGCGCAATCGACCCGCCGCCCGCGCCCGCCGTGTGGATCTCCAGCATCGGCACGCTGACCGGTACGCCCGCCATCACCGACTCGCGCGTCCGCCGCACGCCGCCCCGCGATGCGTCGGAGAGAAACACATCCGTCGATGTGCCGCCCATATCGAAGCCGATGATGCGCTCGAATCCCGCATGCTGCGCGACCCGTGTGGCTCCAGTCACGCCGCCGGCCGGCCCCGACAGCACCGTTCGCACCGGCTCTCGTGCCGCCAGTTCCGCCGCGACGATCCCGCCCGACGACTGCATCACCTCCACGCGTCCGTCTGCATGCAGCGCCCGCACCTGGGTGTCGAGATGCGTGAGGTACGCCTCCATCTTGGGCGCGAGATAAGCATTCACCACCGTCGTCGACGCGCGCTCATACTCCCGAAACTCCGGCAGGATGCGATGCGACACCGACACCGGAACGCCGAGCCCGCTGAGCGCTTCCGCCACGCGCCGCTCCGTCTGCGAATTCGCGAACGAAAACAGCAGCGACACAGCCACTGCCTCCGCGCCGCTCGCGCGAATCGCCTCGGCCAGAGCCTGCAACTCCTCATCGCTCGGCGCGCGCAACACCTCGCCCTCGGCGCTCACGCGCTCGTTCACGCCGAATCGCAGGGTACGCGGCACGATGCACACCGGCACCGGCGCAAACCAGTCGTAGAGATCGCTCCGCACCTGCCGTCCAATGGCGATGGTGTCCTCGAATCCCGCCGTGGTCACAAACGCGACTCGCGCGCCGCGCCGCTCCAGCATGGCATTGGTGCCCAGTGTCGTCCCGTGCCGCACCTCCGCCGCTCCGATGCGCTGCACGGCGTCGAGCACTGCCCGCGACGGATCGGTCGGCGTCGAGAAGAGCTTCAGCACCCGCAGTTCCCCGTCCTGCATCCAGACGCAGTCGGTGAAAGTGCCGCCCGTATCAATCGCAACGCGCAATAGTCTTTCGCTCTCGCTTCGTGGTATCCGTACTCCTGAACTGTAAAGCACCGAGGCGCAAACCTTGAACCCTGTCATCGGCTGGCTGCTCGAAGCATCGCGGGAGCAGAAGCGCGCCCTGCTCGCCGCCTCTCTCGGCTGGATGCTCGACAGCATGGACGTCATGCTCTACGCGCTCGTCCTCGGCCCCGTGCAGCGCGAGATGCATCTCTCCGCCGCCATGAGCGGCGCTCTGATGTCGGCCACGCTCATCAGCGCCGCCGTCGGCGGACTCCTTTTCGGCTGGTTCGCCGATCGCGCCGGCCGCGTGCGCGCGCTTACCGCCAGCGTGCTCATCTACTCCGTCGCCACCGGCCTGTGCGGGCTCACCCACACCGCGCTGCAGCTGATGATCTGCCGCACCGTGCTCGGCCTCGGCATGGGCGGCGAGTGGGCCTCGGGCGCCGCGCTGGTTGCAGAAACCTGGCCCGTCCAGCATCGCGGCAAGGCGCTCGCCGTCGTGCAAAGTTCCTGGGCTGTGGGATTCGCGCTCGGCGCCGCGCTGGTAGCAGTCATCATGCCCCACTTCGGATGGCGCGCCGTCTTCTTCGCCGGGATCGCGCCGGCTCTGATCGCGCTCTGGGTGCAGCACGGCGTCGCCGAGCCGGAGGTCTGGCGGCAGGAGCGCACGCCGCAAGTGCGCCCCGGCGAGATGTTCCACGGCCGCCTCGGCATCAACACGCTTATCTGCTCGACCATGAACGCGGCCACGCTCTTCGCCTGGTGGGGGCTCTTCACCTGGGTCCCGCGCTTTCTCTCGCTGCCGCGCGCCGAAGGAGGACGCGGCCTCGGCATCGTGATGACCTCCGAGTGGACGATCGTCATGCAGATCGGCACGTTCCTGGGCTACGTCACCTTCGGCTACATCGCCGACCGCTGGAGCCGCAAAGCCACCTACATCGGCTATCTGGTGATGGCCGCGGCTCTGGTGCCGCTCTTCGCCTTCGTGGGAAATACAAACGCCCTGCTCATCATCGGCCCGCTCGTCGGCTTCTTCGGCACCGGATACTTCAGCGGCTTCAGCGTCATCGCCAGCGAACTTTTCCCCACCGCCCTGCGCGGCTCCGCCATGGGGTTCGTCTACAACATCGGCCGCGTGGTCAGCGCCGCCGCACCCTGGGCCATTGGCCGGGTCTCCGAGCACGCCGGACTCGGCGCCGCCCTCTGCATCACCTCCGCCGCGTTCCTGCTGGCCGCCCTCATCGCCGGTGCCCTGCCGCGGACGCAGGCGGTCCGCGTCGACCAGCTGGTCTGATTCCGCATCGAATCCTGGCCTGCCGCATCTCTTCCCTGTAAGCTCATCCTGCGCATGAAGATCGGCATCACCTGCTATCCCACCTACGGCGGCAGCGGAGTCGTCGCCACTGAGCTCGGCATCGAGCTCGCCTCCGCCGGGCATCAGGTGCACTTCATCGCCTACTCGCAACCCTTCCGCCTGCGCGGACGCGAGCAGGACATCCAGTTCCACGAAGTCCCCGTCTCCAACTACCCGCTCTTCGAATACCCGCCGTACGACCTCGCCCTGGCTACGCGCATGGCCGAAGTGGCGGCGTATTACGAGCTCGACCTGCTGCACGTCCACTACGCCATCCCGCACTCCATCTCGGCGTATCTCGCGCGCGAGATGCTCGCCCGGCAAAACCGGCGCCTGCCCTTCATCACCACGCTCCACGGCACGGACATCACCCTCGTCGGACTCGACCACTCCTACCTCCCCATCACGCGCTTTGGCATCAACGAGAGCGATGGCGTCACCGCCATTTCCCAATACCTGCGCGACCGCACCGTCCAGGAATTCCAGCCCGAGCGCGCCATTGAAGTCATCCCCAACTTCGTCAACTGCGACGTCTACACGCCCCTTTCCCCCGAAGAGCGGGACAAGGGCCGCGCCCGCTACGCCGAGCCCGAGGAAAAACTCCTCGTACATCTTTCCAACTTCCGTCCCGTCAAGCGAACGGCCGACGTGGTGCACGTCTTCTCCCGCATTGTTCGCGAGGTTCCGGGCCGCCTGCTGATGATCGGCGATGGCCCGGACCGCTCCGCCGCCGAATGGCTCGCGCATCGCGAAGGGATCGCCGACCAGATCCACTTCCTCGGCAAACTGAGCAGCGTCTCCGAGGTCCTGCCTCTCTGCGATTTGCTGCTGCTGCCCAGCGAGCTTGAATCCTTCGGCCTGGTCGCCCTCGAAGCGATGGCTTGCCAGGTGCCCACCATCGCCACCCGCGTCGGCGGCGTTCCCGAGCTCATCGACGACGGCGTCACCGGATGCCTCTTCCCCGTCGGCGACATCGACGGAATGGCCGCAGCCGCCGTGGAACTGCTGCGCGACGGCAGCCGCTACGAGGCGATGGCCGAAGCCGCCCGCAAACTCGCCCGCACCCGTTACTGCGCCTCGAAGATCATTCCCCTTTACGAGCGCTTCTACGAGCGCGTGCTCGCCGAACCAGTGCTGGCGAAACGCTGAACAGCCGGCAGCTATTTACCCGCGCCGCAAACGCCGTTAGTCTCAGAAAAAAGCTTCGGGGAGATCGCGATTTCGAGCCGTCCATTTATTCATCCCACTGCGGGCGCGCCGCTGCACTGCGATGGCGTGAGCCTGGAAACGCTCGCGCGCCGCTATGGCACGCCCCTCTACATCTATTCGGCGGACCACATCGCGCACCGGCTCGAGCTGTTTCAGAACGCGTTCAGCACGGTTCCGCACCTGATCTGCTATGCGGTGAAAGCCAACTCGTCGCTGGCGATCCTGAAGACGCTCGCCGCGCGAGGAGCCGGGTTCGACATTGTTTCCGGCGGAGAACTGGAGCGTGTGCTGGCCGTGGATCGCGCCGCCGCGGAGCGCGTCGTCTTTTCCGGCATCGGCAAGACAGCGCCCGAGATGGATCTGGCGCTGCGGGCCGGCATCCTGCTCTTCAATGTCGAGAGTGAAGGCGAGCTGGAGCTGCTGTCGGAGCGGGCGGCGAAGCTGCGCCGACGTGCGCGCGTTGCGCTGCGCGTGAATCCGGATGTCTTCGCCGAGACGCATCCGTACATCTCGACGGGCATGCGCGAGCACAAGTTTGGCATCGAGATTGCTTGTGCCCGCGCGCTGTATCGCCGAGCGGGAAAGTATCTGGAGCCGGCGGGTGTCAGCGTTCACATTGGCTCGCAGATTCGCGCGGCGGAGCCGTTTGGCGCGGCAGCCGAACGCGTGGCGCGGCTGGTCGCGGAGCTGCGCCGCGATGGGCACGCGATCCGCTACATGGACCTGGGCGGCGGCCTCGGCATCGAGTACCACGCGGAGCGGCCCTTCGATCCCGAAGCGAAGGTGCGCGAATATGCCGAGGCGCTGATCGCGGCGGCGGTGAAGGATGTGAAGCTGCTGCTGGAGCCGGGGCGGTTTCTGGTCGCGCAGGCCGGTGCGCTGCTCAGCCGCGTGCTGTATGTGAAGAAGAATGGGAAGAAAACCTTCGTCATCACCGATGCTGCGATGAATGACCTGATCCGTCCGGCGCTCTATCAGGCCTACCACGAGATTGTTCCGGTGGCTGCACGCCGCGGCGGGCGAAAGATGGTCGCGGACGTCGTGGGTCCGGTATGCGAGACGGGCGACTTCTTTGCGCGCGATCGCGAACTGGCGGCGGTCCAGCCCGGCGATCTGGTCGCGATTCTGGATACCGGCGCCTACGGCATGTCGCAGGCCTCGAACTACAACACCCGGCTTCGTCCCGCGGAAGTCCTGGTCGAGGGGCGACGTGCGCGGCTGATTCGGGAGCGCGAAAACATCGGCGATGTGCTCGCGGCAGAGCGGCGCGCCCTGAAGCTCTGATATTTTGGTGAGTCTTCTGTTTCCAAACTGTTGCTGTGCCGGAGGCCTGGATGCGTCTTATTAGGGGAGCGGTGTGCTTTGCAATCTGCGCGTGCTGCGCGATGTTCGCTGTACCGGCGCGTGCTGCGAATCCTTTGCAGGTGAAGACCGACAAGGGAAAAGTTCAGGGCAAGATGAGTGACGATGGCCAGGTGCGCATCTTCCTCGGCATTCCCTATGCTGCGCCGCCGGTCGGCCCGCTGCGCTGGAAGCCGCCGCAGCCGGAGACGAAGTGGTCCGGCACGAAGGACGCGACGAACTTTGGCTCCCGCTGCATGCAGCTTCCCGTGTTCAAAGACATGCGCTTTCGCGACCCGGGCGAGAGCGAAGACTGCCTGAATCTGAACGTGTGGACTCCGGCGAAGGACAAGAAAGCGAAGCTGCCGGTGATGGTATGGATTTTTGGCGGCGGATACATGGGTGGCGCTGCCTCCGAGCCGCGCCAGGACGGCACGCATCTGGCGCATAAGGGCGTGGTAGTGGTCTCGATGAACTACCGCCTCGGCCTCTTTGGATTCTTCGTGCACCCGGATCTTGCGGCGGAGTCGCCGCAGCACGCCTCGGGCAATTACGGGCTCATGGATCAGACGGCGGCGCTTCAGTGGGTGAAACGCAACATTAAGAACTTTGGCGGTGATCCGGACAACGTGACACTGTTCGGCGAGTCGGCGGGATCATTCTCGGTGAGCGCGCAGATGGCTTCACCGCTCGCCCAGGGATTGTTCCAGCATGCGATCGGCGAGAGCGGCGGAGCGTTTGCTTCGCGCGGCCTGGCCTTCCAGCCGCTGGAGCAGAAGGAAAAATCGAACACCGCCTGGGCGCTGGCCACGTTCGGCACGTCCGATCTGGCGGCGCTGCGGGCGATGAGCGCGCAGGACCTGATGACCAAGCTGTCCGGCGCGTCGACGCCCGGCATGCGCTCGCCGGTGGGTCCGAACATCGACGGTTATTTCCTGCCGGAGAGCGTGGCGGACATTTTCAAAGAGGGCAAGCAGGCGCACATCCCGCTGATCGCCGGGTGGAATCGCGATGAGCCCAGCGCGCTGGCGGTGAATTTTCCGCACCCGCCCACGGTCGAGAGTTTTCAGGAGCAGGCAAAGAAAACCTTCGCCGATCGCGCCGACGACTTCTTGAAGGTGTATCCCGCAAGCACGGACACTGAGGCGGTGCGCTCCGCCATTGACTTCGCGGGCGACTCTTTCATCGCCTACGGCACATGGAGCTGGCTGGAGGCGCAGGTGACGACCGGCGACAAACCGGTGTACCGCTATCACTTCGAGCGGCCATCGCCGGCGGATAAGTTCCATCCCGCAGGATCAGGCGCGTTCCACTCCGACGAGATCGAGTACGTCTTCGGGACGCTCGATTCGCGGGTGGACGCGGTGTGGCAGCCGGAGGACTACAAGCTCAGCGATCTGGTCGAAACCTACTGGACAAACTTCGCGAAGACCGGCGATCCGAACGGCGGTGGCGCACCGCAGTGGCCGCAGTACAACGCGCAGGATCAGTGGCAGATTCTGCACATCGACGTCGAAACGCATGCCGGGCCGGATCCGTATCGCGACCGCTATTTGTTCCTGCAGTCCGTGTGGAGCAAGCCGGAGCCGCCGCCCTCACCCGCCCAGTAGCTGCAACAGCCGGTCCCGCTGCGGCGCCAGCACCTGCTGCAGCGGGCCGGTTGCCGTAACGCGGCCACTCTCCAGGACCACAATACTGGCGGGCAGCTGCCAGATCTCCGTCACATCATGCGAGACGTAGACGATGCGCGTGGGGAGTTGCAGCAGGCGCGCCAGGATGTCGTGAGCGGACGCGTCGTCGAGCGCCGCGAGCGGCTCATCGAGGAGCAGAAGTTTGGGATTCGGCGCCAAAGCCCGGGCGAGCGCGACGCGCTGACGCTCGCCTCCGGAAAGCTGCGGCGGTTTGCGGCCGGCAAGTGCGTCCGCCCCAAAGAATCGCAGCATTTCCGCGACCCGCTGCCGGCGCGACTCCGGAGCCCGGCCGCGGATCCCGAAGGCGACGTTCTCGGCTGCGGTGAGGTGCGGGAACAGTGCCGCCTGCTGCGTGACAAATCCGATGCCGCGCCGGCCTGCCGGGAGAATAATCTTCGCATGGGTATCGAGCAGCGGCTCGCCGTCGACGCTGATGTGTCCGGCCTGCGGAGTGATGAGGCCCGCCAGGATGCGTAACAGCGTGCTCTTGCCTGCGCCCGACGGCCCGAAGATCACCGTCCATTGCGTCGCAAGCGAGCAGGTGACGTCCAGAGTGAAGCCACCCTGGTGATGCCGGATGCGGATCTCAGCCATGGCTCAGTCCCGTGCGCGAGCGGCGCGTGTAGAGCAGGAGCAATGCGGCCAGGGCAAATCCGAGCAGCAGCAGCGCGGTGCGGTTTGCCTCAGTGTAGGAGAAATCCTGCACCTGATCGTAGATCGCGATGGAGAGCGTGCGCGTCGCGCCGGGGATGTCGCCGCCGATCATCAGCACCACTCCGAATTCGCCCACCGTGTGCGTGAAGCAGAGCGTCGCCGCGGCGGCCACGGATCGCAGCGAAAGCGGCAGCAGAATTTCGCGCAGCATGCGCCAGCGCGAGGCGCCCAGCAGCCGCGCCTGTTCGATCAGCGCGGGATCGACGCTGTGGAAGCCGGCGATCAGCGGCTGGACGGCAAACGGCAGGCTGTAGATCACCGATCCGATCACCAGCCCCGCGAACGAGAAGGAGAGCGGATGGCCAAGGAAGCGGATGGCGGCGCGCCCGACGATCGTTCGCGGACCAAACAGGACGAGCAAATAAAATCCGAGCACCGTAGGCGGCAGCAGGATCGGCAACGTGCTCAGCGCTTCCACCAGAGGCCGCAGGCGCGAGCGCGTCGAGACGATCCAGAACGCAAGCGGCACGCCCAGCACGAGCAGCAGCAGCGTCGTCACCGTTGCCAGCCGAAGCGTGAGGCCCAGCGCCTGTAGTTCCATCAGCGGGTGACGTGCTGCGCCGGCTGCAGGCCGCGATCCGCCAGGCTTTGCGCCACGCCGGGAGATTGCAGGAACTGGAGGAAGCGGTGAGCCGCGGCTGCGCCGGCCGCTTCGCGGATCACGACGGCGCCCTGCAGAATCGGCGGATAATCCTGCGGAGAGACGCGGATGAAGTGTCCATCAGCGCTGAGGCGCGGCGTTAGCGCCGAAGTGAGCGAGATGAACCCGACCTGGGCGTTGCCGGAATCGACGTATTGCGCGGTTTGCGCTATATTCTCCGCGATCCGCAGGCGAGCCTGCACCGCGGCGAGCAGGTTCTCATGCGCGAGCGCCGCCTGAGCAGCCCGGCCGTACGGCGCGTGCTCGGGATTGGCAATGGCAATCGACCGGATCGCCGGAGCGCTCAGAGCCTCCAGCGAAAGATGCGTTACGCCCGAGTCGTTGCGGGTCCACAGCACCAGCGTTCCGCGCGCGTAGAGAATCGGTTCCGCCTCTTCCGCTTTCCCTGCGGCGATCACACGTTGCGGGAACGACATGTCAGCAGCCATGAAGAGGTCAAAGGGCGCACCATCGATGATCTGCGTGGCCAGAGTCGCCGATGACTGATAGGAGGCAAGCACCTGAATCCCGGTCTGCTGCTGGAAGGACGCGAGCAGCGGCGGCAGAACAGGTTGCAGGTCCGCAGCTGCCGCAAGCCGCATGGTGGGTTGCGCGGCTTCCGCGGAAACTCCGCAGAACAACAGCACCACGAGGAGAAACAATCTCCGGTCAAACACGGAGCACCATCACTTCCGTGGACTTGATCAGCGCGGCGACGGTTTCGCCCTTTTTCAGCCGCAGTTCGCGCGCCGCATCGGCGGTAATGATGGACGTGATGATCTGCCCGCCGATGGAGAGCCGCACCTGCGCCATCAGGCCTTCGATCTTCACATCGACGATGCGGCCGACCAGCTGATTGCGGCCGCTAACGGTGCGCATCGACTGGCGGCGCGGCGTCTCCGGGCGCTTCGCTTTGTAGAGAAGCGCGTCGAGCTCCGACTCCGGAATGCGGTAATGCCCGCCCGGCGTCTTCACCGCGCGCAGCTTGCCGCGGTAAATCCACTGCTTGATCGCCGGATAGGAGATGCCCAGGCGGAGCGCGGCTTCGCGGGGCGTCAGAAGCGATGCCATTCGACGATTCTATGCGAAATTCAGTGAATCTGTATACGAAAGTAGCCGATCCGCAGGCCCGCCGCAGGATGGTAGGCTGAGACCATCCACCGTCATGAGTGAGGCGTACCAACTCCGCTGCATCGGCTGCTCGCACACGCTCGCGAGAGAGCAGCTCGTTGGCAATTTCCGGTGCACGTCCTGCGGCGAGTTGTTCGAGGTGGTCTATTCGGACTGGCACGGCCCGAAGCACACGCGTCCCAATCCCAGCGCGCTGCGCTGGCTCTGGCGCGAGCGCCGCTCGTCACTGGAGCCGAATGACCGCAGCGGCGTCTGGCGTTTCCGCGAGATGCTGCCGATCCTCGACTCGACGGCCAACGCGGTCACCCTCGGCGAGGGCAACACGCCGCTGTACGCCATGCCGCGGACCTCCGCTCGTCTGGGCCTCGAGAAGCTGCACGCCAAGCATCAGGGAATGAATCCCACCGGTTCCTTCAAGGACACCGGGATGACGGCGGCGCTCTCCGTCGCTCGCGAGCATGGTTTTACCTGGGTGGCCTGCGCGTCGACGGGTAACACGTCGGCAGCGATGGCAGCCTACGCCGCGCGCGGCGGCCTGCGCAGCCTGGTGCTGCTGCCCGAAGGCAAAATTGCCTGGGGCAAGCTGGCGCAGGCCATGGATTACGGCGCGCTCACGCTGCAGCTGCATACGGATTTCGACGGCTGCGTGCGCGTCCTGTCGGAAGTAGTCGAGCGCGCGCCCGTGTATCTGCTGAACTCAGTCAATCCGTATCGCATCGAGGGGCAGAAGACGCCCGCGCTTGAAATTGCCGAGCAACTGGAGTGGGAAGTACCCGACCACCTCATCGTCCCCGGCGGCAACCTCGCCAACAGCTCGGCGCTCGGCAAGGGCTTTCTGGAGATGCGGCATCTCGGGCTCACGCATCGCGTGCCGCGCGTCTCGGTCATCCAGGCCGAGGGCGCGAATCCGCTGGTGCGCTCGATGGACGAATTTGGCGGAGAGAAGCTGGAGCCGGTGCACGCCTCCACCCGTGCCAGCGCCATTCGCATCGGGAACCCGGCCTCGTGGCGCAAGGCGGTTCACATCCTGCGCGAGACGGGCGGCTGGGTCGAGCAGGTCTCCGAAGCCGAGATCGCTGTCGCGAAGGCAGAAATCGGCGCGGAAGGCATCGGCTGCGAGCCCGCCTCGGCGGTGACACTGGCCGGGCTGAAGAAGCTGCTGCAGAAGCGACACATCCATCGCGAGGAATCGGTGGTGCTGCTACTCACCGGCCACACGCTGAAGGACTCCGACTACACCATCCGCTACCACCGCGGCGAGTTGCTTGCCGAAGCGGAGAGCGCGCCGCATCGCGCAGAAATCGACGCGACGCGACGGAACACCATCGAGCTTGAAGCCTCGGCCGACGCTGTTCTGCGCGAGCTGGAGCGCGCCACGCCATGAGCCCTGCCCAACACCGGCCGCTACCCCACGTTCGTCTCCGGCTGCCTGCCACCTCGGCGAATCTCGGCCCTGGGTTCGACACCCTCGCGCTCGCCATGCAGCTTTATCTCGACATCGAAGCCGAGGCCGCTGCGGAGTTCCGCATCGAGGCGACGGGCCGCAATGCGGAAATTTGCGCCGCGATGGAAAACAATCTGCTGCTGTCCACCTACCGCGAATTGCTCGCCGATCAGAAACGCCCTGTGGTGCCGCTGGCCATCCGCATGCGCAACGACATTCCGCTGGGCATGGGCTGCGGATCGTCCGCAGCGGTTCGCCTCGCCGCCGTGGCGCTGGCCACACACTTCGGCGAACTGGACTGGGATCGGGAGCGCATCCTCGCCGAGGCCTCGCGCCTCGAGGGACATCCCGACAATGCCGCCGCCTGCTGGCTGGGCGGATTTGTTGCCAGCGCGCCCGACGGCGATCGCATCGCGGCCGTCTCGTTCCCGCTGCCGCCGGAGTGGCGCGCGGTGGTCGTCATGCCGGACCAGCCGCTGGCGACCACCGAATCGCGCGCGGTGCTGCCCGCCGCCTGGCCGCGCACCGATGTGGTCGCGAACCTCCAGCACGTGGCGCTGCTGACGGCTGCCTTCGCCACCGGGCGCGGCGATCTCCTCGCCGCGGCGATGCGCGATAACCTGCATCAGCCGTACCGGGCAAAGGTTTGTCCGCTGCTGCCGAAGCTTCTGCCGCTCGCGGGAAGAGACGGAATTGCCGGCGTGGCGCTCAGCGGCGCGGGACCGGCGGTCCTGCTGCTGACCACCTCCGAGCAATCGGCGGCCGATGTCCTTGCGCGCGTGCAAACGGCGACCGAGGGGCTCGGACGAGTCGAGATTTTGATCTGCAAATTGCAGTCGGATCCCGCGCAATTCGAACCGCTGCAGTGACCGGAATTTGCACTATTCTCGCGACTAACACATTCGTAATCGATTCGGTCACCTCGTGTAACCCAATGATGGCATTACCAAAAGTGACCGAAGATTGCTTGCCCAGGCGCTCGAAAAACCCTACATTCGCATCCGTGGGCAGTTCTGGGGGAGGGCTGCTCCGGCGTCCGTGATTCTGGATAAGAATCCGGGCGCCTTAATTTTTGTGCGGAATAGCATCCCGCCAGCCGTAACCCCGGATGCGACTTTCCCGGCATGGTCGCATCTATCTATTCAGGTAGACTCAGCAGCAGGAGGAGAACCGGGATCATGGCTGGAGCAGGGGTATTCGAAGTAAACGACGCGACATTCGATCAGGAGGTGCTCCAGTCGGAGCAGCCGGTTCTGGTGGATTTCTGGGCGGCATGGTGTGGACCGTGCCGGGCACTGGCGCCTTTCGTAGATGAAGTGGCCGCCGAGTACAGCGGACGCCTGAAGGTGGCGAAGATGGACGTTGACCGCAACCAGGCAACCCCCATGCGCTACGGCATTCGCGGCATCCCCGCGCTGCTGCTCTTCAAGGGCGGCAAAGTGGTGGATCAGATCGTTGGCTACGTGCCCAAGGAGACCATCGCCCGCAGCGTCACCAAGGCGATCGGCACGGCAGCCGCCACCCGCGCCTAAACCCATCCAGATTGACAGAGGCCCGCTGCGGCGGGCCTTTTCCTTTGCCGGGAAGCCGTACCATGGCAGTGGATGATGAGCCAGGCTCCCGCGCCAACGCCCGAATCGTTGTACATCGACCGCCTGAAGCAGAACCGGGCGCTGCTGATCGAGGAGCAGAAGCGCGATCGCCTGCTCGGCTATACCAAAGTGGCGCTGCTCCTGATCGTTTTCGTCGGGGCGATTGCGCTGCTCAAGGCTCCAGCGTCGTGGGCCTATCTGTTGATCCCGGTGGCGGCGTTCGTTGTCTTCGCGATGGGTCATGATCGCGTGCTGCAACGGATTGCGCGCCTGAATCGCATCCTGGCTTTCTACGAGCGCGGTGTGGCGCGGCTGCACGATGAGTGGGCGGGGAAGGGCGAGGCCAGCGAGCGCTTTCTCGACCCACGGCATCCCTACGCGCGCGATCTCGACCTCTTCGGCCAGGGCTCGCTCTTCGAGATGCTCTGCACCGCGCGCACGCGGGCCGGCGAGGAGACGCTGGCGCGCTGGCTGCTGGATGCGGCGCCGCTGGACGTCGTTCGCGATCGGCAGCAGGCCGTTGCGGAATTGAAGGACCGCGTCCCTTTCCGCGAGCGGCTGTTCGCAGCGGGAGACCCGGTGCGGACGGGCGTCCATCCCGAGCGGCTCGCAACCTGGGGCGAGACCAAGCCCGATCTCGGGCCGCCGTGGCTGCGGCCGCTCATGCTGCTGCTGAGCCTGTTGTGGCTGGCCAGCGTGGGGTATTGGCTCGTCACCGCTGTCGAACTGCAGGCCGGCGGCCTCGACTGGATCACACGCGGCAACTGGCACTGGCTCGCCGCTCTGACGGCGATCAACTACGTCGCCGCCCGCTTCGCCGGTCCGGGCGTCGAAGGCTTCCTGGACTCAACGGAAGGCGCAGCCGTCGATCTGAAGCTGCTGGCCGGCGTGCTGGAAGTGCTGGAGGCGGAAGCCTTCGAGGCGCCTCTGCTGCGCAGGCTGCAATCCGTGCTGCGCGAGCGCGGGAGAGCGCCCTCGGTCGCCATTCGCAGCCTCCATCGCATCCTGCTGTACATCGAATCGCGGCGAAACTTCCTGGTCCGCCTCGTCAGCCGCGTCACCTTCTACGAGCCGCAGCTGGCCTTTGCCGCGGAAGCCTGGAGGAGCCGGTTCGGCCCCTCGATTCGCGGGTGGCTGGCAGTGGTCGGCGAGTTCGAGGCGCTGGCGGATCTCTCCTCGTTCGCTTACGAGCATCCGGCCGCGATCTTTCCCGAATTCGTTGAGGCAGGACCGCTCTTCGACGCCCGGGATCTGGCGCATCCACTGCTGCCCGAGAAGCGCGCCGTGCGCAACGACGTTTGTCTGGACAGCAGTACCCAGCTATTGATCGTCAGCGGCCCCAACATGGCGGGCAAAAGTACCTTCGTCCGGGCGGTCGGGATCAACGCGGTGCTGGCGCAGTGCGGCTCCATGGTGCAGGCGCGGCTGTTGCGCCTGTCGCCGCTCGCCATTGGAGCCTCCATTTGCGTGCTCGACTCCCTGCAGGGCGGCGTTTCGCGCTTTTACGCAGAGATTCAGCGCCTCAAGCTCATCTCCGACATGACCCGTACGCCGCGGCACGTGCTCTTTCTGCTCGACGAACTGCTGTCGGGCACCAATTCGCACGACCGGCTCGCAGGAACGCAGTTCCTGGTGCGTGCGCTGCTCGCCCAGGGCGCCATCGGGCTGATCACCACCCACGATCTGGCGCTGACGCGGATTCCCGAGGCCGAAGCCGGCCGCGCCGTGAACTGCCACTTCGAGGATCATCTGGAGAACGGCGCCCTGCAGTTCGATTACCGGCTCAAGCCCGGCGTGGTGCGCACCAGCAACGCGCTGCGGCTGATGCAGTCCATCGGGCTGGCGGTCGAAGAAGAGCGTTCCTAGTACCTGCGCAGCATGCCCAGCACGCGCCCCTGGATGGCAACCTGCCCGGCGGGAATGAAGATGGGCTCCATCTCCGAGTTGGCCGGCTGCAGGCGCACCAGCGAGCCCTCCGGATAGTAGCGCTTCAGCGTGGTTTCCGCGCCGCGCACGAGCGCGACCACGATTTCGCCGGAGCGGGCGGTGCTCGTCTTCTCCACCAGCACGTAATCGCCGTCGACGATATGCTCGTCGCGCATCGATTCGCCGCGCACCTGCAGCGCGAAGACCTCGCGGTTGCCGATGATGTCGCCCAGCGAGATGGTCTCCGGGATTTCCGCTGTCTCCACTGGCAGGCCGGCGGCAATGCGCCCGGCCAGCGGCAGGCGCTCCACGGGACGCCCTTTGGCGCGCGGCGGCAGCACGTCGATCGAACGGCTGCGGTTATGCGCGCGGGCCAGCAGGCCTTTGTTCTGCAGGTTGGTGATGTGCTTGTGCACGGTGGCCAGCGACCGCAGATCGAGTCCGCGGGCAATCTCCTCAAACGACGGCGAGTAGCCGTTGCGCTGCACGAATGCGGAGATAAAGTCGAGCACTTCCTTTTGCCGCCGGGTGATGGCCATGGGCGCCATTATAGCGAATAAAA
>DASYYN010000235.1:0-3820 GCA_035933815.1 Acidobacteriaceae bacterium
TGCGGTGTAGGTCTTGCCGTCCACCCACGCCACCGCGCTCCAGCTATGCCGGTTCGTCGAGTGGACCTCCCGCAGCGTAGTAGCCACTGCCTTCACCTGCGGATGCTTCGCGCGCACCTTGTCGATCATTCCGAAGAAGGCGGTCGGGTCGAGCTTCGATTTGCTCTTGTCCTCCACCTTCGGGCCTTCCACGCCCAGCCCTTTTTGCAGGTCTTCTTCGTTGCCCACGATAACGTCAACGTGTTGGACGATGCGGCCCAGCGTCTCGACGGCGCTCTCCGCCCCGCCGGAAACCTTCCACAGCTTCTCGCGGAAATTCAGGTCGAACGAGGTGACCGCGCCCGCGGCCTTCGCGGCCTTCATCATGTCGACCGCGACTTCAGCCGTGGTCGACGAAAGCGCCGCAAAGATGCCGCCGCTGTGCACCCAGCGCACGCCCCGCGAGAAGATCGCGTTCCAGTCGAAGTCGCCAGGCTTGAGCTGCGCCGCTGCCTCATTGCAGCGGTTGTAGAAGACCACCGGCGGACGCACGCCCATTCCGCGATCGCTGTACACCGTGGCCATGTTGGGTCCGCGGACGCCGTCGTGCTGGAAATGCTTGTAGAAGGGGCGCACGCCCATCGCGCGCACGCGCTCGTTGATCAGATCGCCGATGGGGTAGTCGACCATGGCGCTCGCGATGGCCGTCTTCAGGCCGAAGCAGTCGGAGAGATTCGCGGCAACGTTGAACTCGCCCCCGCTGACGTGAATCTTGCATTCCGTCGCCTTGCGAAACGGCACGATGCCCGGATCCAGCCGGTGCACCAGCGCGCCCAGCGACAGAAAATCCAGCTCACCCTCTTTGCGGATCGACAGCGGCGTCATCTCTTCTCCACTCCTTAGTTGTTGTCCTCATTGTTATCAGCAACCAGCAACCAGCAACCAGCTACCAGCTACCGCAGCCCATCATCCAGCCAGCTTCTCCACATCAGCCATCACCTGCTCCACTGTCCAATCGTTGCCCGGATACCACTTATACAGCTTCCCGTCAGGCGCAATCACCACCGTCGAAAGCGAATGCGTAATGCTTCGATCCGTCTCCGGCGTCGCCCCCACGTCGAAGAACTGAAGCACCTGAGGCAGTTCCTTTTCCGTTGGTGCGGCAAAGTCCCAGTGCCCGAAGGTCTCCTGCGTGTATCGCCCGGTGTACGCCCCGCCATAGCTGCGCAACACCTTCGGCGTGTCGTACTTCGGATCGAAGCTGATACTCAGCAGATGCGTCTTCGCGTAGAGTTGCTGGTTCTTCTGGAGCTGTTTATCGATCTCTGCGAAGTTCCGGCTCATCCGTACGCAGAAATTCGGCAGCGGGCACCGCGTGTAGATGAACGTGAGCAGCACCACCTTGCCGTGGAATTGCGCCAGGCTGATCATGCGATCGCTCTGGTTACGAAATTTGAAGTCGGGAATCGCCTCGCCGGGCTCGAGATCGTTATAGGTGACGGCGGGCTTGTAGTCCGGCTTGGCCTGGCCGACGATAACAATCTCATCCAGCACGTCGGAATTGGGACCGGCGATCAGCGTTGCGGTAATGGTGTCGCCCGGATGCAGTTCGGTCGCGATATTCGGCCGCTTCAGCGTGTAGGGCATGGTCATCGCTTCCATGTAGCCGGGGATCGCCTGTGTATCGACCGTGACGGTGCCGGTCTTCGCGTCGATCGAGACCACGACGCCTCGGATGTGAAACCGCCGTGCGCCGTCCTGGTCCGTGCTGCCTGGGTTTGCTGCCTTGTGACAACCGGAGAACACCACCGCAAGCAGCAAAGCAGTGGAAATCAGGAATCGTTGCAGCTTCACCAGCCAGTTTACACTTGAGCCAGGCACTCCCTTTGATGTTCCCGGCCACGCCCAGCGTCGATGCGACGGGGCCTGCGGCGAGCCTGTTCGCCGGGGTTCTGGATTCCCTCCGGCGCGGCGCCACCGTCATCACAGCCAACGCCCGCGCCGCCCGCGCCCTGCAGATTCGCTACGCGCAGCAGCAGCGCAGCGCGGGACACGAGGCATGGCCCTCGCCGCCGATCCACGACTGGGACTCCTGGCTGCGCGAGCTTTGGCGCGACTACGCCTTCCGGAATCCCGCGGCGCCCATGCTCCTCTCCTCATTGCAGGAGCAAATGGTCTGGGTCCGCGTGCGGCCGCAGGATGCGGCGCAGGTCCTGTCTCCAGAAAGTCTGGCGGCCCTGGCCATGGAAGCGTGGCGTCTGCTCTGCGATTATGGCGTCCATTCCGCCCGGCGCGCCGAGTGGGAGCAGCCGGACGCCGAGCTCTTTCGCCAGTGGGCGGCCAGGTTCGAGCGCGAATGCCTGCAACGCGGGTGGATCAGCTCCGCACAGATCGTGCCGGCGCTCGCCGAGGACCGTGGCGCGTCGCAGCCCCAGGAAATCTGCCTCGTCGGATTCGACCGCATCACTCCGGCGCAGCAACTGCTCCTCGGCGCGCTGCGCGAGCAAGGTGTCTCGGTGTGCGAGGCTCAGCCCCCGGCCGAAGAGCCACAGCGTTCCTGGATCAGGGCCATGGACGCCCGGCAGGAAGTGGAAGCCTGCGCTGCATGGGCGAGGAGCGTTCTCGAAGCCGATCCCACGGCTCGCATCGGGATCATCGTTCCTGGCATGGCGGCGCGCCGCGGTGACATCGACCGCGCTTTCCGCCGCACTCTGATGCCCGCGAGCGAAGACATCCGGCAGGGCGGCGACATGCCCTGGGAATTCTCCCTCGGGCAGCCGCTGGCGGACGTGCCTCTGGTGCGAGCCGCGATCCTGCTGCTTCGCTGGATCACCCAGCCGCTGGCCGAAGCGGAAATTTCCTGGCTCCTGCTGTCGGGATTTCTCGCGGACACCGCGTCGAATTCCTTCGCCATCGCCCGGCACGACGCCTCGCAGCGCCGTCGCGCGCTGCTAATCCCGGAACGCTCGCTGGGCGATTATGTTTCCGGGCTTGCCGGAAAATCCGAGTTGCGCCGACTATGGGAGCATCTGAGCGACCTCCAGCGAAGCGCGGCCGATCACTTCAGCAATCATCCGCGGCAGCCGTCCGCGTGGACCGAACTCGCGCAGTTCGCGCTCGGCAAAGCGGGCTGGCCCGGCGAGCGTCCGCCCGGCTCCATCGAATTTCAGGCCCTGCAACGCTGGGAGCGGCTGCTCGACGAGCTCGCGTCTCTCGACTTCGACGAATCGCAGCACGACTACGCGGACTTCCTGCAAATCCTCGAAGCGCATGCGGCGGAAAGCATCTTCGCGCCGGAATCGCACGACGCGCCCATCCAGGTGATGGGCCCGCTGGAGTCATCGGGCCAGCAGTTCAGCGCAGTGTGGTTCATGGGTCTCGACGACACAGCCTGGCCGCAGCGCGGACGTCTCCACCCATTGCTGCCGCCTGCTGTGCAGCGGCAGTTCGGCATGCCCTCGGCCGCACCCGGCGACGACTGGAACCTGGCGCACGCCGTCACAACCCGCCTGCTCAGGAGCGCTCCGCAGGTGGTCTTCAGCTACGCCGAACGCGAGAAGGAAGGCGAGCTCAGGCCTTCGCCGCTCATCGCCGGCCTCTTCGCGCACCCGCCGAACCCGCCGACCCCGCAGAACGCAGACCGGCACATCGTCGACCTTGAGCCCGTGCCCGATTCCGCAAATCTGCCATGGCCCGCGGCGCAGAACGCCGGCGGAGCGGAGGTGCTGCGCCGGCAATCCGCCTGCCCGTTTCAGGCATTCGCGGTCAAGCGCCTCGGTGCTCAGCCGCTCGAGTCTGCAGAGTGGGGCCTTGATCCCGCCGAAAAAGGCAAGGTCCTGCA
>DASYYN010000248.1:0-17929 GCA_035933815.1 Acidobacteriaceae bacterium
GAGGCTGCGCGCCGCTTTCAATACCGTCCCAATTACTTCGCGCGTTCGCTGCGCAACAGTCGCAGCATGTCCGTCGGCGTGATCGTGCCCGACCTGAGCGACGGCTATTTCCCGGTGGTGATGAATGCCATCGAAAAACACCTGCTCGAATCGCATTACTTCGATGTAACGGCCAGCCACTACCGCCGGTCGGAGCTGGTGGAGGAGTATTCGCGCCGCCTGATGGAGCGCGCCGTCGATGGTCTGCTGCTGCTGGACACCCCGGCGGAGGTGCACGTCCCGGTCCCGGCGGTCGCGGTGTCGTCGCATCATTCTGGTCCCGGCGTGACGAACATCGTGCTCGACCACGATCGTGCGGCGCGCCTGGCGCTCACGCACCTGCGCGATCTGGGACACGAACACATTGCTCTGATGCAGGGTCCGGAGGCCATTACGGATGCGAATTATCGCTGGACTGCAATCCTGAATGTGGCGAAGGAGATGGGGATCAACATCGATCCGAGCCTCTGCATGCACATGCACAAGGCCGACCAGACGCCTGAACTGGGTTACTCGATTATGCGCGACCTGCTCGCGCAGCGGCGCGACTTCACGGCGGTCTTCTGCTTCAACGATATCGCTGCGATCGGCGCCGTGCGTGCGCTGACGGATGCAGGCCTGCGCGTGCCCGACGATGTGTCGGTGGTCGGGTTTGACGACATCATTACCGCTGCGTTCAATCAGCCGAGTCTGACCACCGTGAAGCAGCCGCTGCGCCAGATGGGCCTGAGGGCGGCGCAGGTGCTCCTGGAGCGCATCGCGAATCCGGAAAAGGATTACGCGGCTGAGCTGGTGATGGAGCCGGAGCTGGTGGTGCGCGAGTCCACCGGACCCGCTCCGGAGCTGGCAGGACGGATGCCGGTGCCCGGGACGCGCAGCGCGCTGCATCAGCGGGCGGGGTAGCCTTGCAGGCGACGCTGTTCCGCGCAGGCGCGGTGCATTTTGCCGAACCAGTTAGAATGCAACTGACGTGAATATCGTCAAGGCGATTTACCCGGGCAGCTTCGATCCGCTCACCAATGGTCATCTCGACCTGATTGCGCGCGCGGCGAAAATCTTCGATCATCTCGTCGTCGCTATTCTGCGCAACTCCTCCAAAGATCCGCTCTTCACCATTGAGGAGCGCGTGGCCATGCTCTCGGAAGGCATAGCCGCGCTGGAGAATGTCTCGATCTCCACCTTTGACGGGTTGCTGGTGGACTTTGCCCGCGAGCAGCGCGCGCACGCGGTGGTACGCGGTATCCGCGCCATCAGCGACTATGAGTACGAATTTCAGATGGCCCTGATGAACCGGCGCCTCTCACCGGACGTCGAGACGATCTTCCTGATGCCCGACGCGAAATACTCGTTTGTCAGCTCGCGGCTCGTAAAGGAAGTGTTTGAGCTGGGCGGCTCGATTGACGGACTGGTGCCGAAGTTCGTTATCGAAAGGCTTAAAGACAAGCAGCGCAGCTGATCGGGCTACCGCTTCGCTTCAGCACGCTTCATCTCCTCGTAGGCGGCGAGCGCCGCCTGACGAGCATCTCCGTGGTCCACGAAAGGATGCGGATAATTCCTGCCCAGACGCACGCCTGCCTCAGCCAGCAGAAGAGGCGGAGCGTTCCAGGGCTGATGGATCCACTGCGCGGGCAGCTTCGCCAGTTCCGGGACCCAGCGCCGGACGTATTCGCCGTCCGGGTCGAATTTCTCCCCCTGCAGCACTGGGTTGAATACGCGGAAGTATGGAGCAGCATCGGCGCCGCATCCGGCGACCCACTGCCAGCCCATGGTGTTGTTGTTGGCGAGGTCGGCATCAACCAGAGTGTCGAGGAACCAGGCCGCGCCTTCCTGCCACGGAATCAGAAGGTCCTTCACGAGGAAGGACGCTGCGATGAGCCGGGCGCGGTTGTGCATCCAGCCGGTAGCCCAAAGCTGGCGCATGCCGGCGTCCACGACGGGATATCCGGTCCGGCCCTTCTGCCAGGCCGTGAGCCGGCTGCGGTTGCGCCGCCAGGGAAAGCTGCGGAACTGCGCATTCAGCGGCTCCGTCAGACTTTCGGGCCGGCCGGCGAGGAGGTGGTACGCGAACTCGCGCCAGGCAAGCTGCCGCAGCCACGCTTCTGCTCCGGGGTGGTCAATCGCCCGGTGCCATGCCTGGACCGCGCTGACTTCCCCGAAGTGCAGGTGGGGGGAGAGACGTGAGGTTTCGTCGAGGTCCATGCGGTCGCGGTTGCCGCCGTAATGGCGTAGCGCTCCGCCGGCAAAGGCCTGCAGCCGTGCGCGTGCGGCATCCTCACCAGGAGTCCATGCGGCGCGCAGGCCGGCCGCCCAGCCGATTTTGGGCTCCAGGTTTAATTCGCGGATGTCAAGCGAGCTGGGCCACTTTGCCGGCGAGGGGATCGTCGTGGGCCCGTCATGCGGACTGCGAATCTCACCACGACGGGCCCAGAGCGCGCGCCAAAACGGCGTGAACACCTGAAAGGCAGAACCAGCGGCGGTGCGGAGTGTTCCTGGTTCGAAGAGCAAATTGCCGGTGCGCTTCTCGAGCGCGATTCCGTGCGTGCGCAGCCGATCTTCGACGGTGAGATCGCATTCCCGCGCAGCCGGCTCGTAAACGCGATTGCAGAAGACGTGACGCGCACCGCATTGTTGCGCCAGTGCTGCGATTGCCTCCGCTGCCGGGCCGCGGCGAAGGATCAGCCGCGAGCCCTTCGCGCGCAGGGAGTCTTCGAGACGTAGCAGCGCCTGGTGCAGCCACCACCGCGAGGCCGCTCCCGCGCCGAATGGCTCCTGCCGTTCGGGCGACCAGACGAAGAGGGGCACGACCGGCAATCCGCTGTCGACGGCAGCCTGCAACGCTGGATTGTCCCTCAGACGCAGGTCCAGCCGGAACCAGACAATGGCGCTGGGTTGAGCGGCGAGCGGCATCTCCGCACAAATCTTCTCACGCGGAGACAGCTGGCTTATTCCAGCTTCACCTGCCCGTACTCCAGCAGGGTGACGAGGATTACGCCGCCGGCCACATTGCCCAGCGTCGCCGGGAGGAGCCAACGGAAATACATGATGGGCGGGACGCCGTGATTCAGCACGGCGGAGAGGATTTCTCCGCTGGTGGCGATGCAATGGGCAAAATGCCCCGTGCCGACGACGAAAGTCAGCAGCCATATCACCATCACTGACCCCGTGATTGAATGGCTGGCGCTCACCAGCCAGGCGACCATGGCGATCAGCCATCCGCCGATCACTCCGGACCAGAAGATGTGGCGGACGGTGGGATCGGCGGCGGTCGTGCCCAGCTGCGTCAGGGCGTGGACGGTCTGCGGCTGCAGGGCTTTGGTGCGCACCGCGAGCAGCGCGAAGAGGTAGGCTCCAGCAACGTTGGTGGGAAAGACGATGGACCAGAGGCGCAGCGTCTTCCAGACGCCTCGGCGCTCGGCCAGGATCAGCGCGATCGGGTACAGCGTGTTTTCCGTAAAGAGCTGGCCGCGGCCAAGGATGACCGCGAGGAATCCCATAGGGTAGAAGAGCAGCGAGATGAACTCCGCCCAGGGCACGTTGCCAAGCTGGCCCTGCACCACCGAAACGCTCAGGCCGGTGAGCCCCATCGTGAGGCCGCCCACCACGCCGGAAACCGCCAGGGCGATCGCCGGCCGCTCCAACTCGCGGCGTCCATTGCGCAACGCCTGCTCATAGATAGCAGTCGCGGTAGGACGGTCCAGGTCGAGCTGTTTGGACTTTTTGGCTTCCTCGGGATTCGGTTCGACTTTGAGCTTAGGGAGGGGCATGCCCCTGATTGGAGTGCAGCCACGGCCATCCGGTTGGACCGAAAGCGCTTTCTGGCGCGCTGGTGCGGCCGGCGGCATCGGGCATGATAGCCTTGGCCTTCCGCAAATCTGAGGGGACCGATGAGCCATCAGCTGCACTATGACCTTGCCGCCGCGGCGCGCCGCTCGATGCAGGAACACGGATTTGAGCCGGACTTCCCGCCGGCGGTGAAAGAGCAGCTGGACCAGCTCCGCTCTCATCCTCCCGCAGCGGCCCAGGGAGCGCGCGATCTGCGAGGGCTGCTGTGGTCCTCTATCGACAACGACACCTCCCGCGACCTCGACCAGATCGAATACGCCGAGGCCCTTCCGGACGCGAGTTATCGGGTGCTCATTGGTATCGCCGACGTGGACGCCTACGCGCCCAGGGGGTGCCCGATCGATGCACACGCCCTGCGGGAGACCACGACCGTATACACCGGAGTGGAAATTTTCCCGATGCTGCCGGAGGAGCTTTCCACGGGCAGCACCTCGCTGCTGCAGGATCAGGAGCGGGCTGCAGTGGTGATTGAGTTCACGGTCGACGCCCAGGCAAACATCGCGGCGAGCAGTGTCTACCGCGCGCTGGTGCTGAACAAGGCGCAGCTTGCTTATCCCTCCGTCGGCGCATGGCTGGCCGGGACAGCCGCGCCGCCGCCGAAGGTGGCCGCATCGCCGGAACTGCAGCAGCAGCTCAAAATGCAGAACGACATTGCGCAGCTGCTGCGGCGGCAGCGGTCGAGCCACGGCGCGCTTAATCTGCAAACGATCGAGACGCACCCGATCTGTATGAGCGATGGCGATATCGATATCGAAGCCGAGGTGAAGAATGAGGCTACGCAGCTCATCGAAGACTTCATGATCGCCGCCAACGGCGTGGTGGCGCGATCGCTCGAGGCGAAAGGGATGTCATCGATTCGGCGCGTCGTGAAGACGCCGAAACGCTGGGACCGCATCGTGGAGCTGGCGCGACAGATGGGCACGCAGCTGCCGGCTGATCCAGATCCGAAACCGCTGCACGATTTTCTGCTCGCGCAACAGAAAAAGGATCCTGACCACTTCGCCGACCTTTCGCTGGCCGTCATCAAGCTGCTCGGCCCCGGCGAATACGTGCTCGACAGGGCCGGCCAGCCTGCGGAAGGACACTTCGGGCTTGCCGTGCAGGACTACACGCATTCGACCGCGCCGAACCGGCGGTATGCCGATCTGCTCACGCAGCGGCTCCTAAAGGCGATGGTTGCCGGCCAGCGCTCGCCCTACTCCGACGATGAACTGGCCAGCGTGGCCGCGCAGTGCACGCGTATGGAAGATGCGGAGCGCAAGGTCTCCCGCGAGATGCAGAAGCGCATCGCCGCGGTCGCGATGAGCGGCCGCATTGGGCAGGCTTTCGACGCCATCGTCACCGGGGTTAACGAGCACGGCACGTTTGTTCGCACCGTCAAGCCGCATGTGGAAGGCATGCTGGTGCGCGGCCAGAAAGGGCTCGATGTTGGAGACAAGCTGCGCGCGACGCTGGTGCGTACGGATCCCGAGCGGGGCTACATCGACTTCGCGCGGGCTTAGCGCAGGGGACACTTCAGAAAGTGTCCGGGTTGCAGGGCCGCGGCAGGGCACCCTCTAATAGAACTGGCGTATGCGCGCGAACCTCGCCACGTTTCTCGACGATTTCCGCCGTCACGGCGACGCACGGGCGATCGTCGCGCATCGCGGGAACCGGAGTTTCAGTTATAGCTGGAATGATCTGGCGGGCCTCGCCAACCGCTTCGCCGCGGAGCTGATCCGGCGCCAGGTTCCGATGGGCGAGCGCGTTGTGCTCTGGGGCCAGAATGGCCTGGAGTGGATGGGCGCATTCTTCGGATGCTTGCAGCGCGGGGTGATTGCCGTTCCGCTCGATCCTGCCGGCGCTGCGGACTTTGCTTCTCGGGTGATCGCCAGCACCACGCCGCGTCTGATCGTCGGCGACGCCGATCTGCTCCGCGGATTGGGCGCAGGTCCGCCGCGTCTGGCCTTCGAGGAATTTGCGAGCGTGCTTCTGCCGGTTGCGCGCGGGAATCTGCGCGAGCCGAAGCTTACGCTCGATACTCCGTTTCAGATCCTCTTCACCTCGGGCACAACGGCTGAACCGAAGGGCATCGTGCACACGCACCGCAATGTGCTCGCCAGCCTCGATCCCATCGAGCGCGAGATGCAGAAGTACCTGAAGTACGAACGCATCTTTCATCCCATTCGCTTCCTGCATACGCTGCCGCTCAGCCATGTCTTTGGCCAGTTCATGGCGCTCTGGATTCCACCGCTGATGGCCGCGGAGGTCCACTTCGAGAACCGCCTGCAGGCGCAGCGCCTCATCGACACCATTCACGGCGAGCGAATCTCCGTCGTGTGCTCGGTGCCGCGCGTGCTGGACCTGTTGCGCGCGCACCTGCTGGCCAGCGACCCGGATTTGCGCGGCGACCTTGAGGCGGTTGCGAACGAGAAGGTCTGGACGCGCTGGTGGAATCTGCGGCGGGTTCATCGTCTCTTCGGTTACAAGTTCTGGGCGTTCGTGTGCGGGGGTGCTTCGCTGGCGCCGGAGCTCGAATCGTTCTGGACCACGCTGGGCTTCGCACTGATCCAGGGCTACGGCATGACCGAGACTTCCGCGCTGATCACGCTCAACCATCCGTTCAAACCGGGGAAGGGTACCATCGGCAAAGTGCTGCCCGGGCGCGACGTGCGCATTACCGACGAAGGCGAAATCCTCGTTCGCGGACCGATGGTTTCGCAGTCGACTTGGCAGCAGGGCCACATGCGGCAGAACGAGGACGAATGGCTCGCGACAGGCGATCTGGCGCAGCGCGATGAGCAGGGCCAGCTGCGCTTCGTTGGCCGCAAGAGTCAGGTGATCGTCACCCCGTCGGGGCTGAATGTGCATCCTGAGGATGTTGAGGCAGCGCTGGATGCGCAGCCGGGCGTGCAGGCGTCAGCGGTGGTCCCACTGCTGACCACGGCGGGAACGGAGCCGGTCGCTGTCCTGCTGTTTCGTGGGTCGCGCGAGGAGGCGCAGCAGGCCATCGTCGCCGGCAACCAGCGGCTGGCGGAGTACCAGCAGGTGCGGCAGTGGCGGCTGTGGCCGGAGCTGGATTTTCCGCGCACTTCAACCGGGAAGATCCGCCGCCCCAAAGTCACGGAGTGGGTCAACGCGCAGCGCGCGGAAGACGGCACAGGTGCCGAAGGTGATCCGCTGCTCGCGCTCATTCTCTCCATCACTCATGCCAGCACGCCGAATGCGACGAACTCCGCGCAGCTGTCGGAAGATCTCGGCCTCGACAGCCTCGGCCGCGTGCAGCTGCAGTCGGAACTGGAGCAGCGACTCGGGCTGACGATCGATGACGAAGACCTGGAACGCGTGATTACGCTCGGCGATCTGCGGCGCGAACTCGGGATGGATCATGCCGCTCCTGCTGTCGAGGTGTTCACTCGGCCGCTCGCAAACCGCTTCATCACGGCGCCTGCCACTCCGCCGGAGGGGGTGCCCTGGCATCTTATCCCGGATATTCGCGAACGCGGAGAGCAGGACGTCTATCCGCGCTGGCCGTGGTGGTGGCCCGTGCGCCTGCTGCGCATCGGTTTCCTGGAACTGATTGCGCAGCCGCTGGTCCGGCTGCTCGCCAGGCCCCGGGTGGAGCGAACAGCGCCGCTACGGCAGGGGAAGCCAATGCTGATCATCGCCAACCATGTCACGACCTATGACATGCCGCTGGTCCAGTATGGGCTGCCTGGATGGATACGCCGCCGCATGGCCGCCGCGATGGCTGGCGACATGCTCCGCGACTGGCAGCATTTGCGCAACCTGGCGCCAGGGTTGAACTGGATGGGGCCGGTGACCTGGCTACTGGTGACGGCGCTCTACAATGCGTTTCCGTTGCCGCGCAGCGCCGGATTCCGCCGCTCGTTCCAGCACGCCGGGGAGGCGCTCGATCGGGGATACAACGTGCTGGTTTTCCCGGAAGGGCATCGCACGGAATCGGGCCTGCAACCCTTCCGTCCGGGCATTGGTCTGCTGGTGCGTGATTCCGGGGTGCCGGTACTCCCGGTGGCGCTGGCCGGGCTGTCTGAACTGAAGGCGAAGGGACGTGGCTGGTTCCGTTCCGGGGCGCTCACGGTCCGCGTTGGCCAGCCGATCGAGTTCGCACCGGGCGAGTCGCCCGAGGCCATTACGGCCAAGCTTTACGAGGCGCTTCGAGGCATGCTGCTGGGCTAACGTTTCCTGGCGAACAGCTTTTCTCTGGCCGGATCTCGCTAACAGCGTTTCGCTCGCCGTCATCTCAGCAAGGGTGAGGTGAATGCATGAGCCAGTCCCCGGAACGAGATCGCGACCGCGAGCACCCCATCGTTCGCGAACATCCCGAGCAGCGCCGCCAGGAAGAGTCCGGGCGGGAAGACCCGACCGAACCGGATGAGATCGGGCGGCCCTCGTCGGAGCGCCGCACCCCGGGCACGGAACGCCCCGGCTCGCGTCGAGAAGACGTAGCCTGACGGGCACCGAGATGGTGTGCCGGTGAAAAAGGCAAGCCCAGCGTGTCGTTCGCCACGGCGGACTACACGCTGGGCAGTACCTGCATGCTGGTTTTAGTAGCGGCCGCGTCCGCCGCGGCTGGCTCCACGACCGCCGCCGCCACCGCCGGCCTTCTGCGCCTGGTAGCAGTCGCGGCAGTACACCGGCCGGTCGCCGCGGGGCTCAAATGGGACCGTGGTCTGCTGTCCGCATCCGGAGCAGATCACTGCCGTTCCCGACGACTGGGCCCGCTGATAACCGCCGCCGCCTCCGCCGCCCCCCTGTTCGTTCTTCCGCGCCTGGCGGCATGCCTTGCAGCGCTTGGGCGCCGAGTAGCCCCGCTCCCGGAAGAATGCCTGATCTTCGGCCGTAAAGGTGAATTCCTGTCCGCAGTCGCTGCACGTGAGTTGCTGATCTCCAGCCATGGTGAGTCCTCGCTCGATGTATTGCCCGTTGTGGTTACCGGAGTCGCCCTGCTTTCGTCTCCGGGCCGTTGTGCGTTGCCGTGCTCCGAACTGCGCTTTTGACGACGTGAAACCGCATCGCTGCGGCTCCCGAATTCCCCTCCGGCTTCCCGGACGTTAGAATTCCTCTTCGGAGCAAGACCACCATGGCCTTCCCTTATAGAGGCGTTGACTTTATCGGATTCGACAATCTGCTGAGCGATGACGAGCGCATGGCGCGCGACACCGCACGGCAGTTCATTGAGGATAACCTGGTTCCCATTATTGAGGAATGCAACCGTGACGGGCGGTTCCCGCGCGAGCTGGTTCCGCAGATGGGCCAGCTCGGGTTTTTCGGCGCCAACCTGCAGGGGTACGGCTGTGCCGGCATGTCCAATGTGGAGTACGGCCTTGTGATGCAGGAGTTCGAGCGGGGCGACTCCGGGGTACGCAGCTTCGTCAGCGTGCAGTCGGCGCTGGTTATGTATCCCATTTACACCTTTGGCTCGGAGGAACAGAAGAACTGCTGGCTGCCGAAGCTCGCCACCGGGGAAAAACTGGGCAGTTTTGGCCTCACGGAACCGGATTTTGGCTCGAATCCGGGCGGAATGCGCACCCGCGCCGAGCGCCAGGGCGGCGAGTACGTGCTGAACGGCGAGAAGATGTGGATTACGTCCGGCAGCATCGCCGATGTCTCGGTGATCTGGGCCAAAGTTCATGGGGATCCTGAGATCGAGGAGGGGCAGGTCCGTGGGTTTCTGGTCGAGGCCGACCGGCCTGGGTTCAGCGCCTGGGATGTGCACGGCAAGTGGTCTCTGCGCGCTTCCGTCACGTCAGGGTTGTCGCTGCAGGATGTCCGGATTCCGGCCGCCAACCTGCTGCCGAAAAGCGATGGCCTGAAATCGGCGCTCATGTGCCTGAATCAGGCGCGGTACGGCATCGCCTGGGGAGCAGTCGGCGCAGCCATGTCCTGCTACGACACGGCTCTGCAGTACTCGCTGTTACGGAAGCAGTTCCGCGACAAGCCGATCGCCAGCCATCAGCTGATTCAGGAGAAGCTGGCCTGGATGATCAACGAAATCACTAAAGGGCAGTTGCTGGTTCTGCAAGTCGGACGCCTCAAGGATGAGGGGCACGCCGGCCACGAACACATCTCGATGGCCAAGCGCAATAACGTCTGGATGGCTCTGGAATGTGCCCGGCTGGCACGCGATGTGCTCGGGGCCGCCGGCATTACGGACGACTATCCGGTGATGCGGCACATGATGAATCTTGAGTCGGTGAAAACCTACGAGGGAACGCACGACATCCACACGCTGATTTTGGGCCAGCATGTGACGGGGATTGCTGCATACTAAGGCAAATAACCCGCTTTCCTCCGCAACCCATACCCCCCTGGGGCGTCTAATTACAAGTGCCTCCTGCGGGTTCGGAGCAGAGGGCGCAGTGTCCCCATGCATTTTCCCAAACTCCAGCGCCTGCCTGAACTGGATGCCCTGCGCGGCCTCTTCCTCGTGTGGATGACGCTGACGCATCTGCCTACCCATTTCAGCAACCTGGTCAACGAGCCGTTTGGGTTCATTTCTTCGGCCGATGGGTTCGTCTTCCTGTCCGCGCTGCTGATCGGGCGCCTGTACATCCGCAAGATGATGCAGGATCCGGCGGGCGTTCGCGCGCATATGTGGAAACGCTCGCTGAAGCTCTATGCCTACCACATGTTCCTGCTGGCGTTCGCTTTTACGGTTGCTGCCAGCTGGGCTGTGCATGCGCACCGCGTGGCTATCACAAACCTGCTGAATTTCTACCTTCACCATCCGGGCACGGCAGTGCTCGGATCGGTGCTGCTGATCTATTGCCCGCCGCTCTTCGACATTCTGCCGATGTACGTGCTCTTTCTGTTCATGACGCCGCTGCTGCTCTCGGCGGCGGTGCGCGTCGGCTGGAGAGTCCTGCTCGCGGCCAGCACTCTGATCTGGTTGCTCGCTCAGTTCGGACTCCGTGACTTTGTCCACAACTGGATCGTGCACGCGACCCATCTGCAGATTCCGCTGCAGGAGACCGGCGCGTTCAACATGTTTGCCTGGCAGGTGGTTTGGGTGGTCGGCCTCTGGATCGGCGCCTGCTCCGCCCGCGATGCGATTCCTCTGGCGCGCGTCCCGCGCTGGGGCATCGCCCTCAGTGCCGCCGTGTGCGCGTTCTTCATCGCGGTGCGCCATGGCTGGATCGGCCCTCATGTGACGGAGCAGTCGCTTGGCATTCTGCTCGACAAGTGGCAGATCGGGCCGCTGCGCGCCCTCAATATCGCCGCGTTTATGGTGATCTTCTACTGGAGCCGCAAATACATCCGCCTGGTCGTCGCGCGCGAACCGTTTCTGACGCTGGGTAAGGCCTCGCTGCAGGTCTTCTGCGCGCATCTCTTCTTCGTCTTTGCAGGTCTGGCGCTGCTCTACGGAGAAGTGGAGCAACTGACCGGCACTACTGCGGTTGTCCTGCTCGTGGTCACGTTCGCATGTCTGTTCCTGGTGGCAGCAAACGAGGTCCGCAAGAATCGCGCGAAGAAGAAGTCTGCCGGAGTGGGCACGCCCGGCGCGCCTGCCGCCCCGCAGCTTCCGGATCGCGTCGGGCCTGCTGATCCGCTGCGCCAGGAAACTCCCGTCGTCGCGCGGGAGATTGCTTAAGTTAGCGTCCTGGGACGGATGTCTGCGTGACCGCGGCCTCAAGATCTTCTTTGCGCAAGACCGAGCGCGCCGGGTCGCGTGGGTCTACGTGAACCATTACCGTGCAGCCCTTGTAAGAGTTCGCCCAGTCCTGCGCCTCGTCTTTGTCGCCGAAGGACTTGTCGTAATCACCCGTTTGCAAATCAGGATTGTGATAGACGTAGGTGAGAAGCGCGACGTAGGTCACGATGGGCGGTCCTTTGCCACCCGGTTCCACGCGCTCCTGAACGCTGACCAGATCGATGATAGCGGGGACGGTTGGCCAGTTGCGGCCGCGCACGCCGTTCAGCCATTGCACGAAGAACTGCCATGAGCTGCCCAAAGACACGGCCACGCCAACAACCGCGCCGATCAGCAAAAGCGGCCATGCAACTCCATCGTTCGAGCTAGCGACAAAAGCGGCAATGAATGCGATCACGCCGTGGTGACTCCCGACAGTCGCCGAAATTATCGCATGGGCTGGCGCATTGCGAGCCCTCTGAAATGCTCGGTGGCGCCGAAGAACCTGAGTGCTAAACCGCTACGGTGAAGGTCTCTTCCGTTCGCGTCACCGAGCGATAGAGTGTGTCGCGTTCCACGGGGACGCGTCCTGCGGCCGTGATCAGACGCATCAGCTCCTCGCGCCGCATGCCCTGTGGCGTCGTAGCGCCGGCATCGTGATAGATCTTCTCCTCGATCACTGTTCCGTCGATGTCGTCGGCGCCGAAGCGCAGCGCGATCTGCGCGATCTTCGGCGTCATCATTTGCCAGTACGCCTTGATGTGCGGGAAGTTGTCGAGCAGCAGACGGCCGACCGCAATCTGCCGGATATCCGTAAGGCCCGTCGTGCGGGGCAGATGATCGAGCGGCGTGTTGTCGGGGTGAAAGGCGAGCGGGATAAAGGTCTGGAATCCGCCGGTTTCGTCCTGCAGGGCGCGCAGCTTCAGCAGATGATCGACGCGGTCCTCGTCATTCTCGATGTGTCCATAGAGCATCGTCGCGTTCGACCTGAGCCCCAGCTGATGCGCGGCCTTTGCCGTCTCGAGCCACTCGTCGCCGTCGATCTTGTGATCGCAGATGATGTGCCGCACGCGGTCGGCGAAAATCTCCGCGCCGCCGCCGGGCAGGGAATCGACGCCCGCTGCTTTCAGCCGTTCGAGCGTTGCGGGAATGGTGAGCTTCGCGCGTTTCGCGAGATACGCAACCTCGACCATGGTGAAGGCCTTGATGTGTACCTTCGGGAAGCGCTGCTTCAACCCGCTCACCAGGTCGAGGAAATATTCAAACGGCAGATCCGGGTGCAGGCCGCCGACGATATGGAACTCCGTCACTGCTTCGCTATAGCCGGACGCGGCTGTCTCCCACGCCTGTTCGAGGGCCATGGTGTACGCGCCTTCCGCGCCCTTGCTGCGCCCGAAGGCGCACAGGCGGCAGGCGGCTACGCAGACGTTCGTCGGATTGATATGGCGGTTGACGTTGAAGTACGTAATGTCGCCGTGCATCCGCTCGCGCACGCTGTTTGCGAGCCAGCCGACGGCGAGAATGTCGGCCGAACGATACAGCGCCAGGCCGTCCTCGAAGGCCAGGCGTTCTCCCGCCAGTAGTTTTTCCGCAATCGGAGCCAGTCGCGGATCGTCCGTCTGAAATGGGTGCGGAGCCATCACTCTCATGATAATTCAGGCACTTCGCCAGTCACATTGGGAGCCTGTCCTGGTATGCGTGGGTGATACCATGATCGAGGTTCTCTCATCTCAAAAAAGAGCGTTCTATTTCGGATCTCCCCATTGCGTCCGCGAAAACCATGGATTGCTTTGCTGCTCCTCGGCTGTACCCTTGCGTTCGGCCGGCTGGCTCAGAACGCAAAGCCGGTCACGTTTCCTACCATCACGTCGTACAGCCTCGATAAGCAGAAGATCACGCTGCCCGGCGAGATGGCAGGGCAGACGGATCTGCTGATCATCTCCTTTGCGCCCGAGCAGAAGGACGCAGTGGACAGCTGGCTGCCGGTCGCGCAGGCGCTACAGCACTCTAATTTTCAGTTTCGCTACTACGAGCTGCCTGTTTCCGGCAAGGAGAACTTTGTCTTTCGCTGGTGGGAGACCTCGTCGATGCGCAACGACGAGACTGATCCCGTGATGTGGCACTGGATCGTCCCGCTCTTCGTCGATCGCGAAAAATTCCGCAAGGACCTCGACATTCCCAACGAGAAGCAGGTCGTGGTGCTTCTGGTCGATCGCCAGGGACACGTGCTGTGGCGCGCCTCCGGATCGATGGACCAGGACAAACGCACCGCCCTGCTGGCCGCTGCCGGCCAACATTAGCGGCAAGCCAGCTTCTTCTTTCTCGCTGCTATGAGCTTCTTCTTCTCCGCGGCAGGCATTGCCAGCACATCCCTGGTCCGCTTCGGCAGCTTCGCGTAAACCACCTCGCGGGCGTGCCGCAACTCGTCTTTCAATTCAGCAGCAGTGAGTGTGTTCCAGCGCTCCACCGCGATCCAGTGCGCCCGTGCGAGGTAGGGAGCAGGAAATAAGCCCTCGCGCTCCACCAGTTCCGCAAAGCGCTCCGGTCCGGCGGCAAACGACAGCACCGCCCCGTGATCCGGCGAGAGACTCGCCAGGGCAAACATCTTTCCGCCGATCGATTTATCGCCGACCCAGTAGACGAGGTTGTCGCCCCACTGCATGGTCTCGGCAACGTCGGGCAGGCTCAGCAGAAAAACGCGCAGGCTCTCAGCGTCCATGACGCTATACGCTACACCCTGGACGCTGCTTTCAGGCCGCTGCTCCAAGATACACACCGAACCATGCTTTTGGATCGGTCCAGTACTGCCGCAGCGCGAATCCGGCGCGCGCGAACAGCTGCGCCACCTTCTCCGATGAGAATTTGTAGCAGTTTTCGGTGTGAATGCTCTCCCCGCGCCGGAAGCTCGCGTGAAGCCGCAGAGGGGGAATGAGAACCTCCTGCGCGACCAGGCTCTCGAGGTGCATCTCCACGCGGCACTCGCGCTCGTTCCAGATTGCCCGGTGCCGGAAAAGCCGCGGCCGGAAGCGCGCGCCGAGTTCGCGGTTGATGCGCCAGAGCGCGTTGCGGTTGAACTCCGCCGTAACACCGGCCGCGTCGTTGTAGGCGCGCAGCAGCGTGCCGCGATCCTTCACATGATCCGCGCCTAGGAGCAGCAGATCGCCAGACGAGAGCTGATTGCGGACGCGCCGCAGCAGCGCCACCGCTTCAGCCGGCTCGTAATTGCCGATGCTCGATCCGATGTACAGCACCATGCGGCGACAACGTGTGACCGGCAGCTCGTCGAGGCTGCTGGTGTAGTCGGCGACGCGCGGGCGCACATCCACCTGGGGCAGATTTTCGCCTATCCGCCGGACGGCTTCCTCGAGCGCGTTCTGTGCAATGTCGATCGGGTAGTAGGTGACGGGCCGCTTCGCGCGCGCCGCAGCGCCGAGCAGGATCTCGGTTTTTACGGCAGTGCCCGCGCCCAGTTCGATCAGCGCGAGCTCCCGCGGACCTGCGGCGGCGATCATGGCGTCGCTGTCCTGCTCGAAGATACCGCGCTCGGTTCGTGTCAGGTAGTACTCCGGCAACTCGGTGATGCGCTCGAAGAGTTCCGCACCGCGCTGGTCGTAGAAGATCCACGGGGCCAGGGACTTTGGGAGCGCGGTCAGGCCGCGGTACACCTCGGCTCCGAGCGGAGTGGAAGCAGCTTCAGGAAGGCAGGGAAGCGAAGAGAGTGCGTGCATGAGAAGAGTCGCGGCTCCGATCCTTACGAGTCGGCCAGGCGCACGCCGGAGAATTGCCAGCGGGTCGCGGGTGGGAAAAAGTTACGATAGCTGGCGCGTATATGCGATGCCGGAGTCGCTACCGACCCGCCGCGCAGCACCATCTGGTTGCACATGAACTTGCCGTTGTATTCGCCGAGGGCCCCGGGGAGCGGATGATATCCGGGGTAGGGCAAGTACGCGCTCGCCGTCCACTCCCAGACATCCCCAAAAACCTGCTCAAGCTGTGATGCAGCCTGGGCCGCAACCGGATGAAAAACTTCGTCTTCGAGGAGATTTCCCTGGACCGGGACGGCAGCGGCAGCGAACTCCCATTCGGCTTCTGTGGGCAGCCGCTTGCCAGCCCACCGGGCGTAAGCATCTGCTTCGAAGTAGCTGATGTGGCATACCGGCGAGGCCAGCAGATCGTCGAGCGCCACAAGGCCGCGCAGCGTGAACACCTGCCAGCGGCCATCCTCGCCTCGCATCCAGTAGAGCGGCGCTGCCCAGCGCTCGCTCTCCACCGTCTTCCAGCCTTCGGAAAGCCAAAGCTCCGGACGCGTGTAGCCGCTATCCTCAATAAACGCGAGAAACTCCGAACAGGTCACCGGCCGCGATGCCAGCCGGAATGGCTCGAGATAGACCTTGTGGCGCGGCGTCTCATTGTCGAAGCAAAATCCTTCGCCTGCATGCCCGATTTCGGCCAGACCACCCGGGTAATCCAGCCATCGCAGGGGCTTCGTGGCTCCTCGGGTCTGAGCGGCGCCCCGGGCATACGCCGGGTGCAGCGGATTCGACCAGAATGCATGCTTGACGTCCGTGACCAGCAATTCCTGGTGCTGCTGCTCGTGGTTCAGGCCCAGCACAATGCGGGCGCGCGCCTCGCCGGGCAGCTCGCCCGCGGCAAGATTCTCCATCGCTGCGTCTACTGATCGCCGGTACGCCAGGATCTCTTCCAGACTGGGCCGCGAAAACACCGAGCGCAGCTTCTTTTCGGGCTGCGCCGACACGGCGTTGTAATAGCTGTTGAAGAGCCAGATGAAGTCGGGATTGAACGGTCGGTAGCCGGGCAGGTACTCGCGCAGCACGAAAGTCTCAAAGAACCAGGTGGTGTGCGCCAGGTGCCACTTGGCGGGGCTGGCGTCGGCGCAGGACTGCACCAACATGTCTTCCGGGGTGAGCGGCGCGCAAAGCGCCAGGCTCCAGCCGCGCACCCGGCTGTACTCCTCCGCCAAGGCTTCGCCGCTCCGGGGCTGGAGTTCCGCCCGCGTCATTACGCTCATCGCAGACCGTCCTGTTCGGCCATCCCTCAGAAGAGAGCCAAAGAGCGGCTGGGGGTTGCCCGCAAGGCTATCATCGCGAAGGTCCAGACGGACAGTGGATGCTCCAGAATTCGCAGCGGTTTCATTTTTCCTTATGAACAGGCTGGCTTAGATGGCGCAGCGGCTTACCGAGGATCTCCTCGACATCCCGCACCTTGCCTTCGAGCCGTCCCGTCGCGCCGCGGCGGTCGTCAAGGGTGATGTGCGTCAGCACGCGCGGAGCCGGTTCCAGCATTCGCCGGTGGCAGCGCAGGATTACCTCCATCACACGCTTCTCGTCGCCTTCCACTGTTGTCTGCATCGCGCCCAGCTCGTACGGCAGGCCAGATTCGTCCACAATCTTCAGCGCCTCGGCAACCAGCGCTTTTACCCCGCCCGTTACCCCCATCGGAACCACAGAAAAACTTGCCAGCATGCGATCGCCTCCGCTTCCGAGTGTAAGGAACCGCTCCCGGCGGCGTAACGTAGGAAGCAGAAGCCGTCGCGTCTTTCCCCTCTGCGGAACGTCTATACGGCACGTCGGATCGGCTATGGCTAAGGTTGGGTTTTTGGGTAAGAATGCACGGGCGATGAGCTACCTGAAGGTGTTTCTGCGATGCGCGCTCTCTGCGCTCTTGCTGCTGTTCTTCTGCTCGCCGCTTGTTCGGGGCCAGAACCAGCCGGACCAGGGTCCGCCCGACGGCCGGGGCGGCATGATGGGGATCCTCGGACCGAACGGCGGCGGCACCGCCGGCACCGTCACCGCCATCAGCGGCAATGAAATAACGGTGAAGAACGAGCAGGGGGAGACGTACAAGATCGAAACCAGCCCCAATACTCACTTTCGCAAGGACCGCGAGGAGGGCCGGCTGTCGGACGTCAAAGTCGGCGACACCATCATGGCCGGGGGCAATCTTGACGATCAGGCGAAGACGATCGGCGCTGTTTTTATCGCCATCCTGAGTCCCGAGCAGGCCGCGCGCATGCGGCAGATGCGCGCCGACTTCGGCAAGACGTGGACGATCGGTAAGGTCACGGCCGTCAACGACCTGACGCTCACCATCGAGCGCCCCGACAAAGCCAGCCAGAACGTCACGGTGGACGAGAACACCGCCTTCCGCAAAGGCGGCCGCGGCAATGCCGAGGACATCACCTTCCCCGACATCAAGATCGGCGACAACATCCGCGCGACCGGCTCGCTCCAGGGCAACGCCTTTCTGGCAAAAGAAGTGGCCGTTCTGCCGCAGGGTGCTGGCCGCCAGTTCCGGATGAGGCAGCAGGGCCAGCAACATCCGCAACCCCAGCCTGAAGGCGCTCCCGCCGGCACTGCGCCGGCCAGCCCGCAGAACTAGCATGCGAACCTCTGC
>DASYYN010000267.1:0-13971 GCA_035933815.1 Acidobacteriaceae bacterium
GAGCTGCGCGATTTCGTGGCCGACAGTGCCGCTATTTTGTTTTCGGGACAGCACCGATTCGATTTCTTCCAGCGCTTTTGCCGGCTGGCCAGTCGCCAGATACGCGGCGGCGCGCAACTGCCGGGAAGATCGGATGCCGCGAATGCCGTGGCGGTCGTAATTGACAGCGGGCGCGAGATCGTCGATTGCCTTCGCAGCCTGTCCCCGCCGCAGATCCAGGTTTGCTGCCGCCATAGGCAATATCACCGCGTGGAGAATAGTGCTTTCCGGGAATCTCTTATCTACGTCGCTCATGTATTGGCGCGCTTTAGCTTCGTCGCCGCATTGCGCGAGCAGCTCAGCCATCTGCCACTGCTGAACTGGACCCAGCTTCTCCGCTAACAGCGCCGTCGCATCTTTCTGCGCATCCGCATTCAGGCCATAATCGCATTCTGTTCGCGCGATCTGCAGGCGCGCGGCGACTGCCGACTGCGCAAACTTCAACTCATTAGCCGTCTGTTCTTCCGCGCGCGCCGCTTCGCGTACGGCGCTCATTTGCCCCGTCCCGGTTGTGAGCTCCAGCGTTTCTTCGGCAAGCACCAGTTGACCCACTCCGCTGCGCTTCAGTGCCTCCGCCTCGCGGCCTGCTGCGGCCTGGTCGTTCTGGGCCCGTGCAACGGCCATGCGAACAGCGTGCAGGGAAGGATCATCGAACTTACGGGCGAACGCCTGCTCCAGCATCGCCTTTGACTCGTCGTAGCGCCCAAGTTCAAGGTAAGCGCCGGCCGCATTGACGTACGACTGCTCCGCCGTCGGATCGATTTGAATGGCATGCAATGCCGCCGAGACGCTGTGCTCCTGGTCGCCGACATCAAGATACATGACGCTGAGATCGATCTGCCCCGACACGTCACGTGGATAGGTCTGTGTGTAGACCTCCCACTGCTGAAGTTCGTTTTGCAGATCGCCGATCGAGTCGTAGTAAAACCCGTCAATGTACAGCTTTTCCCGCTCACTCACACGCTCTGTTAATTCGTGCGCCTTCTTCGCCTCATCCCTGAATGCCAATCCCTGTCTGAGATTGCTGTATACGACCCCGAGCTTCATATGCGCCATGGCGAAGTTCGGATCGAGTTCGATGGCGTGCTGATAAAACGGCACCGAGTTCCCGTCCTGCCCCAGCAAATGGAGTTGCTCGCCCTGGCTGTAGGCCTTCAACGCATCGAGCGACGACGTCGTCACCTGTTCCAGCGGGGTATCGAACTTCGCCAGCGATGCGTGCGCTTCGCCGAGCTTCTGGCGAATCTGCGTAGCGGCCTTGCCGAGTGAGGCGAGCACCTCTTCTTTCCCCGACGCCTGCTGCTCCGACTCGGCCAGAGTGTCGCCGCTCGAGGCATTCACGGCCGTCAGTGTGACCACATACTGGCTCCCCAGGCTGGCGATCGACCCCGTCAGCATCGCCTTGATGCCATTGCGCTGCGCTATCTCCCTGCCGACATCGGTGCTGATGCGCTCTTCGGGCGCGCGCTTCATCAGCTTCAGCGTGCCCTGGATCTTCGACTCGGGAACGATGTTGAGAAACGGCGATTGCTCCAGGTCGACGGTAACCGCCTTCCGCAGCGTTCCGTCAAAGACAGAGTCGCCGGTAGTGTTTGCGAAGTCGGTGATCAGGATTGAATCCTTTTCCCCGAGCGCCCGCGCGCGATGCTCATAAAACAAGATCGTGCCCGCCGCAATCGCAAGCAGTCCAGCCGCGATGCCGCCATACAGGAACAGCTTCTTCCTTGGCGGTATCGTCACAACCAACGTGCTGCTGCTGCCGGCTGCTCGGGGAGCGCCCGTACTGGCGGGCTGCGCAACGCCAGACCCGGGAGGTGAACTGCCGGAGACAACCCCCGTTGCCGGACCGGCAGAGCTTACTGCAGCCGATTCGGCGATGGTCACTCTGCGGCTCGAGTCGGTATCGCGCCTCGCGCGCTGCAAGTCTGCTCTCAGATCGGCGGCGCTCTGGTAACGTAGCCGCGCGTCCTTCTCCAGAGCCTTATGGATGATCTCTTCCAGCTTCTGCGGCACGTCGGGATTGAGCCGCACCGGCGCGGTCGGCGCATTGTGCAGAAGGGCGTCGAACAGTGCCGCGCTGGTCTCGCCTCGGAACGGCAGCGCTCCCGTGGTCATCTCGTACAGCACCACTCCGAGCGAAAACAAATCAGTGCGTCCGTCTAGCTCCTTCCCCAGCGCCTGCTCCGGCGACATGTACGCCGCCGTGCCCAGCGCCGTGCCCGGGCTGGTGAGATGTTCCTGCGGAACGGCCAGGAGAGCCGTCGCCATCGACTCCCTCCCGGCAGCAAGTTGCTGCTGTGCCGAGGTGAGCTTGGCCAACCCAAAGTCCAGCACTTTGGCATGTCCGCGCTTTGTCACAAACAGATTTGCCGGCTTGATATCGCGATGCACGATTCCGGCTGAATGTGCGGCGTCCAGCGCCTCCGCGATCTGAGCGCCCACATCCAGCACCAGTTCGGTTTCCAGCGGCTTGCCAGAAATCATGTGCTTGAGCGTCCGGCCTTCGAGCATTTCCATCGCGATAAAGGGCCGGCCGTCGCTCTCGTCGATCTCATAAATGGTGCAGATGTTCGGGTGATTCAGCGCGGATGCGGCAAACGCCTCGCGGCGAAAGCGTTCCAGCGTAGCCGCATCCTGCGTGACGTCGTCGGGAAGGAACTTTAGCGCTACGTGGCGCGGCAATTTCAGGTCCTCGGCCTCATAGACGACCCCCATGCCGCCGCCACCCAAACGCTGCACGATGCGGTAATGCGAAATGGTCGCCCCGACCAAGGTCCCCCCACGATTGCGAGATTCTAGACCAGACAAATTGTGCCAGAAAGCGAAAAACCAGGTTTTGGCGATTGCGCGCCTTTTTGCTTCGTCCTGCTGCCTGGCGGACTTCGTGGAGAAGAAGCCTCAGCAGGGCGGACAGGGTGAGCTCCGAAGCGCCGGAATTATGGTTCGGCATTTTTTTGTACAGAGCCTCCCTTCCCATAGGCATTCGAGTGGTGTATAACTGATCTCCCATAGACGTTCGAGTGGAGGACAGGCCCATGGCTCTCAAAAAGCCGCCCGAGGCGGGAGAGGTCCTGCAGGGAACGCTGGACATGCTCATCCTGCGCACCCTGGTGCTGGGACCGGCGCACGGGCACACGATAGCGCAGGCCATCGAGCAAACATCGGAGAATGCGCTCGAAGTAGAGCAGGGCTCGCTCTATCCCGCGCTGCACCGCCTCGAAGACCGCGGCTGGCTGGCGTCGGAGTGGGGCGTGAGCGACAACAACCGCAAGGCGAAGTATTACCGCCTCACGCCGAAGGGCCGCAGGGAGCTCGCTGCGGCGACCGGACGCTGGCGGCGGATGACCCGCGCCATCGATCTGATTCTGGGCCCCGAGACTGAATAATCCGGAGGCACCGCCATGAACCTGCACCGCTACACCGACCGCGCCAGGAAAGACGAAGACTTCGCCAAGGAAATCGAGTCGCACCTCGCGCATGAGCAGGACGCACAGGCGGCTCGTGGAGCCGCTCCCGACGAGGCGCAGCGGCGAGCGCGAGTCCGCTTCGGCAATCCGCGGACCGTGCGCGAACAGGTATGGCGCTATCGTTCGCTGCCCTGGATCGACGACCTGATGCGCGACCTGCGGTTCGCGTTGCGCTCTCTGGCGCGAACGCCTGGCTTCACAATCGTGACGCTGCTGGTGCTCGCCGTCGGGATCGGCGTCAACACGGCGGTCTTCTCGGTGGTGGACGCGGTTTTGCTCAAGCCGCTGCCCTATCCCGATCCGCAGGCGATGATGCAAATCGTGCTGTCCACCAACCGCGGGAACTTCGCCGGAGCGAGCATTCCGCAGTTCATGCTCTGGAGCCGGCAGACCGGCATCTTTGAACAAATCGCGGCAGCCGGATTTTCTCCGGAAGGCATGAACCTGACGGGCGGCGACCAGCCCGAGCAGTTGCAGGCTCTCAATGTCACGCGGGACTACTTTGCTCTGTTCGGCGCCCCGGTGATCGCGGGCCGCACCTTTACGGCGGCGGAGGATAGCCCGCACGGCGGCCACGTGGTGGTGCTGAATTACGGCCTCTGGAAGCAGCGCTACGGCGGCGACCCGCGCATCGTGGGCAGGACGATTCAGCTCAACGACGAGCCGTATCAGGTCGTGGGTGTGATCGGCAAAAACTTCGTCACCGACGCCCCGGTGGATTTGTGGGTACCGACGCAGTTCGATCCGAATTCCCATGAGATGGTGATCAACTACACGGTGGTCGGGCGGCTGCGGCCCGGCGTCACCGTGGGGCAGGCGAACGCGCAGATGCATCTCACTGCCGACCAGTTCCGGCGCGCGTACGGCGAGCATTCTCTTCCGCCCGGCGGCGGATTCGGAGTGGTGCCGCTGCAGCAATACCTCGTGGGCGGCATGCGCTTTCCGCTCATGGTTCTGCTGGGCGCGGTGGGCTTTGTGCTGCTCATCGCGTGCGCAAACGTGGCGAATCTGCTGTTGGCTCGCGCGTCGGCGCGGCGGCGGGAACTGGCGACGCGCGCGGCCATCGGCGCGGGCCGCGGCCAGATCATCCGGCAACTGCTCACGGAAAGCCTCGTTCTGGCGCTCGCCGGTGGAGTGCTGGGACTGCTGCTCGGCTTCTTCGGCGTGCGCGTGCTGGTCGGCATCAATCCAGGCAATATTCCGCGCATCAGCGAAACGGGACCGTCGATCGCGCTCGATCCGCGGATCCTGCTGTTCACGCTGGGCGTGTCTTTGGCCACGGGCATTCTTTTTGGACTGCTGCCGGCGATTGCCGCCTCGCGGCCGAATCTGGCGGCAACGCTGAATGAGGGCTCAAGCCGCTCGGGCGTGGGCTTCCGCCAGGGCAAGGTGCGGTCGATTCTGGTGGTGAGCGAAGTGGCGCTGGCGCTGATTCTGGTGATTGGCGCGGGGCTGCTGATCCGAACCTTTCGCAAGCTGGGCGAGGTCGATCCCGGATTCGACACGCACAACGTGCTCACCATGGCGATGTCCATCAGCGGCGAGCGTTTTCAGACGACGGCGCCCGTAGCGCAGCTGGTGCGTGACGGGCAGGATCGTCTCAATGCTGTCCCGGGAGTGGTCGCCGCCGGCGCGAGCAATTGCTTGCCCCTGGCGGCCGGCTTTGGCATGGTCTTCGATATCGTCGGCCGGCCGAAAGATGGCCCCTTCACCGGCGGCGCGGGGTTCTACTCCATCTCTTCGGGTTATTTTTCGAGCCTGGGCATTCCGCTGGTCCGTGGACGCCTCTTTACCGAGCGCGACGATGCCTCGGCGCCGGGAGTGGTGGTGATCAGTGAGGCCATGGCGCGGCGCTACTGGCCTCATTCAGATCCGCTGAAGGACCGCATCCAGATCGGCGCAGGCGCGGGACCGGCATTCGCCGAGCCGCCGCGTCAGGTGATCGGGATCGTCGGCGACACGCGCAACCGCAGCGTCGACCAGGTCCCTGACCCGATGATGTACATCCCGATCGCGCAAATGCCGAACGGGGAGACGGCGCTGAATTCGAAGGTCGCGCCGGTCTACTGGATCGTGCGCACGCGCGCGAATCCATACACAGTTCTCACGCCGGTGCAGGCAGCGCTGCGCGAGGCCAGCGGCGACCTGGCCGTCGCGCACGTGCGCACCATGGATGAAGTCGAGGCGCGCAACATCGCGCGGCAGCGATTCAACATGGTGCTGCTGTCGATTTTCGGATTGTCGGGACTGCTGATGGCGGCAATTGGCGTCTACGGAGTCATGTCGTACTCGGTGCAGCAGCGCACGCAGGAAATGGGCATTCGCATGGCGCTCGGAGCGCAAACCTGGCATCTGCGCCGATTAGTGATCGGCCAGGGCATGTTGCTGGCGTTGCTCGGCGTCGCGGCGGGCCTCGGCGGAGCCTTCTGGCTCACCCGTTTTCTCGCGAGCTTCCTGTTCGGCGTCAAGGCGTGGGACCCGGTGGCGTTTGTCGCAACCCCGCTGCTGCTCTGCGGAGTAGCTCTGCTGGCCGTGTGGGTTCCTGCCCGGCGAGCGACGCGGGTGGATCCGATGGCGGCGCTGCGGCTGGAGTAATCGCGCACAGGGGTGGATCGGTCGCGCGTGATCGCGAGGCGCTCCCCGCGGCTGATCCTCTGGCGCTGCTTATCGGACCAGCTCCACCGGCACCCTCGGAACCTCAGTTCCACGCCCGCCTCGTGGCATCTCACCCTTGAATTGCCTACACTGGGCACAATGCGCCGTATCCCTTTCCTGTTGTGTGCCCTTTCCCTTCTGCTGCCCGCCACCGGATGCCATCGGCGTGCGTCCGCCGAGTCGGACAAGATCATCAGCGACCCCGGCCCGACCTTCACCGTCGCCGACATGCCCGCCGATGCAAAGGTGATCATCTACGGCGACACGCGCTTCACCCACCCCGAAGACGTCGTCGACGCCAATCCGCGCGCCCGCGTTGCGCTCGTGGATCAGATCGCCACCGAAAAGCCCGACGCGCTGGTCCTGACCGGCGACCTGCCGTTCCGCGGCAAGGAGATCTACGATTACCACGAGTTCGAGGCGGAGACGGCGGTCTGGCGAACGCAGCACCTGCGCTTCTATCCGGTGCTGGGCAACCACGAACTGTCGGGAACCGGCGATGCCGATCCGCTAAAGAACTGGTGGGCGACCTTTCCCCAGCTGAAGCACCGCCGCTGGTACTCCGTAGCATGGGGTCCGCGCATGTATCTGCTGGCGCTCGACAGCAACTCCGACCTGCGCCCCGGCAGCGTCCAGCGCCAGTGGATCGCCGATCAGATCGCGCATCTGCCCGCAACCGTCGACTTCCTCTTCATCGCACTGCACCATCCGCCGCTGGCAGACGTCCAGACCGTCTTTCACACCGATCACAATCCCCGGCCCAACGAGATTGCCCTGCGCGAGTATCTGGATGGCATCGCCCCCAGCCTCCATGCGCGCATCATCGTCGACGCCGGGCACATCCACAATTACGAGCGCTTTGAGCAGGACGGCATCGCCTATCTCGTTTCCGGCGGCGGCGGGGCGCGTCCCTACGAAGAGGACCGCAAGCCAGGCGACCTGTGGCAGAGCAAGGACTTTCCCAATTTCCACTACGTCGTCTTTCAGCTCGACGGCCCGAACCTGCGCGCCACCATGTACCGCCTGAACCTGCCGATCGCCCCAATGCCTCAATGGACCGCCGCCGATTCGTTCGTCGTCACGGCGAAGGCGGCACAGCCGCAGCCAGGCCAGTGAGCCATATGCAGCGCCGCGCATGGTTCGAAATCCACGACAGCCCCTGGTTTCCCGCGTACTTCCGCGACCTCGTAACCGAGGCGCTTGAGGCCATCTGGAATACAAACCACACCTACCGCCCCATCGCCTCCCGCCTGCGGCAGGCAGTCGAGCGCTCCGGCTCCCACAGCATCGTCGATCTGTGCTCCGGCGGCGGTGGTCCCTGGCTGGGACTCTACGACGACATCGCGCAGGGGCAACCGCTCGCCGTGCAACTCACCGATCTCTATCCCAACGCCAGACTGACCGCCTCGACGCGCCGTCGCAGCCACGGCAGCATCACCGCCTGCTCCGATCCCATAGACGCCCGCTGCGTTCCCGAAAACCTGCGCGGCTTTCGGACCATCTTCTCCTCGTTCCACCACTTCGATCCGGCAGCCGCGCGCGCCATGCTGGCCGATGCATTCCAACGCCGTGAAGGCATCGGCGTCTTTGAAGCCGCCCGCCGCACTCCCTGGACGATGCTCTCCGTCGTCGGTGTGGCCCTGCTCTCCCTGCGCGTGGCCATCATCCAGCGCCCGGTTCGCGCTTCCCGGCTGGTCTTCACCTTTCTGCTGCCGGTGATCCCGCTAACCTTATGGATCGACGGCCTGCTCTCCTGCCTGCGCAGCTACTCCCTCCGTGACATGCGCGAGCTGACCGCCGGCCTCGCGTCCCCCGACTACACCTGGGACCTCGGCGAGGAGCACCGCGGGCCTGTCCCGATCCGCTACCTCATCGGCACCCCCGCCCCGCGCCCGGGCCACCTGTAATTTCCATCACATCCGAGCCCCGACGCCCCCGGGCTACAATCGTCTCGAGGACCAGTCACCCGTCCGCGCAAGTGCGCCCCGAACCGGAACCACGATGCCACTCCGCCACCTTTTCAACGACAGAGCCGAACATATTCGTGGCAAGGTCGCCGGCATCTACGCGTTGCTGCTGCTCTTCAATGCCGCCGCCTGGCTGTGGGCGATCGCGGCTTTCCATAGCTTTCCCGTCCTGCTCGGAACGGCCTTCCTCGCCTACTCCTTCGGCCTGCGCCATGCCGTCGACGCCGACCACATCGCCGCCATCGACAACGTCACCCGCAAGCTGATGCAGGAGGGCAAGCGCCCGGTCGCAGTGGGCTTCATGTTCTCGCTCGGCCACTCGACCATCGTGATCCTCGGATCGCTGCTCATCGCCGCCGCCGCGCTCGGCCTGCAGAAGCACCTCGACCAGTTCCGCTCCATCGGCGGAGTCATTGGGACGCTGGTCTCAGCCGTCTTTCTGCTCGCCATTGCGATTGCGAATCTCATCATCCTGCGCTCGGTGTACTCCACCTTCACCCGCGTTCGCCGCGGCGAGCCCTACGTCGACGAGGATCTGGACCTGCTGCTCTCGAGCCGCGGATTCCTCGCCCGCATCTTCCGGCCCGTCTTCGCCATGATTCGCCGCAGCTGGCACATGTATCCGCTCGGCGTGCTCTTTGGCCTCGGCTTTGACACGGCCACCGAGATTGGGCTGCTCGGCATCTCCGCCGCTGAAGCCTCCCGCGGCCTGTCGCTCACTTCGATCCTCGTTTTCCCGGTGCTCTTCGCGGCGGGCATGTCGCTGATCGACACGACGGACAACATCCTGATGCTCGGCGCCTACGGCTGGGCTTACATCAAGCCGATCCGCAAGCTGTATTACAACCTGACCATCACCTCGGTCTCCGTGATCGTGGCCTTCGTCGTCGGCGGAGTCGAAGCCCTCGGCCTCCTCGGCGGCCAGTTCCACCTGCAGGGCAGCTTCTGGGGGCTCATCGATCGGCTCAACTCCAACTTTGGCGTCCTCGGCTACTGCATTGTTGCGATCTTCGCGCTGAGCTGGATCGTCTCCATCGCGATCTATAAGCTACGGCGCTTCGAAGAGCTGGAGCTGACCCCCGAGTCCTGAGCCTCACCCGTGCTCGCTGCGCAGTCCGATAAGTTTTCCTTATCACCCATCCAAAAATCCGTCTGGCCCCCCTGCCGGTTTTCCCGAATCCTTAAGAGAGCATGGTCAGGAACCTGTTCTTCCTCGGCATCATCCTCGCAGCCTGCGGCCTTCTCTCTCCGCCGCTGGCCCTCGCCTGCGGTCTGGCCTACGGACTGCTCGCGACCCACGAGTATCACGCCGACGCGCGCCGCCTCTCGAAGTTCCTGCTCCAGGCCTCCGTCGTCCTCCTCGGATTCGGCATGAACCTCGGCGAAGTGATCCGTGTCGGCCGCTCCGGATTCCTCTACACCGCCGTCGGCATCACCTTCGCTCTCCTGCTCGGCGGCGCGCTCGCCTTCCTCCTCCGCGTCGGAAAAACCCAGGGCTTCCTCATCTCCGCCGGAACCGCCATCTGCGGAGGCAGCGCCATCGCCGCGCTCGCGCCCGTCACCGAGGCCAGCGAAGAAGCCCTCGCCGTCTCCATGGGCACCGTCTTCGTCCTCAACTCCGTTGCGCTCTTCATCTTTCCCGTCATCGGACGCGCTCTGCACCTCACGCAAACCCAGTTCGGCCTCTGGTCCGCGCTCGCCATCCACGACACCAGCTCCGTCGTCGGCGCCGCCGCCCGTTACGGAGCCGTCGCCCTCGCCATCGCCACCACCGTCAAGCTCGCCCGCGCCCTCTGGATCATCCCTGTCTCCCTCGGCGCCGCCCTCGTCCATCGCAGTCCGGCTCGTCGCAGCAAAGCACCTGACAGTCCCGCCCATCGCAGCCGCGCCCGCATTTACATCCCCTGGTTCATCCTCTTCTTCTGCCTCGCCGCCGTCGCCAATACTTTCCTCCTTTGGATCCACCCCGAATCGCAGGCGCTCGTCCGCCTCGGCCGCATGGGGCTCGCCGTCACCCTCTTCCTCATCGGCACCGGCATCACGCGCACTACGATCCGTCAGGTCGGCGTACGCCCGCTCCTCCAGGGCGTGCTGCTCTGGATCGTGGTTGGCTCAGCATCCCTCTTCCTCATCCTGCACGGCTGGATTCACCTCTAAAATTGAAACAATCCGGGTGCCCCATGTCTCCTGCAGTTGGAGACATGGGCGGCGGATCGGCTTAGCGAAGTCCCTGACGGAATTCGGCGATGACCTCAGCTTCCCCCAATCCGCTCATTGCCTTCTACCGCGACGGCGCCCCCGACGACGAGAACCGCACCCTCGCGCAGATCCTCGGCTGGGACGACCGCCGCCTCGAAGCCATCCACGACTACATCCAGTGGCTCTTCCCGCTGGCCGAGCGCAGCGGCGCCAATCCCTCCGCGCCCACCCTCGACGACGCCACCATCCAGGCCTTCCGCTCCACGCCCGTCATGCGCGACCGCCTCCGCCAGTCCTTCCTGCGCATGCTCCGCTTCTACGGACTCGCATGGGCGGACGGCACCCATCCAAACATCAGCCGCTCCCCAAACTTCCCCATCCGCTCGCACGAATGGCTCTCGCCCATGAACCACAACCACCTGCGACTCACCCGCATCCTGCGCTCGCTGCGCCTCCTCGGACTCGAAGCCGAATCCTCCGCGCTCTTCGACGAACTCAAAGCCATCCACCAGGACTTCCCCGGCCGCATCACCGACCGCACCTTCGACTACTGGCGAGACGCCGCAAGCACGTCGTGAAGCTTGACTGCATTCTGCCGCTGAGAATCTGGGAGCGGCAGAGCGGAACACAGCAAACCTTCACGGAGATTGCGCCCGCAAATGACGGGCTGCGGCCTCCTTCCGCAGCGGCCCCCATCCCACTCCGAGCGCTCAGGCACATCACTCATTCCGAGCGGCAGCGAGGAAGACGGTAGAAGCGCCGGGTTTCAACCCGGCGAACATGTCGACCTTGATGGAATGTTGGCCTTTAGGCCCGGCATCGCTGCGCCGTCAGCTGTGAGCTTTGCGCTCTGTGCTGCAGAGCCGAGGGTGTTTTGAAGGGGCACGGCTTCAGCCGTGCCGTAAGCCGCGCCAGAGAAGGCGGGCTTTAGCCCCTGAGGGAAGTCTCTGAATCGCTCCCGCTCACTCTTCTGCCCCGACGGTCGGCTGAGCCGCTGAGCTCTGCGCCCTGTGCCCTGCGCCCTGTGTACACTGGGGCGTTCGTCCCGCAGGAGGAAGCCCTGGTGTCTCTCCGCAAGCCCGCTCTCTTCATGACCATCCTCGCCCTCTCCCTCGCCGTCCGTGCTCAGCACCCCGCCCCCGACGGCAAGATTCACGGCGATAACGGAGTCACCCTCCCGCCCCCGCCCGTCGCCGCCGTCCACGCCGTCACCGACGCCTACAACGGCACCAAAGTCGACGATCCCTACCGCTGGCTCGAAGACGCGCACTCCCCCGACACCCGCGCCTGGATCGACGAAGAGAACGCCTATACGCAACAGTACCTGTCACAAATCCACAACCGCCCGGAGATCGTCCAGCAGCTCACCGCGCTCGAGCGCGTGGATGAGTACTCCATGCCGCAGATCCGCGCCGGCAAATACTTCTTCTCCAAGCGCCTCGCCGACGAGAACCAGGCCTCCATCTACATCCGCGACGGCTTCACCGGGCAGGACCAGCGCCTCATCGACGCCACCAAACTCAGCGCCGACCAGAACACCAACGTCAGCATCAACGACATCTCCCAGGACGGCAACCTCCTCGTCTACGGCGTGCGTCAGGGCGGAGCCGATGAGCAATCCGTCCACCTCTTCGACGTCCGCAAGCGCCAGGACCTCTCCGACGTCCTGCCCTCCGCGCGCTACTCCGGCATCACGATGAACAACGACGACACCGGCCTCTACTACGCGCGCTTCACCCATCAGGGCACCGACGTCTGGTTCCACAAACTGGGCACGCCCGCCTCCGACGACCAGAAGATCTTCGGCGGCGAATATCGCGGTCAGCAACTCGGCGAACTCGACCTCGTCAGCGTCAACATCAGCGACAATCACCACTGGCTCATCATCGCCATCCGCCACGGCGTCCCCGCCACCAGCGAGGACTACCTCGTCCACGACCTGCGCCAGCCCGGATTCGACCTCACCCCCGTCGTCTACGGCCTCAAGGCGCACGTCCGCCTCCTCGCCGTCGCCGACCGCTTCTTCCTCCTCACCGATTACCAGGCGCCCAACAGCCGCATCGTCGAAGCCTTCCCCGGCCGTGGCCCAGACGCCTGGAAGACGATCATCCCCGAAGGCCACGACGTCATCGACGACGCCAGCAACGTGGGCGGCGAGTTCTTCGTCTCGCGCCTGCACGACGTCAAAACCGAGACCACCATCTACTCGATGAGCGGCCAGCAAACCGGCACGCTCACCTATCCTGGCATCGGATCGGGCTCCGTCGTGCGCGGCCGCCCCAGCCAGACCGAAGGCTTCTACACCTTCCAGTCCTTCATCACGCCGGAGACGATCTACCGCTACGACACCAAAACCGGCAAATCCGACGTCTTCTTCCGCCCCAACATTCCCTTCGACTCGTCGCAGTATGAAGTCCACCAGGTCTTCTACACATCCAGGGACGGCACCCGCGTCCCCATGTTCATCGCCGGCAAAAAAGGCCTGCCGCGCAACGCCCAGACGCGCCTGCTCATGACCGGCTACGGCGGATTCGACCTGCCCATGCTGCCTGCCTTCAGTCCCGATTACGCCTGGTGGATCGAGCAGGGCGGCTGGTTCGCGCTCCCCAACCTGCGCGGCGGCAACGAATACGGCGAAGCCTGGCACAAAGCCGCCATGTTCCAGAACAAGCAGAACGTCTTCGACGACTTCTTCGCCGCCGCCGAATACCTCATCGCCAACCACTACACTTCGCCCGCGCACTTCGCCATCCGCGGACGCTCGAACGGCGGCCTGCTCATGGGCGCGGCCATGACTCAGCGGCCGGATCTCTTCGGCGCCATCTGGTGCGGCTATCCGCTGCTCGACATGCTCCGCTATCAGAAATTCGAGTTCGGCCGCCTCTGGACCACTGAGTACGGCAACGCCGAAAACGCCGCCGACTTCCCCTGGATCCGCAAATACTCGCCCTACCAGAACGTCCACAAAGGCGCAAAATATCCACCGATCATGTTCGTCACCGGCGATTCCGACACGCGCGTCGACCCGGCCCACGCCCGCAAGATGGCGGCTCTCATGCAGGCCGACAACGGCTCCGGCAATCCCATCATCCTGCGCTACGACACCAAAGGCGGCCACAGCGGCATCGGATCGGTAGACAAAGTAATCGATCAGCAGGTGGACCAAATGAGCTTCATCGCCGACCGGCTGGGGGTCAAGATCGAGTAAGCGCAGGCTTCCCGGCAGAGCGCGCGGCCTAAGAACATCGAGCCGATCCGCTAACGTCTCGTTTCGCGCCGCAGCCCCTCATGCACCAGCATCTTCAATAGCGTTTGATAGCCGATTCCCTTGCGCTCTGCGATCTCGCGGGCTTTCGCGAGATCAGGCGCGGGCAGGCGTAGTGCGATCTGCACGCTGCCGGCGCGGGTCAGCTTGCCGACTAGACCGGATCCTTTTCGAGGCTCGGCAGTTTGTGTTGCAGACTGTTGCTTGAGAAATCTGCGTCCCTTCGCGCTCGCCCACCACTTTGCTTCCGCGTCCTCATTCGCAAACTTCGGAGGCTTCGATACCTCCGCCAGTTCGTCCTTCTGCTTATCCATTGCAATCATTCCCCTCGTACTCGCCGTTCCAGGTAATCGCGCTCTTGGCCCGCATCCAACGTGTA
>DASYYN010000244.1:0-8888 GCA_035933815.1 Acidobacteriaceae bacterium
TACCCAGAGCCAGACAACTTCTTCTGCACTTATCCCGTTGGATCAACACACCTTCTCACTCGAAAGAAAATGGAACTTCGGTTTAGAATTGCTTCACCCAGGCGGAAGCGCCCTGGGAGCCCCTCACGGCGGAGGACACCATGCCCGCAAGCACCCATCATCGCTGGACCGAGGTTGAACCCGAGCAGTTGAACCCGCTCATCACCCGCCAGTACGTCACCGGCTCGAACATCATGCTCGCCCGCCTGGCGCTCAAAAAAGGGGCGCGCGTGCCCGTGCACCACCACTTCCACGAGCAGGTCAGCCACGTGGTGGAAGGCGCGTTAAACTTTCTCATCGAGGGCAGGGAAGTGATCGTGCGCGCCGGGGAAATCCTGTGCATTCCGCCCCATGTTCCGCATGAGGTGATCGCGCTGGAAGACTCCGTCGCGCTCGACATCTTCAACCCTCCGCGCGAAGACTGGATTCGCGGCGACGACGCCTACCTTCGTGCCCCAGCTCCGGCGCCCGCCGCGGAATAAACCCATACAGGAATTTCTGGACGCTCGCCGACTTGCCCTGACAGGGATCTCTCGAACCGACTGCCGGAGAAGATTAAAGGAGCACGGGTTTCCACCGGCAGCGTTCCATGGATTGTAATGGAATCCAATACACTGTAATATTCGTGTATGGCTACTGCGACTGCAAGGAAATCGAAGGTCTACACCATCAGCCTGCCGCCCGAACTCGCACAGAGGGCCGAGGCGCTTGCTCAGAGAGACAGCCGCACCATGAGCGAGCTTTTCCGGGAAGCCTTCCGCACCTATTCTGCGCAGCAGGCGCGGCGGACGCTGGATGAGTTGGGCGAGTATGCGGCAGGTCGCAATCCGAAGGGCTACACCGAGGCCGATGTGCCCCGACTCATTCGAGAAGTGCGCGCCGAGAAACCACGCCGCCGCAAGGTGCGGTCTAGCAGGTGATCGTCGTCATCGACACGAACGTCTGGATTTCCGCGCTCCAGTTTGCGAAACGTCGCGGCACGCCGACGCTGGCGCTCGAAAGAGCGATGAGCGAAGACGTGATCGCGACCTGCGACGAGATTGACGCGGAGATTGTGCGCGTCCTGACGGAAAAGTTCTCCTGGGAGCAACACCAGGCAACGTCGGCGCTGCAAGCCATTCTGGCCCGTGGCATCCGTGTAGAGATTCGAGGCATAGTAAGGGTATGCCGTGATCCCCACGACGATATGTTTCTGGAATGCGCCGCCCTTGCAAAAGCAGATTTGCTGGTTGCTGGTGACAAGGATTTATTGACTCTCGGCACGTACGAGGGAATGCGCATTGTCACGCCTTTGGAGTACTTGAAAGCGAGATAGAGAGGCGGGTTCGGTCAATGCCGCGCCTTCTTCTGCACGCCCCACTGGATCGTTCTCCGCAAACAGGCATGTCGCCAATCGACGGCGCAGCAGGCGGAACCCTAGATTCTGAATTCGGGCACGGTCCAGGTTAACCGCCTACCTGACGGGTGGCGATCTATCGCCCTGCCTATCTGATCTGAAGATTGCCGGCTATCCAGATCCGTGAGCATTCTGCGACGGGAATTTTAGTCGATGGCATCTTCGCGACGGGGTGGCTCGCCCCCCTTACGGTTCAGGATGCGCCGGAAAGCCTTGCGATCTGCGCGATTTTTCCGCTCCTCAAAGAACCGCTCTGTCTCCATCGCCGCGATCTTCTCTGCTGCGGCAATCACGAGGAACTGGTTCATGCTGGTTCCGTCGCGCTCGCTGATCTTTTCGAGGGCGGTTTTCATTGATACCGGCAGCCGCAGGGGAAATGTGGAAACACGGGTCGTCATTTTTTAATCCTCCTCAGAGCTTCTGCGGGGCGAATGACTTCAATTCCGAAACTCTTGCGCGCTTCGCGCAGGTGGCTTTCGTTAAATGTGACAATGGCGTCGGCCTGCCCATTCACTGCCGCCTCCAGAACCAGTTCATCGCCGGGATGGCGGAGCTGCGGACGCCAGCGAAAGAACGCTCTCACCGGCTCGGCAAGCGCGATCAGGCCGTCCACATAGATGGCCGCATCCGATGCGCTGAGCCCCGACGCCAACCGATGCTCGGCCAATGTGCATATCGCTTCGTACTCCAGGGCAAGTGCGACGGTGAGCAACATGACTGCTTTGCCGCCATCAATTCGGCGTAATAACTCGGCAGAAGCACCGCGCGGGCTACGCATCGCAGCGACCACCACATCGGTATCGAGCACGAGCCTCACGCAATGATGATATCACATCGCATGTGATGTTATAGTGGCTTCACCAAGATTATTCTGAGCGAGTGACCGCCTGCTGTCCCCTTTGACTTCCTTTCGCCCATCCTGCGACGCCATCCCTGCCCGTCGATCTCCGGACTCTGCCGATACCTGGCCAGCCTTTCCGTTGCCTTACATATACAATGGGGTTCGGTATGACGTGGTTCAAACGCGAAGACGCTGAAGGCGAATCAGGACCCTCGCTCAACAACGGCGCCGATGCGTCGGAAAAAAAGGTGCGCACCGAGGGCCTGTGGGTCAAATGCCAGGGCTGCCGCCAGACCATCTGGAAGGCGGATCTCGAGGCCAACCTCAACGTTTGCCCCAAGTGCCGGCACCACTTCAAGCTCAGCGCCCGCCAGCGCATCGAAATGCTTCTCGATCCCGGCTACGAGCTCGTCGACACCGGACTGCGCTCCACCGATCCGCTGAGATTCACTGACATAAAACCCTACAAGCAGCGCCTGCGCAGCGCCCGGGAAGCCACCGGCCTGAACGACGCAATCCTTACCGCTACCGGCCGGCTCGGTCCGCACGACGTGGTGCTCAGCGCCATGGAATATGGATTCATCGGCGGCTCCATGGGCGCCGTGGTGGGCGAAACCATCGCTCGGGCCGTGGACCGCGCGCGCGAGGGACGAAAGCCGCTGATTATCGTTGCCGCTTCCGGTGGCGCGCGCATGATGGAAGGCGTGGTCAGCCTGATGCAGATGGCCAAGATCTCGACTGCGCTTGCCCAACTCGACGACGCCCGCGTGCCCTACGTTTGCCTCCTCACCGATCCCACCACCGGCGGCGTTACCGCCAGTTTCGCCATGCTCGGCGACCTGAACATTGCCGAGCCCGGCGCGCTGATCGGTTTCGCCGGCCCGCGTGTCATCGAGCAGACCATTCGCCAGAAGCTCCCCGAAGGGTTCCAGCGCGCCGAATTCCTGCTCGAAAAAGGCTTTCTCGACGCGGTGGTGCCTCGCCGCGAATTGAAAAACTATCTCATCCGCGCTCTCGAATTCCTCAAAGCCCCCGCCATAGCCTGAAGCACTCCCGTTCCCTCCAATCTCCTCCCGCGCTCCGTGTCACCAGACACACACTGCGGTTCCGCTGACACGCCTGACCCGGCTCCGATGAGGCAATAAACCTTCTGTTTTCAGCGCCCCACCCTCTGGCTGCCCGCATGCAATGAGTCCGGGCAGAAGGCTGTAGACACCAACCGGAGGCTGGCGATGAAGAGCATAAGCAGAACGGCGGTTGCAGTGGCGATGGCAGCAATGGTAGCAGCACAGGCATTCGGACTCGACGGAGACCGGCAGACGGAACCGCAGCAACATAAGCCCGCGATTGCGGCAAAGCAGCCGGCGCAACCGGCCGATGAAAGCAAGCGCACCATCATCGTCAGCCTGGTGGATCACAAGCTGGCGCTGGTCGAGAACGGCAAAGTGGTGCGGATTTATCGCGTCGCCGTCGGCAAGGCCTCCACGCCCAGCCCGGCGGGTACCTACACAATTGCCGACCGTGTCAAGAATCCCACGTACTATCACCACGGCAAAGTCATCCAGCCGGGCCCCGGAAACCCGGTGGGCAATCGCTGGATGGGTTTGAACGTTCCCGGCTACGGCATTCATGGAACCAACGTCCCCAGCTCCATCGGCAAGGCTGCGTCGCACGGGTGCATCCGCCTGGACAAAGCCGACATCGAGGACCTCTTCGCCCGCGTGCGCGTCGGCGACACCGTAGAGCTTGTAAACACCCGCAACACGGAAACGGCGCAGATCTTCGGCGATGGTCCGTTAGCGCCCGCGGCGCCGCCAGCTCAAGAGGCGGTGAAGGCTGATTCGCCTGCGCCTGCCGCCGCCGTACCGACAGCGCCGGCCCCTGCTCCCGACGCATTGCTGAACGCGCTCGCCCGCGCCGGCATGGCCGCCGCGGCCAACAACGTCCTGATCGGCGCGCTGTAAGGAGGTCGCCATGGATTGGTTCATCACTGCGATCACAGCCTTGGGAGCAGTGCTGCTGCCGGTAGCAGCGCTGCTCCTCCTGGAAGAGTTGACCTTCGGAGGACTGGTCCGGCTGCTGCTGGCTCCACGGCCGGAATCCAGCGTACGAACTGAGCCGAAACGCGTGAACGGAGGCAGGAAATGCTCGCACTGAAGCTGTTGCTAACGATCGCGGGAGCGTTGATGATTGCTGCCGCGTTGGGGATTCCGCTTTACGGCTTGTGGAAGCGCATCGAGTACGCGCGCCGCAAGTCCGCCGGCGACGAATCCGCAGTGGAACCGCAACCCCTCACATGGCGCGTATCCGCAATGCTGGCGGTGGCGGCCTGCTTGCCTCTGCTGCTCGCCGCCAGCATCGTGGTAGTCCCCAGCGGCATGGGCGGCGTGCGCATCAGCCAGATTCGCGGCACCGAGCCGGGCACGCTTTATCCCGGGCTGCACTTCATTGAGCCGCTCGTGGAAACCGTCCAGATGTTCGATCTTCGCGACCATCTCTTCACCGCGGCCGGCGTCGCCAAAGGCGCGAAAGCGCAGCCTCAACCGGCCGGCCTGATGGTGCAGTCGCGCGAAGGCCTCAACATCGGCCTCGGAATCACTGTGCGTTACCGGCTCGATCCCAACATGCTGGCCGGCGTGCAGACGCACCTGCCGCAGCCCGCGGATCAGCAACTCGTTCCCCCCGTCGTGGCCAGCGCCTGGCGCGAGCTCACGCCCAACTACACCGTGCGCGAAATTTTCGCCACCAAACGCGAAGAGATCCGCGAGCAGGCGGCAGCGATCATCCGGAAAAAGCTGGCCGCCGACGGCATCGTGGTGGAAGAAGTGATGCTCAGTGACATCAACCTGCCTCCCGAGTACGCGCAAGGACTGGAAGGCCTGTTGCTGAAAGAACAGCAGGATGACCAGATGGCGGTGGATACCGACATTCAGGCCAAGCAGGTGAAGATTGCCGAACTCCAGGCCCAGGCGCAAGCCGCGCAGAGAGTGAAGCTGGCCGAAGGCGACGCCAGGGCGAAAGTCGTCGAGGCCAAAGGCGAGGCTGACGCCATGCAGTACACGCTGCCCTTGAAAGAGAAGCAGATTGAGCAGAGCAAGCTCGAAGCCGAAGCGCGCAAGGAAGCCACCATCCAGGATGCCGAAGCCAACGCCCAGGCCAAGCTCATCGACAGCAAGGCCGAGGAGCAGCGCCGCGATCTGCTGGCCCAGGCCGAAGCGCATCGCGTCAAGCTGCTCGCCGCGGCTGAAGCAGCCAAAATGTCCGACGAAGCCTCGCTCCTCAACAAGTCTCCCTTGCTGATCGACAAAATCATCGCCGAAAAACTTTCCGACAAGATCCAGCTCGTCATGGTTCCCTCGAACGGAAAATTCTTCTTTGCCGACGATGTGTTCAAGGGCTTCGCGGCGAGCGCCGCGGCTCAGCAGAAGAACGGCGGCCAGAATCCGGCGTCAACGGCTGGGAATTGACGCCGTCGATGCTCTGGGCGGCAGGCGGGGTCCGCCCGGAGCATCTGGGGAGCTTCATCAGACATGAACACGATTGGAGGCCTGTCATGAAGTGGTTGGTTGTGGCAATATTCCTTGCGTCATCCGCGGGCGTATTTGCGCAGAAGCGCTACTCAAACAAGCAATACGGCGTGTCTTTTACGTATCCGCGAGGCTGCGTTCTGAAGACAGGCCCGCTCGGTCCACACGACACCGGCCTCGGCTACCTTGGTCCCATTCCGATGGAATTTGCCGCGCCCGGCGGCATTCGCGTCGCCACCATCGAAGCGCCTGCCGGCTCATATCCAGGCACCGATTTCGTCAATGCGTTCTTCACACTGAGCGTCAATCCGCACATGAGCCGCAGTGAATGCGGGCAGTTTGCCGACAGACGAGCCAATTTGCCGAAGCTCGAACTGAAGACAGCCGCCGGATTGATTCTTCACGGCGTCAACGAATCCGAAGCTGGATTAGGGCACCAGGCATCCCTCCAGTACTATCACGTCTTCTCGCACGATCAGTGCGTTGAATTGGCGTACGGCCTCGCCACCGCGGGACTCGGCGCAGTCGACGGCATGAAGCCGGCGCCTTATCAGTTGATTGATTCTCGTTTCAAGGCAATTCTCCTCGGCGTCGTGATCTCCCGGCCGAAAAGCGATGCGCCCGCAGAGCAGTAGACGCATCCGCAGCCTGCGATTCCGCGGAGAGCGAGCCTCGAACGATATAATCCGCGCAAACGGCAAAATGCGCAGAAGGATGACGGAAATGAGACACTCGAGTCTCGCGGCAGCGGCTTTGATGGTGCTGGTAGCGGCGTCTGCCATCGTCGCCCAGGCACCCAGCCCCTGGCTGCAGCCCGCCACCGCGCTGGCCGGCAAAATTGCCAATACGATCGGCCCGGGCCAGGTCCATCTCACGCTCGAAAATCTCTCCTCGATTCCCTCCTCCGAACTTCCCACTATCCAAAAGCTGCTCTCGGACGACTTGCGTTCGCACGGAATCAGTGAAGGCGGGTCCGGCAGCGCAACGGAAGTGCGCGTGACGCTGAGCGAAAGCGCAACCGAACGGTTGTGGGTTGCAGAAATCGTCGAAGGCAATGACACGCAGGTGGCGATGGTGGACGCCGGTCCCGCCACTCAGATGCAGCTGCAAACAGCAGAGCCGCTCACGCTGCACCGCGCGCCCGTGCTCACTTCGAGTGCCCCAGTACTCGCGTCGCTCGAAACACCCAACGGCCTGGTTATCCTGGAACCGGACGAGATCACGATTTACGCGCGAAGCACCAGCGGCTGGCGCAAGCTGCAGAGCTTTGCTGCCGCCCAGGTTCAACTGGCGCGCGATCCGCGCGGCGTCCTGAGTCCCTCTGCGAACGGGCAGGGCTTCGACGCCTGGCTTCCCGGCCAATCCTGTACGGGTGCGCTCGCCGGAGGATCGGCGGCGGGAGTATGGACGGTCGATTGCCGCCCAAGCGATGATCCGTGGCTGATCAGTTCGGGTCAAACGCAAGCCTCGGCAGAGCCGAACACCGTCGCTCCCGCGCTTCCCGCCCTGCAACCGAGTGGCCAGGTAAATCCGCTGGCGGCGCCCACGCCCATGCTGCGCGCCTTCTACAATGCTGCCCGCAACTACTTCACCGGCGTCATCGTTCCCAACCCTGCCATCAACCTTCCTCCTTTTTTCTCGGCGGCCTATATACCTCGCGCCACGGGCGGCGATGTGCTGCTGCTCGGCGGTATCGACGGCAAGCTTCAGTTGCTCCAGCAAGGAGCGCTCTCGCCGGTCGACGGCGCACGCGGCTGGGGCAGCGACTTTGCCGCGCTGCACTCGGACTGCGGCCTGCAATCGCAATTTGACACGCAAATCGTCGCTTCCGGCGCCGGCCAGGGCGCCAGCGACAGTCTCCGCGCCTACGATCTTCCCGGGCTCGAAGCGATTCCCGAAAGCGAGCCGCTGGCCGTGAATGGCGCCGTCACCGCGCTCTGGACCGCGCCTGACGGCAAAAGCGTGATGGCCGTCGTCCGCACTGCCCAAAACGAATACGAGGTGGACCGTGTTTCGGCGAATTGCAACTAGCTGCGTCTTCGCCGCCCTCCTGCTGCCCGCCGCTGCGCGAACCCGTCCGCAGTACGGCGGCGCCATCCGCGTTGAGGTCACGGGCGATCCTCTCGCCGCTCCCCGTGGCGTCGCCCGCCACCTGATCTTCGACGGCCTCACTGCATTCGGACCCGACGGCACGGTGCAACCGGCGCTGGCCATCGCCTGGCGCTCTGAAGATCGCGACCATCGCTGGCAATTCTCGCTGCGTCCCGGCGTAAGTTTTCAGGACGGTTCGCCGCTTACCGCTGCGGCCGTGGTGAACTCGCTCAATCGCTCCTGCAACGGCAACTGCCCGTGGTCCGCTGTGCGCGCGCTCGGATCGTCGCTGATCTTCACCGCTGACTCGCCCATGCCGCAACTGCCGGCACTGCTCGCCGGCGACGACTTTCTCATTGCGCTCACCGTGGGTGCGGACGGCCTGCCGCCGGCAAATCCCACCGGAACAGGACCCTTTCAGTTCGTTTCATCCGCCAACGGCGCCCTCACGCTTGCCGCCAACCAGAATTGCTGGCAAGGGCGCCCGTTTGCCGATAGCATCGAAATCCGCGCTCACCGCAGCATTCGCGACCAGTGGCTCGACCTGAGTGTCGGCCGCGCCGACGTCGTCGAAGTCCCGCCGGAGTTGCTGCGCCAGGCTCATCAGCAGCAGCTCACCGTCGTTGTCTCGCCGCCCGTGAGCCTGCTTGCGCTTCAAGTCTCTTCCGGCGGCGCGCTCGCCAATCCCGTGCTGCGCGCGTCCATCGCTCGAGCCGTCGATCGCAGCGCGCTGTTCAACGTCATCTTTCAAAAGCAGGGTGCGCCGACCGCGGCATTGCTGCCGCAGCAACTCACCGGCTATGCATTTCTCTTTCCCACAAGCCGCGAATTGGGGAAAGCCCTCGCGCTGCGTGGCGGGCTCCCTGCGCCGCCTCTCAAGCTTGCCGTCGAAGGCGACGGCGCCATGCAACTGGCCGCGCAGCGCCTGGCGCTCAATCTTCATGACGCAGGTTTCCCCGTGCAGGTCGTCTCCGGGGATCCGCCCAACGCGGAT
>DASYYN010000246.1:0-12971 GCA_035933815.1 Acidobacteriaceae bacterium
GCCGATGTGAAGACGACGACTGTCTTTCAGGAGATGGGGTACGTGGAGAATCCTGTCGTCTACCGGCCGCTGGCGCAGGCCGCGCCGGCGTCGCTGGCTCTGGTGGCTGCGACCAGCGGACCGGCGGGCGATTTGGCGGGACTGGTGCAGCAGCGGCTGACGGCGCATGACCGCGATCTGGTGCTGACGGACATCGATGGATTGCAGACGCTGCGCGCCGGGACTTTGTCGCAGCCGCGCTTCCGCACTGTGGTCTTCGAGGGCTTTGCGACGCTTGCCCTGGCGCTGGCGCTGGTCGGACTGTATGGCATGCTGGCGCAGATGGTGGTGCGGCGTCGCCGCGAGATTGGGATTCGCATGGCGCTGGGCGCGAATCGCGCGCGCATCCTGCGTGCGGTGCTTGGCCAGGCTTCGATGACTGCCGCCACGGGCGTTGTGTGTGGCGCGGTCGGCGCGATGGCCTGGGCGCGCCTGCTGCGCGGACTGCTGTACGGGATTCATGCTCAGGGGATGGTGGAGTTCGCCTGTGCAGGGGGCGCCATGCTGATGGTGGCGGCGATCACGGCCTGGATTCCGGCGCGGCGAGCCGCGTCGGCCGATCCGGTGGAAGTGCTGCGCGCGGAGTGAGGTGGGAACGGTGAGCCTGTGGCAACGAATGCGGAACCTGGGCAGGCGCGATCGCATGGATGCGCAGATCGCTGAGGAGCTGGCCGCGCACATCGAGCTGGCGGTCGAAGAGGCGATGCGGCGCGGAGTCGCCGAAGAAGATGCCCGTCGTGCCGCGAGGCTGCGCTTTGGGAATCCGGTAGCAGTGCGGGAGAAAACGGCGGGAACGGATCTTGCGCTCGGGCTGGAGACGCTGACGCGCGATGTGCGTTTTGCCCTGCGGCAGATGCGTAAGACGCCCGGTTTCACCGCCGTCGTCGTGCTCACGCTGATGCTCGGCATTGGCGCGACCACGGCGATCTTCACACTGGTGTACTCGACGCTGCTGCGGAGCCTGCCATATCCGCAGGCAAACCGCATCCTCGCGATTCACGATACGCGCATGCAGGGACGCTCAACCGGCGGGCTGATGACCGGCCCGCGCTTCTTCGATATCCAGGCGCGCAGCCGCAGCTTTCAGAGCCTCGCGTTCTTCTACTTTGACGAGAGCACTCTGGTCGCCGGCAAAGAGTTGCCCGTTTCGGTGAAGGCAGCAGGCGCGAGCGCCGGCTTCTGGGATGTCTTCGGCACGGCCCCGATGCTCGGCCGCACCTTCAATGCGGCAGACGACGCGCCCAACGCGTCCCAGACCGTGGTGCTGAGCTATCCGGCGTGGCAGAAGTTTTTTGGCGGGGATCGCGGGGTGATCGGACGCCAGGTGACGCTGATGCAGCAGGGCGCGACCATCATCGGCGTGATGCCGGAGAACTTCTCCTCGCCAGGCGGAATCGACCTGTGGCACCCAGCGCACTTTGTTGCGGGGAACTGGGGCAGCTACCGCGGCGAGGGGGTGCGCTTCATCAACGTCTTTGGGCGGCTGCGGCCGGGCGTCACGCTGGAGCAGGCGCAGAGCGACCTGAACCGCATCGGCGAGCAGCTGCGGCGCGAGTATCCGCAGAGCGACGGGCCATGGCAATTCAGCAGCGAAACGCTGCGCGAAGCTCGCTATGGATCTCTCCGGCCTGCGCTGGTGGCGCTGCTGCTTGCCTCGGCGCTGCTGCTGCTGATTGCGTGCATCAACGTGGCGAATCTGTTGCTGTCGCGGGCGACGGCGCGCCGGCGGGAGGTGGCGCTGCGTCGGGCGCTGGGTGCGTCGGGCGGACGGCTGGCGCAGCAGTTTCTGATTGAGAGTGCACTCCTCGCGCTCTCTGGCGGCAGTGCGGGAATTGCCGCGGCATTTGCTCTTACCCGATCCCTTGCCTCCAGCTTGCCCGGACAGCTTGGCCGGGCGGGCGCAGTGCAGATGGACTGGGCAGTAACGGGCGTGGCTCTGCTGTTTTCCCTTGGGACGGGAATGATATTCGGTCTCGCCCCGATGCTCGAGGCCGGCAAGCTACAGTTGCAGTCTGCCCTGAAACAGGGCGAAGCGCGCCTCGGCGGATCGTGGGGCCATACGCTGCGCAGCGCGCTCATCAGCGTACAGGTGGGGCTTTCGCTGGTGCTGCTGGTTGGCGCCTCGCTGATGGGCGAGTCGCTGTGGAAGCTGATGAAGCAGCCGCTCGGCTTCGCGCCGGAGCACGTGCTGACCTTCTCGTTGGTCCTGCCGTGGAACAGCAAGCCGGAGCAGACGCGCAACTTCTACGACGATGTGCAGCGGCGGATTGAGAATCTGCCTGGAGTGCTGGCGGCCGGTCAGATCAACGCGCCGCCCACGATGGACTGGCATGTGCGGATGAGCTTCGACGCGGACTGGCTGCCGCGGACCGTCGGGCAGCCGGCCATCAACGCCGAAAACCGCAGCATCGCGGGAAATGTGCTGGCAGCGATGGGTACTCCGCTGCTCGCCGGCAGAACGTTTACGGCCGAAGATCAGACGGCGAAAGCTCCCCCCGTGCTCGTGAGTCAGGCCCTCGTGCGGGAATTCCTCCCGAAGGGAAATGCTGTTGGACATCATCTGCTGATGAATGGCCAGCCGTCGGAGATTGTCGGCGTTGTCGCCGATGTGCGCGGTACGTCGGGCTCGATTGCTGCCGAGCCGGGGCCGGTCGTTTACTGGCCGGCGAATGCGGGCGGCGACACGCATCGCTACTTCCTGGTGCGGACGAAGATCCCGCCGGAGCAGCTGGTGGACGCGATTCGGCAGCAGGTTTTTCAGGCGGACCCGCGTCAGTCGATCGGCAATGTTGCGACGATGGATCAACTGCTCGGCGATTCGACCGCGCAGCCGCGCCTGAATGTGTCCGTCGCCGCCTCGTTTGCAGGCATCGCTCTTCTGCTGGCCTGCGTGGGGATTTACGGCGTGGTGGCCTGGTTTGCCGCGCAGCGCATGCAGGAGATTGGCGTGCGCATGGCGCTGGGAGCGACGCGGAGCCAGATTGCGCAGCTGTTCGTTCGGCGGGCGATGCTGCCGGCGGCGGTCGGGCTGCTCGCAGGACTGTTCCTCTCGCTGGCGGCGAGCCGGTTGCTGCGCAGCCAGCTCTACGGCGTCCAGCCGCATGATCCGCGGCTGTATGCCGCCTCGGTTCTGGCACTGCTGCTGCCCGTGCTGCTGGCGACGCTGCGTCCGGCACTGCGCGCCGCGAAGACCGACCCGATGAAGGCGCTGAGGACCGAATGACGGCCAGTCCTGCACGCCGAGTAAGGTGCGAGCGATGAGCTTGTGGCGACGAATGCGGAACCTGGGGCGGCGCGATCGCGTCGATGCGGAGATCGCCGACGAATTCGCCGCGCACATCGAGCTGGCGGTCGAAGAAGCGGTGCGCAACGGCGCAAGCGAAGCAGAGGCGAGACGCGCGGCGAGGCTGCGGTTTGGGAATCCCGTGTCGCTGCAGGAGCGAACAGCAGGAGCGGACGCGGCGCTGGGCCTCGAGGGAATCGGTCGCGACGTGAAGTACGCCCTGCGTCGCATGCGCCGGTCTCCGGGATTCGCGGCGGTGGTGATCGTGACGCTCGGGCTCGGAATCGGAGCGAATCTGGGCGTCTTTCGGGTGCTGTACAGCGTGCTGCTCGCGCCGTTGCCGGTTGCCCATCCGGAACAGCTGGATGCGCTGCATGCGGTGCAGTCGCCATTCGATCATCAGTGGTTCTTTTCGTATCCGGCGTACCGCAGACTACAGGCGGCGACGGGAGCATCGGCGCCGGTGATCGCTCGCACATCAGTTGGAATGGGGCTTCTCCAGCTGCCCAGCGAGGCCGCGCAGGACGTGCGTTACGAGCTCGTGTCCGACAACTTCTTCAGCGTGCTGGGCGTTGCGCCGGAAGTGGGAAGGCTCTTAACAGAAAGCGACGGACAGCTCCGGAGCGAATGGCCGGTCGTGGTGCGGTACGGATTTGCGCTGCGGCAATTCGGCACCACGCGAGTCGTGGGGCGGCATGCGATCTTCAACGGAGTGCCGGTGGTGATTATCGGCGTGACCGAGAGGCGCTTCCTCGGAGTGGTCACCGGATACGCTCCGGACATTTGGCTGCCTCTTGAGGCTCACGCAGCGGGACGCGGATGGTTCGATTCTCTGGGGCCGGGCCACGGAATTCGCCTCAGCGATTCCTGGCTGGAGCAGCCTGGGATTTTCTGGCTGTGGGTGACGGCGCGCGTGCCGCAGAGTGGCCGCAGCGCAGCAGCGGCGCGATGGACGGCGGCGCTGCAACCCGACCTGCAGCTGATGGCCGATGCGGAGCAGAGTCCCCATGCCCGATCAGAGATCCTGCATGCGCAGGTGCAGCTCCTCTCCGTGGCCCGCGGCGAAGGGACGCTGGGTGAGGACTCTTCCCCGACGCTGCTGGTGCTGATGGCGCTGACAGGATCGGTTTTTCTGGTGGGGTGCCTCAACCTCGCTAATCTGCAGGCAGCGCGGCTGAGCGCGTGGCAGCAGGACCTCAGCGTGCGCATCTCTCTGGGCGCGAGCCGCTGGCGGCTGCTCCGGCAGGCATTCACCGAAGGCGTGCTGCTCACAGCGGCGGGCGGCGCGCTGGCGATTGTAACTGGACGGGCGGCCAGTGTGATGCTGGTGCACTGGAGGTCGAGCCGCGACTGGCCGCTCAACCTGAACCTGCAGGCAGGCACGGGCGCCGTGCTGCTGGGCGCGGGATTGATGCTGGCTGCACTGGCGTGCTTCAGCCTTCTGCCCGCGTGGAGCGCCATCCGCACGAACTTCTCCGGCGCGCGCGGATCGAAGCGGATCCATGCAGCGTCGCCACAAAGCGCAGCGGCACGGCGATGGTCTGGTGCGCTGCTCGCAGCCCAGGTCAGCCTCTCGGTGGTGCTGGTGGCCATGAGCGCCTGCTTCGGGCGCACGCTCACTGATCTGAGCCGAGTGGATACCGGGATGGACCGCGAGCATGTGCTTTCTGTGTATGTCGATATGGTGCACGGCTATGCGTCGCAGCACCCGAACCTGCCTGTTCTTTATCGCACGCTGGTAGAGCATCTGGAGGCGGTGCCGCAGGTGCGCAGCGCAGCCGTGGAGATGTGCAGGATTCCGTGGTGCGGCTGGAACACGGCTCTCCACGTTTTCGGCAAAGCGGAGGCGGCCGATCTGCACGGCGAAGAAGATCACGTCGGGCCTGGATACTTTGGCACGATGGGCATTCCGCTGCTGCGCGGCAGAGACTTTTCCGATGCAGACCGCACCGACACGCCCAGGGTGGCGATCGTAAACGAAGCGTACGCAGGAAAGCTGTTCGGCACTGAGAACCCCGTCGGGCGCTGGATCGGCTACGAGCCGGCGCCGCACGACCATGAGTTTCTGGTGGTGGGTGAAGCAGCCGATGCGCGCGTCGATGGTCCCCAGTACGCCGCGCCGCCGGTTGTCTACTTTTCGGTCGATCAGAATCCCGCGCCGGTCCGCTCGATCGAAGTGCGGACGGCAGGATCAGCCGGCGCGATGGCTGCACAACTGCGGGCGGCGCTGCATGCGATTGACCCGGAGTTGCCGGTCACCGAAGTGGTTCCTCTGTCTACGGAACTCAGCAATGGGCTGACGCTGCAGAAGCTGGCGGCTCGCCTCACCGGCGCGCTCGCCGGACTGACGCTGGCTCTGGCCGCGCTCGGCTTTTACGGAGTGATGTCGTACCGCATGGCGCAGCGCAGAAACGAAATCGGAATTCGGCTGGCGCTGGGCGCGACGCGGTGGCAGGTGCAGTCGATGGTCCTGCGGCAGACCGCGCTCGTGTTGATTGCGGGAATTGTGCCGGGACTGGCGCTGACGCTGGTCGCCGTTCATGGAGCGCGGACTCTGCTGACCGGAGCAGCCGGCTCGAACTGGCCGTTGATTGCGGTTTCCATCCTGGTGCTGGCTGGTGTGGGCCTTGTAGCGACGGCGGCGCCCGCGCGGAGAGCCGCGCGCGTGAGCCCCGTGGAATCACTGAGAGCGGAGTGAGGCGAGCGATGAGCTTGTGGCAAAGAATGCGGAACCTGGGCAGACGCGATCGCGTCGCCGCGGAGATCGCCGACGAACTGGCCGCGCACATTGAGCTGGCGGTCGAAGAAGCGGTGCGCAACGGCGCAAGCGAAGCAGAGGCGAGACGTGCCGCGCGGCTGCGGTTTGGAAATCCCGTCGCCATGCGCGAGCGAACCGCCGGGGCCGACGCGGCGCTGGGCCTCGAGGGAATGTGGCGCGACGTGAAGTACGCCCTGCGGCAGATGAAGAAGGCCCCGGGATTTGCGGCCGTGGTGATTGTGACGCTGGCGCTCGGCATCGGCGCGAACACTACGGTATTCAGCGTTGTGGATGCGGTGCTGCTGCACCCACTGCCGTATGCCGAGCCGCAGCGGCTGGCTGAAGTTCTGGACGAATCCAGCCGGAAGCACTTCGAGCGCGAGGATGTGTCGTACCCCGACTACTTCGACTGGCGTGAGCAGAACCACAGCTTCGCGCAGCTCGTCTCGTACCACGACACCTCCTTCGCGCTCACCGGCGTGGAGCGGGCGGTGCACGTGCAGGCCCAGGTGGTTTCCTGGAATCTGGTGCCGCTGCTGGGCGTGGAGCCGGAACTTGGCCGCGGATTTCTGCCGCAGGAGGAAAAGCGCGGCTCGCGCGTGGTGCTGATCAGCCATGCGCTGTGGATGTCGCAGTTCGCGGGCGACCGGGCGATCGTGGGGCGCACGATTCAGTTAAGCGGCAATCCGTATACCGTCGTCGGCGTGATGCCCGCGTCGTTCCGGTTTCCGGTTTCCTCGCCGCAGAACGGCATCTGGACCACGCTGGCGTTCGATAACGATCCGAGCGATCACAATCCGGGAGTCAACAATCGCGGAATGCACTGGCTCAACGTGATGGGCAGGCTGCGGCCCGGCGTCTCGCTCGCCCAGGCCAATGACGACATGAACGCGATCGCGGCTCGGCTGGCGAAGCAGTATCCAAACTCAAATTCCACCCACACATCGGTACACGTCGAGAACGTCATCGCGGCGTTGCTGGGCGATACCGCTCCGCTGCTGCGCATTGTGCTGGTTGCCGTCGGGCTGGTGCTGCTCATTGCCTGCGGCAACATTGCGAATCTGCTGCTGTCGCGGGTCCGCGAGCGCGAGCGCGAGATGGCGATGCGAGCGGCGCTCGGCGCGGGCCGTTCGCGCATCGTTCGCCAGCTGCTGGCCGAGAGCGCGGTGATGGGCGTCGCGGGCGGCGCCGCCGGATGCGCGCTGGCGTTCCTCGCGGTTCCCGCGGTGCTGCGGCTCATTGGCGACAGCATTCCGCGCGCAGCCGATGCGGGCGTCAATCTGCCGGTGCTCGCGTTCGCGCTGGTCATCTCGCTGCTGGCAGCGCTCCTCTTCGGACTGCTCCCGGCGTGGACCGCAACCCGGCTCGATCCGATCTCGACGCTGAAGGAAGGCGGGCGGGGGCAAGTCTCAGGACACGAGTGGTTGCGCTCTGTGGTGATCGTCGGCCAGGTGGCGTTGGGTATCGTGCTTGCCAGTGGCGCCGGACTGCTGCTCAGCAGCTACGCGCGCATGGCGCACGCCGACGAGGGCTTCAATCCGGATCACCTGCTGACCTTCAACTTCGAAACGCCCGATGCGCGCTACGCGAAGACTCGCCCGCAGTTTTACCGCGAATACTTTGCGCGGCTGCGCGCGTTGCCGGGCGTGCAATCAGCCGCGGGAGCAATATTCCTGCCCATGAGCGGCAACGACGCCAACATGAGCTTTGAGGATCCGCAGCATCCGCGGCCGCCAGGGAGGCACGACACGGCGGCCATCGACATCGTCTCGCCACAGTTGTTCCGGACCCTGCAGATCCCCATTCTGCAGGGGCGCGACTTCACCGATGCGGACGACACGCAGTCACCTCCGGTCATCATCGTCAACCAGGCCTTTGTCCATCGGTATCTGGCCGGGGAGACAGTGCTTGGCAGGAAGATCCGGCCCGGGGGCAGCAGCGATGCGAACGGCAAGCCCACCTGGCCGCAGATTGTCGGCGTGGTCGGCGATACCCGGCGCAATTCCGCGCAATTTGCCATGCAGCCGGCGATCTATTTGCCCGAGGGCCAGGCATCGACGTGGTGCTGTTTGGTTTCGGTGGTGCGGACGTCAGTCGATCCGATGAGCCTGGAGCCGGCGGTGCGGCACCTGGTGGCGTCGATGGATCCGCAGATTCCCGTCACTGATGTGCACACCATGCGCGACCTGATCGCGCTCGAGATGAATCTGCCGCGGTTTGCCATGGTGCTCCTGGGAGCATTCGCCGCCCTGGCGCTGGTGCTGGCGATTGTTGGTCTCTATGGCGTCATGACGTATTCGGTAACGCGCAGAACGCGGGACATCGGCGTGCGCCTCGCGCTGGGCGCGCAGCGCAGCGCCGTGCTCAGCATGGTGCTGCGTGACGCCGCTCTGCTGGTGGGCATCGGCATGGCGGCTGGGATGATGGCGACAGTAGCCGCGACCTCAGTGCTGCGCGCGATTCTCTTTGCCACCGGACCGCGCGATCCACTGGTGCTGACCGCCGTTTGCGCCGTCATGGTCCTCGCCGGACTCTTCGCCGCCTTGCTGCCGGCGATGCGCGCAGCGAGTATCGACCCGATGCGGGCCCTGCGCGCGGAGTGATGAGGAGAAAGTGCTATGAGTCTCATGCAGAGAATCCGAAACCTGGGCCGGCGCGACCGCGTCGATGCGGAGATCGCCGACGAACTAGCCGCGCACATCGAGCTGGCGGTCGAAGACGCAATGCGGAAGGGCGTGAGCGAGGAAGAAGCGCGGAGAGCCGCGCGGCTGCGGTTTGGGAATCCAGTTCTGATGAAAGAGAAGGCGGCGGGATCGGATATGACGTTGTCACTGGATACTCTGGGGCGGGATCTGCGGTTTGCGTTGCGACAGCTGCGGCGCGCGCCGGGATTTGCCGTCACGGCCATAGTGACGCTGGCTCTCGGGATTGCGGCCAACGTCGTCGTCTTCAGCGTGCTGGATGCGCTGCTGTTGCGGCCGCTCAGCGTACCGCAGCCGAAGAAGATATATGTGGTGGAGCACAGGGAGAGCGGGTCGTACCTGCAGTCGTACCCGGACTATGTGGACTATCGCGACGCGAATACCGGATTCAGCGGTTTGGCCCTGTACATGATGACCAACACCGCTGTCGGCATCGGAAATTCGGCGGTGAAGAGCTACGGCTATTTTGCGTCGGGAAACTACTTCGACGTGCTCGGAATCCAGCCCGCGGCCGGGCGATTTTTCCATCAGAACGACGAGCGCGGAGTGGGCTCAGCGCCGTACATCGTGCTGAGCTATGCCTTTTGGAAATCGCACTTCAACGGCAATCCAAACGTCATCGGCACAAGCGTTGCTCTCAATACCCACCCGTTCACCGTCGTGGGAGTTGCACCCGCGGATTTTCACGGGACCGAGGCCTTCTTCTGGCCCGACTACTGGATTCCGGTCGTGAGCACGCCGCTGATCGGCGAGACCCCGCAGATCCTGACGAATCGCAGCACGCACAACTTCTGGATCATCGGGCGCGTGAAATCGGGCGTGAGCGCGCTGCAGGCGAACGACAATCTGAACGCGATATCGCGGCGCCTGGCGCAGCAGTATCCGAACTCCGACGACGATCTTACTGCGCGGCTGGTGCGGCCCGGATTGATGGGAGACGTCTGGGGCGAGCCGATTCGGGGGTTCCTGGCCGCGATTATGGCGCTGGCTTCTCTGGTGCTGCTGGCGGCCTGCGCGAATCTGGGCAGCATCTTTGCCGCACGCGCTGCCGACCGCGGCCGAGAGCTGGCGATCCGGCTGGCCATTGGAGCCAGCCGCGGCAGGCTGCTCCGCATTTTGCTCACCGAAGCGGTGCTCGTGTCGCTGCTGGCCGGAGTGGCGGGCACGCTGTTCTCGACCTTGCTGCTGCAATTGCTCAGCCGCTGGCAGCCCTTCGTGGATTTCCCGATCCATGTGATCGTCGCTCCTGACGCGAAGGTGTACGTGCTGGCTCTGCTGTTGTCGCTGGGCAGCGGCGTCTTCTTCGGCCTGTTGCCGGCGCGGCAGCTATGGCGCTCGGATGCCGTGCACGCGTTGAAGGCGAAGCCGGGGGCAATGCCGGTGCTGGGGCGCTTTGGTCTGCGCGACGTTCTGTTGTGCGTGCAGGTCGCCCTGTGCACGGTGCTGGTGACGGCATCGCTGGTAGCGGTTCGCGGGATGGAGCGTTCGCTGCATGCGCCGCTCGGTTTTCAGCCGCAGGGAGTCACGATCGCGGCAACGCAGCTGAACCAGGGCGGTTACAGCGAAGAGCAGTATTTTTCGGTGCAGAAGCGACTGGCGGAAGAGGCAGCGCGCATCCCGGGGGTTACTGCGGCCGGCACCATCGACCGCGTGATGCTCGACAGCGACTGCTGCGGAACCATGTCGGTGTACCGGGAGGGCACGACCGATCTCCGTCCGACGACGGAAGCATTCAGGGCGCACTTTTTTTCTGTGTCGCCGGGATATTTTGAGGCTGCCGGCACGCGCCTGCTCGCCGGGCGCGACATCCGCTGGACGGACGATGAGCACACGCCGGAAGTGGCGGTGGTGAATCAGGCGTTTGCGCACTGGCTCTTCGGCAATGCGCCTGCCGTGGGGCGGCACTTTCTGCTGTGGGGCAAGCGCCGCGAGGAGATCGTGGGTGTTGTGGAGGACGGAAAATACCAGACGCTCACCGAAGATCCGCACGGGGCGATGTACTTTGCTCTGGCGCAGCACATCACCAACAACGACACCGCTGTGCTGGTGCGCTCGCAATTTCCGCAGCCGGAGATCGCGAAGGCGCTCGAGCGGGTGATCACCGGCATCGATCCGCGGCTGCCGCTGACGATCCGCAGTTGGCCGGACGAGCTCGATCTGGCGCTGTTTCCTGCGCGGGCAGCAACGGGCGCTCTGGGCATTATGGGATTGCTGGCGGCGATGCTCGTGCTGACGGGTATCTTCGGCATGGCGGCGTACACGGTCAGCAGGCGGATGCGGGAGCTGGGAATCCGGTTAGCGCTGGGAGCGCGGCGAAAGCAGGTCCTGGTGGCGGCGGTTGGCCGGCCCGTAATGGTGCTGCTCGCGGGATCGGCACTGGGTCTGGCAGGAGGCGTGCTCGCCAGCAGCTTGCTGCAGCATATCGTCTACGAGGCGGACCCGCGCAATCCGATGGTAATTGCGGGCGCCCTGGCTACGATGGCGCTGCTCGGCTTGCTCGCGTCGTGGATTCCGGCGATGCGTGCGATGCGCGTCGATCCCTCGATTCTCATGCGCGATGAGTAGTGCTCAGTGCGTGAAAGTGCCGACGGCGGTGAGGTTCGCGTCGGAGTCGCCGAGATAGACCGTGTACTGACCCGAAGGCATCTGCCACGCGCCGGACGCCGAGTCCCAGATGGAGAAGGGGTGCGACGAGTCGTTCGCGTCGACCTCGATGGTGGCCGACTGCGCCGCTCCGGGCTGCAGCGTCACCTTCTTCCATCCGACGAGGCGATGTGGCGGTTCTCCGGTCGTGGCAGGCAGACCAAGATAGACCTGCGCCACTTCAGCGCCGGCGACAGAGCCCGTATTCGTCAGCGTGAAGGCGACTTGCAGGTTGGGGTTCGTCGCTGCGGAGAGATTATTGGTGAGCGAGGCGCCGGTGATGGAGAACGTGGTATACGAGAGGCCGAATCCGAAGGGAAAAAGCGGCGTGAGTCCGTTCGCGTCGAACCATTTGTAGCCCACGTTGAAGCCTTCCGTGTAATTCACCGGGAACGGCGTTGTGTTGTCTGGCGGCTGCGGGATCGACGGCCGCGGCAGCTGCGAGACGCTCGCCGGAAAAGTGATGGGCAGCTTGCCCGAGGGATTCGCTTTGCCGAAGAGCAGGTCGGCGATCGCTGGTCCGCCGCTCTGCCCCGGATACCACGCTTCGAGCACCGCGTTCACCTGGCCCAGCCACGGCATCACGATGGCGCTGCCGCTCTCGATGACCACAGTGGTGTGCGGATTGGCGGTGGCGACGGCGGAGACGAGCGCGTCCTGATCGATGGGCGGCGTGTGGATCACATCGGTGAGGTTGAGGCTGGAGCGGTCCATCCCTTCACTCTCCCACTGGCTGACGAAGACGATGGCCACCTGCGACGCGGCAGCGAGCGCGGCGGCGGCGCTCGCGTCGGTGCCGTCGCTGAACTGCACCTTCGCGTTGGGAACCATCGCCTGGATGGCCTTCATCGGCGACGAGGGGTCCCACACCACCTGTGCCCAGCACGGCGGGCAGGGATTGCCTTCGGTCAGCGCCGGTCCGCCGACCGGTTGCACCTGCGCGGAGCCTCCGCCGGAGAGAACGCCGACGTCGGCATGCGACCCGATCACGGCGATGGATGTCGTGTTCGGGCTGAGCGGCAGCTGCGTATTCGCATTCTTCAGCAGCACCGCGCCGTTCTCTTCCACCTGCTGCGCGATCGCGGCATCGGCCGCCGCGGGAATGGGCTGGATGTTCTGCGGGAAGTCAAACAGTCCGTCGGCAAACATGGCGCGCAGGACGCGATGCGCCATGTTGTCGAGCCGCGACTGCGCAACCTGGCCGTTCTGGATGGCCGCGGGCAATTGTGAGAACCAGACCTGATCCGGCTGCTCCTGATCGAGGCCGCCGTTCGCCGAAGCGACCGCGCTGTGCGTCGCCAGCCAGTCGGACATGACGAAGCCCGGGAAACTCCAGTCGCCCTTGAGCACCTTCGTCAGCAGATAGGGATTCTCGCAGTCGTACATGCCGTTGGTCAGGTTGTAGCCGCACATCACCGACTGCGGCTTCGCATCTTTGATCGCGATCTCGAAGGCGAGCAGGTCGCTCTCCCGCCCGCCGCGGTCGTCGATGACGGCGTTGGCGGTGAAGCGGCCGGTCTCCTGATCATTGAACGAGAAGTGCTTC
>DASYYN010000062.1:0-37200 GCA_035933815.1 Acidobacteriaceae bacterium
CTTCCAGTACTACCTCGCCGTTCGCTCCGTGCTGCGCGACGGCGCGCCAGCGGGCCGCGTCCGTGATGAATGGCAGCAGATGCACGACACCATGCCGCGCGGCGCGCGCCTGCTCCACTACACCGACAACCACGACTGGCCACGCTCTGTCGTGCAGTACGGTGAGAAGGCTTCCGAGGCCGCCAACATTCTCGACTTCACGCTCGATGGCATTCCCTTCGTTTACGACGGACAGGAAGTCGCCGACCCCACCGCGACGCATTGGCGCGGACACGCCCCGATCCGCTGGAAGGACACCGGCAACAGCGACGATGAGAAGTCGATCGAAGCCACCGAGGCGTTCTACAGAAAGCTGTTCGCGATGCGTGCCGCCGAACCGGCCCTCACGTCAGGCGACGTCATCTGGATCAACAACACCGAGCCCGAGTCCGTCCTCAGCTTTCTCCGTAAGGAGGGCAATGACGAAGTCCTGGTGATTCTGAACCTCTCGAACCGCCAGGTGCACGTCACCATCGACCTGCCGGTCATGGACTACTGGGCCGTACAGAACCTCCTCACGCCGGACAAAACCTGGTTCCAGCTCTACTCCGGACGTGTGTCCGCGAACCTCGACGCGTTTGGTTATGTGGTGGGTAAGAAGATTCCGCTGGAGCCGCTGAAGAAAGAGCCCGAGTAGCGTTGTCTTCTCGTTCCGCTGAATAAGAAGTAACCGCGGATCCTTCGCTTCGCTCAGGATGACAGCTGTTGTGTTGAGAGTGTTGCGGTAGCGGCGGTCATGAACTGCGAAATGCCGGGTTCCGCCGCCGCGCACGCACTCCTAAGTGAACTGCGACATGTTGATGTTCATCGTGTAGCGCTCGCCATTCTTCAGCAGATCGTCCCAGGTTACTGTTTGTCGCGTATGTCCTGCCATTCGTCCCAGCATCGCGCTGAGCGCGCTCTGCACGCCCTCTGCTGCCTGGTTGTGGAACTTGCCCGAGGTGATGCTTTCGATGAACGCGCGGTCCTTGTCGCGGTCGGCGAACTGGAGATTGTCGGTAAACGCTCCGTTAGCGGCAAATTGCGCGGCGGGCGCTCCGTGAGCCGCGTTCGCGTTGTCGCTCCAGGTCCAAGCCCTGTCTCCAACGATGCGGACCGGGCCCGAGTAGGGCGCCTCTGCAATGCCCGTCTCGCCGAAGATCTGCTCCGTGACGTTGAACCACCCGGTATTCCCCCACTGCGTGGACGAGAAACTCAGGTGAACATCGTTCGGATAGGTGAAGATGACCTGGTAGTTATCCCAGCAGTCGCCGGCGTGCCGGATCACGTTGCGCCCTCCGGTGGCCTTGGCCTCGACCGGATGAGCTCCGAGGATCCAGTTGCACAGGTCGATGACGTGGATGTTCTGCTCCACCAGGATGTCACCGGAGAGGACTTTATCCCACAGCCAGTTCCGCAGCCGGAACTCATCGGGCGACCACCCGGAACCAGTATGGCTGACCGCGTTCGGCGCAAAATAGTGCGCGGTGATGGCTGCGACTCGCCCAATGTCGCCCCCATGGATCCGTCGCACGACTTCGGCGATCGGCGGAGCGCTGCGCACCTGAAAACCGACGTCGAGACTCAGCCGCCCCTCGGCGCGTTTCCCGATCTCCAGCGCCTGCTGCGTCTGCGCCACGTCCACGCCCAGCGGCTTTTCACAATAAGCGTGCTTGCCGGCGTTCACCACAGCTTCCAGGTGCTGGACGTGAAACCACGGCGGTGTCGAGATCTGGATTGCGTCCACAGCCGAGGACGCTGCCAGTTCCTCATACGCCCGGTAACCGCGAAACATCAGCTTCGGATCGATGGCCGGCACACCGAGCGAGCCGTTGACCTCATCGAAGTGCGCTTTCCCCGCTGCCAGCTGGTCGGGGAAAATGTCCGCCAGCGCGACGATGCGCGCGGAGGTATTCTTCGCAAACGACGTGGCCACCGACGTTCCACGGTTCCCGCAACCCAGCAGTCCCAGCCGCACGGCCGAGTTTGCCTGGTATCCGAATGCCGTCCGCGCCTTGAGCAGCAGAATCCCTGACGCTGCTGTGCCGCCGATAAACTCCCGCCGATCCATGTGCTCTCCCCAATTTGTTACGCCGACTCGCGCAGTACGCCTGCGAGAACCCGGTCCAGATAGACCTTCTCCTGTTTGACGTCGGCGATCTGCTGCGGTCCGGAAATCTCCCGCTCGATCGTCACTGTGCCCGTGTAGCCGAGACGGCGCAGCTTCGTGAACACGGTCCTGAAATCCACCAGACCCGTGCCGATCAGCACTTCCTGGCCCAGCTTCATGGGATCTGTAGGCCAGCGGCCGTCCTTCGCATGAATGCTGCGCACGTGCGTGCCGATGATATCCACTGCATCGACGGGATTGGCCTTTCCATAAAGAATCAGATTGGCCGTGTCCAGACCCACGCCCAGGTTCGGCTGCGCCACGTCCTGGATCGCGCGCGCCATGGTGGTCGGCGTCTCCTGACCTGTCTCCATCAGAAACATCTGTCCGTTGCCCGCGCAATGCTGAGCCACTTCGCGGATCGCCTTGACTACCTCGTCATACAACGGGTCGGCAGGATTCTCGGGAAGGAATCCGCAGTGCGTCTGCACCTGCTTGATTCCCAGCAGGGCTGCAAAGTCGGAAGTCTGCTTTAGGGCGTCCATTCGCGCCGTGCGCGTGGCTCGCGGCACCAGTCCAATCGTCGAGGGCCCTTGCAGGAAATCCCAGACCAGCGGACCGGGATTCACCACCTCCGCCGCCGTCGGAACCACGTTGTATTGCTCGAGGAGCCCGTGCAATTGCCGCGCCAGATCGCTCGAGTAACGTCCCAAATAACCGTCCAGCGACAGAAAGCAGTTCGTCATGCCCAACTCGTGGACGCGCCGGATGCTCTCTTCAGGACCGTTCGCCGGCTGGATGAGCAGACCCACCGCCATGGGCTGCAGATGATGCTGTGGTTGCGACGCAGCAGTCTGCCGGTTGGCGAAGAATGCCTCCGCTCGACCCGTGGCGCCTAGCATGGTCGCGCTCACCGCCCCCGCAAGAAATTCCCGTCTCTGCATGGATTCACCTCCAGACCGAACACACCTTTATACGTTAGCGCAGCCGATGCGGCGCGATGACTGCGGCGCTGTTGCGTGACTATCGTGCTGTGACGACACTGACTAACAACTAGTAACCAACAACCGGCAACTGGCAACATGGTCCGCAATGGATCGCCGCGAGTTCCTCCTCAGTACTGCCGCACTGGCTGCCGGCACGGCCCTTGAAATCCCTGGCGTCGCGCAAACCACGCAATCCGAACACCCGATGGCGCCGCCGGTCGCCGCGCGCAGTGGTCCGCAGGTGCCGCCGCAGTACGAGCCATTCACCTGGGAAGCTGCCGGCCTGGTTTTCTCCTTCGAGTTCCTCGATCATCGCCTGCGCTTCCGACACGTACTCCCCGAGGGAGCATCGGCGCCCGCTAATGTTCCAGCGGCGAACGACGTCTCCGGTCTGGAAACCTCCATCCACCTGGCTGGCGAAGACGTGCCCGACCACCACGGCGCGAAATTCACCGGAGCCTATCCCGGCATCCGCATGGTGTTCGCCGGCAACCGCGAGGAGGCCAAACGGCAGGGGAAGCGGCTGATCCTGACGCACCATGATCCGACGACGGACCTCGACATCAGCTCTATTTATGAAACCTTCGGTGACGATATCCCTGTCGTACGGCGCACCACGCGCGTGATGAACCGCGGCGCCGCGCCGGTCGGGGTCGAGTACCTCAGCTCGGCGATGCTGAACAACTTCGCGAGCCCGGATACTTTTCAGGACGACCTCCGGCTGCACTTCGCCTTCAATTCCTGGCAAGCCGAAGCGCAGTGGCGCACAGTGCGTCTGGCCGATGCGGGACTCGTGCAGAACGGCAACTTCACCGTCTCAGGCGCGCTCTTCACCACGACCGGAAGCTGGCCGTGCGAGACGTACCTGCCGATGATGATGCTCGAGAACACCCGCACCGGCGTCACCTGGTTCTGGCAGATCGAGCACAACGGCTCGTGGCATTGCCAGATCGCGCAGACCTCCGCGCGCGCCCTTTACGCGTATCTCGGCGGACCCGACGCCGAGCACCACCAGGCCTGGAAGAATCTCGCGCCGGGCGAAAGCTACGAGACGGTCCCTGTCGCCATCGGCTGCGTTCGCGGCGGATTCGACGAAGCTGTTGCCGTGCTCACCCGCTACCGGCGCGCGACGCATCTGCATCCGCGCGCCGACATGCGCGATTGCCCTGTCGTCTTCAACGATGTGGTCATGATCCAGGGCGACCAGACGACTGCCGCCGAATTGCCGCTCATCGATGCGGCCGCCGCGCTCGGCTGCGAGGTCTACTGCCTCGACGTCGGCTGGTACGCGCCGCCGGGGCAGAACTGGTGGTTCTCCGTCGGCGACTGGGAGCCCAATGCTGGGCGTTTCCCTGGCGGATTCAAACAAGTGACCGACCGTATCCGCAGCAAGGGTATGGTGCCGGGCCTCTGGATCGAGCCCGAAGTCGCCGGCCTCGGCACTGCGCTCTCGCACCGACCGGACTCGTGGTTCTTCGTCCGCCACGGCCGGCGCATCGCCGACCACACGAGGTATCAGCTCGACTTTCGCAACCCCGAGGTGCGCGCGTACACCGATGCGGTCTTCGACCGCCTCATCCGCGATTACGGAATCGGTTACATCAAGCTCGACTACAACATCAACGCCGGAGAAGGCACGGAGCTGAATGCCGAAAGCCTTGGCCAGGGACTGCTCGCGCACAACCGCGCCTTTCTCGCATGGCTCGACGCGCTCCTCGACCGCTATCCCGAACTGACCATCGAAACGGTGGCCAGCGGCAGCATGCGCATGGAGCACTCGATGCTCTCGCGCTGCCAGTTGCAGTCCATCAGCGATCAGGATGACTATCGTCGGTACGCGTCACTCACCACCGGATCGAGCGCTGCCGTGCTGCCGGAGCAGATGGGCGTGTGGTCGCAGCCGCTCGCGAACGCCACGCCCGCAGCCGCTTCCTGCAACATGGTCAACGCCATGCTCGGCCGCATCCACCAGAGCGGCTACGTGACCCGCCTCTCGCCTGCGGCCTTCGCGCAGATCCGCAACGGCGTTGCCGTCTACAAGCAGCACATCCGCGGGCACATCCCGCAGGCCACGCCGTTTTACCCGCTGGGCATGCCGGACGTTACGCGCCCTGCCGAGCCGGCCGCGCTTGGCATGCGGGGTCCGGATCGGACTTTTGTTGCTGTCTGGCGGCGCAGCGGGCCGGCGGAGGTGCGGGTGCCGGGTCGGTTCGCGCAGGCTCGGCTGGTCTATCCGGTGGACCTGGCTATACGCGCGCGCGGCGAGGGCAGCGGGGTCACCGTGAGCTTCCCGGAAGAGAACATGGGGTGCATCCTGGCTGTCTGAGACGCGAAAAAATAGGGGGAGGGGATACGGCAAATCACTGAAAAGGCGAGGTTAGGACGATTTGATTAACTGATGAGGGAATATCCGGAGAGTTAACAAGGGCTGGCGCTCGGAACTGTAAGCTCCCCCGCGGGTGACGCGTTCACCTGGCGTGCACAGAAAGGGGATACACTCCGAGCTACGCAGACGCATCGGTTGTCACGGCGCCCCGGACTATCCGTTCTGAAACAGCAGAGACTGTGTTCTCGACCTTCGACAGGCCAACGCTCGAGTTCATGGCCGAACCGGTGCAGGAAAGCGGCCCGGGCGCAGGCCTTTTGTAATCAGCACCTGCCGAAAGGAGTTCGTCCATGAGCGCTGTTGCAGTCGAACAGAAGAGCTATGAGATGCCCCCGCGGGAAGGCATCAGCGTCGCACATTTCCTCACCGTGGCCGACATCGAACGATCGGCCAGCTTCTACGAAAAGGTCTTCGGCGGCCGCATTCTGAGCAGGGGCGACAGCAGCGGCGCGCCCGGCTACATCCAGATCGCGAACACCTGGCTCCTGGTCAACGTCGGAGGCGGGCCCACCCCGGACAAGCCGACAGTGACGCTCAGCGTCCCCGACCCCAACCATATCAACAGCTTCATGAACATCCGCGTAGCGGATATTCACGCCTGCTACGAGTTATGGAAAAGACGAGGAGCTAAGTTCATCACCGAGCCGATACCGAAGTACGGCGAGATACGCTGCTACATGCGCGATCCTGACGGTTACATTATTGAGGTCGGACAGAGCACAGACCTCACCTACGGTTAGCGCCCAGGAGCAGCTAAAGCACAAACGTGCTCGTGATGCGCCCGTGAGGTGCCGATGCAGGCAGTGCGGATTCATCGCTTTGGTCCACCCGATGTGGTCGTCGTCGAGAACATCCCGACGCCCTCGCCGGGTCCCAGTGAAGTGCTGGTCAGAGTGGCCGCGGCTGGCGTTGCGCCGTGGGACGCGCTGATACGAGAGGGCCAAAGCAAGGTGAGCCCGCAGCCGCCTCTGACGCTCGGCTCGGACCTCGCGGGCGCGATCGAAGCCGTGGGAGCAGACGTAACGGAGTTCAGGGTTGGCGACGAAGTCTACGGCGTCACCAATCCCCAGTTCTGCGGCGCTCAGGCGGAGTCTGCCGTCGCTTCCACCAGCATGATCGCTCTCAAGTCGCCCTCGCTGAACGATCTCGAGGCGGCGTCGGCCCCGGTCATCGCCGTCACCGCGTGGCAGATGCTGTTCGAGTATGCGCAAGCTGCAACCGGCGACACCGTGATGATCCTCGGGGCCGCCGGAAACGTCGGCGCGTACGCGCTGCAAATGGCCGTGAACGCCGGAATCCGCGTCGTCGCGGTAGCGCGAGTGAGAGACACGGAGATGTTGCGCAAGCTCGGTGCGGGCAGCGTCGTAGATTCGTCCCTGCCCGGCTTCGAGAAGTACCTGCCCCCGGTCGACTCCATCCTCGATACGGTGGGCGGCGCCACACTCGATCGATCCGTCAACGCATTGAAGCACGGAGGCCGGCTGGTCTCGGTCGTCTCCAGCCAGCCTCTGCCTCAACGCAGGGACACACAGCCTATCTTCTTTTACGCCGAGGTGACGACGGCACGGCTGCAGACCCTCGCGGCGCTTTTCGAGAGCGGCGCAATCTCAGCACGCGTCGGCTCGGTCCTGCCTCTGGCGGAAGCCCGTCACGCACACGAGATGCTCGGGGGCGCACCACACTTGCCCGGCAAGATCGTACTGCGAGTCTCTCCGGCGGGAGAATAGATCCGGCCCCGAGGTCAACAGCAGCGTCGGGTCCCGCCGCTTCTTGACACCGTTCCTGGCGAGCGAGTAAAAGGTTTCAAAGACTTGCCGCTATCATCTGCTCCGCTATGCCGGCCGTCCGGGCCCGCCAAACTGCGTGTCAGAAAGGGATCTGCCTTGAATCGTCGCCAGCTCCTGCAGTCCATGGCCGCTACTGCCGCCGTCAGCACGGTCGGCCGCCCGCTGTTTGCTGCGGCTGAGCCGCCCGCGACTCCGTCCACCGAGCGCACGCCGGCGCTGGCCAACTACGAGCGTCTCCGCTTTGGCTGCTCGTTCCACTTCAGCACGCCGACCTTCACCGGCGACGACTACGACACGGGCGCGAAGCCCGCCACCGTCTACAACCCGACGAACCTCAACGTCCGCCAGTGGATTCAGGTGGCGCACGGCCTCGGCGCGAAATACGCTGTGCTCACCGCCAAGTACATGTCGGGATTCTGCCTCTGGCCGTCGAAGGGCTACGACTATACGGTCCGCGAGAGCAGCAACAAGACCGACGTGGTCGCCGCCTTCGTGGACGCCTGCAAGGAGTTCGGCCTGCGCCCCGGCTTCTACTACTGCATCCTCGATCCGCACAACGAAGGCAAATTCGACTGGGACGCGCCGATTGGCGACCAGTACTTCCAGCTGATCAAGCACCACGTCACCGAGTTGCACACGATGTATCCGGGCACCTTCTACCAGCTCTTCGACATCACGTGGAAGCTGAGCCCGGCGCAGCGCACCGAGCTCTACAGCCTGGTCAAGACGCACAGCCCCGACTGCATCATCGTCGACAACCAGGGATTCAAGCAGAGCCGGGTGAACCAGGGCCGCACCTGCGAGGCGGCCAGCTGGCCCTGCGATGTGATCAACGGCGAGGATACGCTGCCGCCACTCGAGGGCCACGACCCGCACATCACCTACGAGAAGAAGCCGTACTACATGCCCTTCGAAACCTGGTTTCCCACGGGCCCGCTCTACCCGCCGATGCCGTGGATGCACACCTGGTTCTGGCACCCCTGGTACAAGCCGCAAAGCCCTGAGGTGATCGCCGAGGCCTATCGCCTGTGCATGAAAGGGAACGCCAACCTGCTGCTGAACCTGGCTCCGGACCAGACCGGGCAGATCCCGCAGGACCAGGTCGAGACGTTCAAGCGCGTCGCTGAACTGATCAGGGCGTAGAGAGACACGTTTAGAGAAGGACGTTTAGCGAAAGACGTTTAGAGAAGAACGTTTAGCGAAAGACGTTTAGAGAAGAACGTCTAGCAAAAGGCGTTTAGCAGAATCTCTCCTGTCCACCAGCTAACAGTTTTTCGCTAACAGCCTTCCGCTAATCGCTTTTCTCTAACAGTCTTTCTCTAGCCGCTTTTCTCTTTCATCAGACACGAGAAATCTTGACATGCGCGTGCACGCGGAATAGAGTCAAGCACGGCAATCGTGAAAGGTTTCAAATAGTTCTCCCGGATGGCATCTTCCGGGCTACGCTGGATTTGTACCTGCTCGACTGGCCGCAATCCCGGAGCACTTATGCCTTCATCCATCGTCGTCGTCGGCAGCATCAACCTCGATCTGGTCTGCAGCGGCAAGCGCATTCCCGCGCCTGGTGAGACCCTCAAGGGCGACAAGTTCCAGACTTTCCATGGCGGCAAAGGAGCCAACCAGGCCGTCGCCGTCGCGCGGCTCGGCCATCCCGTGACCATGATCGGCAAAGTGGGCGACGATGACTTCGGCCCGCGCCTGCGCAAGGGTCTGCAGGAAGCCGGCGTCAGCGTGAAGGGAGTCTCCGTTGCGAAGGGCGTCTCCTCGGGCTGCGCCCTCATCACGGTCGATGCCAAAGGGCAAAACAGCATCACCGTTATTCCCGGCGCGAATGACCAGCTTCTTCCAAAGGACCTCGAAGCGTGCCTCCCCCAGCTGCGCTCCGCGGGCATGATTCTCACCCAGCTCGAGGTTCCGATGGAGACCGTCGAATACCTCGGAACGCTGGCGCGCCGCTTCGACATCCCGCTGATGCTCGATCCCGCGCCCGCCCCGTCGCGCCCCATTCCCCGCAGGATCCTGCGTAATGTCACGTATCTCACGCCGAATGAAACGGAAACCTGCGCCCTCTGCGGTCTGGCTCCCGGCGAACTCACGCCGCTCAACGTTGCCAGCTTCGCCGATCTGCTCCTCAACACCGGGCCGGCGAACGTCATCGTCAAGATGGGCAGCTATGGCGCCTATATCGCCGCGGCCGACGGTCTTCGCCAGATGGTCCCGGCGTTCAAAGTCAAAGCGGTTGATTCAACCGCCGCCGGAGACGCATTCAACGCCGGACTGGCCGTTGCCCTGGTGCGCGGCATGAATCTCGTCGAAGCCGTCCGCTACGGATCCGCCACCGGAGCCCTCTCCACCACGCGCGCCGGAGCACAAGCTTCCATGCCCGAGGCAGGAGAAGTCAGCCGCCTCGCCGCAACCTCAAACGGAAAGGCGAAGCACGCGAACGGCAAGCGCTCCGCCGCCACCACTCTTAAGCCGCTGGAGACCGCGGATGTCCTGCAAGCGCAGAACTAACCTCTTCGCACTCGTCACACTGCTTCTTTTCAGCGTCACCCTGACTGCAGCCGCGCAGCAGCGAACGCCAATCATCCTCGACACGGATATCGGCGGCGACATCGACGACGCCTTCGCGGTCGCGCTCGTCCTCGACAGCCCGCAGCTTGATTTGCGCGCTGTCACCACGGTCTCCGGCGATACCGCTGCGCGCGGCCGTCTCGTCGCAAAAATGCTTTCTGCTGCGGGACGCGCCGATGTTCCTGTCGCCGCCGGCGCACCTGGGGCGAAAATCAACACGACCTATACACAGTGGGCCGACGGATTCTCGAGTCCCGCGCTCGTTTCCCAATCCGCCGTAGAACTGATGAAGTCGGTGCTCGACAAGGGGCATCGCCAGGTGATGATCGTCGCCATCGGGCCGCTGACGAACGTCGCCGCGCTGCTCAAGCAGTATCCCGCCGAGAAGAAGAACATCCGCCAGATCGTCTTGATGGGTGGATCGATCCGGCGCGGGTATTACCCCAACTCGGGTCCGACCGCTGAGTACAACATCGCCGAAGATGCCGCCGCCTCGCAGGTAGTGTTCAGTTCGGGCGTCCCGATCCTGATGGCGCCGCTGGATGTCACGGCGCGCCTGCAGCTGGAGAAGCCGGAGCTCGACCGGCTGTTCGCGCTGCACACGGCGCTGACGGACGCCCTTGAGGCCCAGTACAAGCTTTGGGGACAGCCGGTTCCCACTCTGCACGACCCGATGGCAGTCTCCCTGCTGCTTGCGCCGCAGCTCTGCACGCGCCAGCCGCTGGTGATCAATGTCACAGACAAGGGAATGACCGTACCCGTACAAGAAAAATCGGCCAATGCCGTTGTCGCGGTCGAAACAGATCCCGGCCGTTTCATCGACTTTTATATGAGCCGCGTAGCGCACTGATGGGGCGGGGAATATTCGTCGTTCATAGATCGACACTTTCGTAGTCCCGGAAACTGCGGTCGCGGTTCAGGACATTTGGAGACTGGGCCGAAGCAGGCTATTTGAAAGGTAAGCAAAGGACACGCCTGGGGTTTGAGTGCAGCAAAAGAAGGTCACCCTGATCGAAAATATGCCTTGACAACGCTCATTTGGCGAAACTAGTCTTGCGTGGAACTTCCTTGAAAGCTTTTAAAGAGCCTCCCGTGCGGCGCTTACTTCGGGGAAATTTGAAAGCTTTTATAGAACCGCAGTGAAAAACGCAATGCCCAAAGGCTTTGCTTCCGCTTCCGGAGGTCCGTATGAAATTTACCGAAACGAGAATTAAACCAGCAACTCGAACCCTGGTACGCGGCCTGTCGGCGGTGCTCTGGGTGCTGCTGGCAGTCTTCATGGTGCATCAGGCGAACGCACAGACATTCAGTTCGTCGATCGCCGGCACGGTCACTGACTCCAGCGGAGCGGTGATTCGCGGCGCCAACCTCGAACTGCAGAACATGATTACGCGCGACGTGCGCGTCCAGAAGTCCGGGGACGACGGCACCTACAGCTTCACGGCTCTGCTCCCCGGCACCTACGAACTCAAGGTCAGCTATGAGGGCTTCGAGACCTACGTGAACTCGGGCATGATCCTGCCGGCGAATACCGCCGCGTCAGTCCATGTCCCCCTGACGGTCGGCAAAACGCAGCAGCAGGTCGTGGTCTCGGCCAGCACCGTGCTCGTCAACACCGAAAGCCCGACGAACACTGCCACCCTCGATACGGTTCTTCTGCAGAGCCTCCCGAACAACACGCGGCAGCCGCTGAACTTCGTCTTCGCCCTCGCGGGCACGACCGAATCGCAGGGCGAGACCTCGTCATCGACCACCTACGACCAGAACGCCAGCATGTTCGGCATCAATGGCGGACGTACGGGTGAGTCGGAGATCCTCATCGACGGCGCGCCATCGACCGCGATCGACTGGGGTGGTCTGATGGTTTCGCCCATCAACGACTCCGTGCAGGAGCAGCAGGTCAGCAACAACATTTATGACGCGCAGTACGAGCGCGGCGCCGAAGGCGTTGTCACCCTGGTGACCCGCAGCGGCGGCAGCAGCTATCACGCCTCGATCTACGACTACATGCGCAACAACGCGCTGGATGCCAACAGCTGGCAGAACAATAACGAAGGCACCAAGCGGGGCAAGTTCCACCGCAATCAGTTCGGCGGCAACTTGGGTGGTCCGCTCTGGAAATCGCACAACGTCTTCTTCTTCGGCGGCTACGAAGGCCTCCGCCAGCCGTACTCCGGCTCGAGCGGCCTGATCACCGTTCCGACGGACGCCGAGAAAACCGGTGACTTCTCGCATAGCTACCTGCCCAACGGTCAGCTGGCCGTCATCTACAACCCGTTCTCCTCTCACCTGGTCACCGGCTCCGACGGCAGCCAGTACTACACCCGCGATCCCTTCCCGGGGAACAAAATCCCCTCGAGCCTGATGGATCCGGTCGGCGCGAAAATCGCCGCGCTGTATCCTTCGCCCAATCACGCCAGCAGTGGCCCGAATGACCAGAACAACTGGGTCAGGCAGGGCAGCGGCATGACGGCGAACGACAAGTTCGACGCCCGCGTCGACTGGGCGCAGAGCGAGAGGCAGCGCCTCTTTGTGCGCGTGTCCGACCGCGTTCGGCAGAACGACGACCCGCCGTGCTTTCTCTGCAACGGCGCCGACGAAATCGCGAACAATCACGACCATGGAATCCAGGCCGTCGTCAACGACACCATCACGCCGAATGCAAAGTGGATCTTCAACGTCTACGGCGCATACAGCCGCTGGTGGGAAGGTCAGACGTCGATCGGTTACGGCGTCGCCAACGCCAGCAAGATCGGTCTGAACCCTGGCCTCTTCCAGGTCAACATGCTTCCGCTCGTGAACGTGAGCAACTACTTCACGCTGGGCAGCACCTACTCCAGCTACAGCCGCTACGTCCGCTATCTCTCGACGGGCATCATCAACGTCAGCCGCCAGTTCAACATGCACACGCTGCGCTTCGGATTCAACTACGACGTGGGCATGATCAACCAGCGGCAGGACTCGCCGGGCAACTTCAACTTCTCTGAATCGATGACCGCCTGCGACCCGAACGGCACGGATCCCTGCAAGGCGCCCAACAGCGGTTCCAGCCAGTCAGGCAACGCTCTGGCCAGCCTCTTGCTCGGTACCGGCAGCGGCGGCAGCACCAGTATCGCCACCGACCCGGCGATGAGTCAGCACTCCTTCGGCATGTATGTGCAGGATGAGTGGCGCGCCACCAACCGGCTGACCATCAATGCTGGTCTTCGCTATGAAAACCAGCGTCCGGCCACGGAACGCTACAACCGCATCGCCTACTTCGACGAGAAGCTGGTCAACCCGATCAGTGCTGCCTACGGCTCCAATCTGTACGGTGGCTTCGAATTCGCCGGCACGGGCGGCCGCGGCCGCGGCGCGTGGATGCCGGACAACCTCAACTTCGGACCTCGCCTCGGCCTGGCCTACAGGGTCACCGATAAGCTGGTGACGCGCGTCGGATCCGGCATCTTCTTCGGTCCGACCTCGGCCATGCTCGGCTTCGATGGCGGCGGGCAGTCTCCGGGCTACACCGCGACCACCAACTGGCTCGCGACCAGCAACGGCGGTTACACGCCCAGCAACGTCGTCAGCAATCCCTTCCCGCAGGGACTGCAGCAGCCCACCGGCAACAAACTCGGCGCGGAGACCTACCTCGGCTACTGGCCCAGCCAGATCTGGCCTAAGGTTCCGCATCCGGTCGGCACGATGTATCAGTGGAGCGCTGACCTGCAGTACCAGGTCAGCCCGCACTCCATCGCCCAGATCGGCTACACCGGCGTTCGCGGCCGTCACCTGCTCTACGGCAACCCGAACATCAACATCGACCAGATTCCAACCGAGGATCTGAAACTCGGCTCGAAGCTGGATGAGATGGTGAAGAACCCCTTCCAGGGCCTTGTGTCCGGCGCGAACAGCAGTCTGTTCACCGACGCCACGATTCCCTACTACCAGTTGCTGCGCCCGTTCCCGCAGTACTATGCTCTGGGCGCCACGCGGTCTCTGCCTGGCGCGCGGTCGCAGTTCGATGCGCTCAACGCCAAGTACACCTACTCGTTCAGCAACGGCCTCAGCTCCATCACCAGTTATCAGTGGTCGAAGAACATGGATGATGGCTCTGAAGCGTTCGTCGGCTGGCTGATCGGCAACATGTGGCGCGACAGCTACCACACGAAGCTCGACTACGCGCTCAGCGCCCATGACCTGCCGCACAGCTTCGCGGAAGCCTGGGTTTATCAGCTGCCCTACGGTCGCGGCCGCAAGTTCGGGGCCAGCATTCCGCAGGCTGTGAACCAGGTGGTTGGTGGCTGGAACGTCTCCGGTGTTGTCCGGCTGGCCAGCGGCTACCCGTTCGGCAATCCGGTCAACTTCGGATGGAACCCGCTCGGCAATTACGGCTTTCCGGGTGCTGCGCTTCCGAACCTGATCGGCAATCCGACCTCGCACCACACCGCAAAGCAGTGGATTAACCCGGCTGCCTTCCAGGGTGTCTCCAGCAGTTCCGGAGCGCTCGTGGCCTGCGGCAACCAGAAGGACCAGTGCCAGCCGTTGCCGTATACCTTCGGCAATGAGCCGCAGCGTTTTGGCACGATGCGCGAGGCTCCGACGAAGAACCTCGATCTGGGTATCGGCAAAGAATTCGGCACGGAGAAGATCCATGCTGAGTTCCGCGGCGACATCCTCAACGCGTTCAACCATCCGATTTACGGCGGCTTCTACACCGGTTACTGGCGGTGGAACATCGAAGAGAACCTCTACAACAACAACTTCGGCCAGGTGTACGGAACCCGGAACGATCCACGGAACGTACAGCTCAGTCTGAAGATTAGCTACTAACTATCAGGTCTCCTGATGGGCTTCGGCTCCCGCGAGCCGAAGCCCTTTCTTTTATGATCCGGAAAGATTATGCGCAAGTTCGGTTCTAAGGATCTCCCCCTTGCCGTGGGACTGCTCGCCTGCATCGTTTTCAGCTGCGTGGGGCTCATCCGCTCCCAAACCGGCTCCGCTCCCGCCCAGCTGCCTGCTCCCGATCCCCGTTACAAGGCCGATGTACTGGTCATCGTCGCTCATCCTGACGACGACACCGGCGTCTCCACGTTTCTGGCGAAAGCTGTCTTCGATCAGCACAAGCGCGTCGCGGTGCTCTTCACCGACCGCGGCAACTCCGGCCCGAATGCCGTCGGCCTGGAACAATCCAAAGCGCTCGCCGATGTCCGGGAGATGGAAGCGCGCCGCTCGCTGGCGGCTCGCGGCATTACGAATGTCTGGTTCATGAATGGTCAGGACACGCCGACGCAGGATATTCTCCATTCGCTCGAAACCCTGGGCCACGGCGCCGCGCTGGAGGAGACCGTCAGGCTGATCCGCCTCACCCGACCCGATGTGATCGTTACGTGGCTGCCCGCCTATGTCGCCGGAGAGAATCATGGCGATCATCAGGCCTCGGGCGTCGTCGCCACTGAAGCGTTCGACCTTGCCGGCGATCCCGTGGCCTTCCCGGAACAAGTCAGCGCGCCGCGGTACAACCGCGGTATCGCGAATTACGGCGAGGGCCTGCGCCCATGGCAGCCGAAGAAGCTCTACTTCTTCTCTGACAGCTCGCACCCGGAGTTCCTCAAAGGCCACGGCCCCACGTATCTTGCGACCGATATCTCGCCCTCGAAGCACGTACCTTACTCGGAGCTCAACCGGCTCGCCTGGAAAGACTACGCCACACAAATCGACTTCGACGAACAGGCCCTGCGGGCATATACCGACGCGCCGGAGTACCTGGTGCTCGGCAAGACCCTTGTCTCTGCACCAGCCGAGGCGGACGTCTTCGCCGGCATTGATGGCAAGCCGATCCCCTATGCGTCCGAACGCGAGGAGTCGCAGCCGGTGCCCCCCGGCGTCAGCCTGGTTCTCGGGGGCCCGTGGGATTTCTACCGGCAGTTCTATTCCGCGCACGGGCTGAAATCATTGGAAGGCCTGGTGAACCCTCCGCAAACGGCCCTCAGCGATGATCACCAGCTCTGGATCCCGCTCCTCCTCAGGAACGACACGCAAGCTCCAGTCGATATCACCGTCCGGCAGGATCTCCCGCCCGGATGGAAGGCGGTCAACCCCCCCGGCACCTATCACGTGGAGCCGAACGGCGTCTGGCCGATCCAGCTCTTCTTCAGAGCGCCGGAAGCATCCGGCGAAAAATCGCCTCAGGTTCTGCGCTGGACCGCGATGAACCACGGCGCTGTCGTCGGCAGGGCTGAAATGCAGGTGTATCTGGAATACGACGGGGTACCACAGTAAGTGGAGAGAAGGCTAGGCGAGGTGCAGGAGCAGCGCCAGGCCCATCATGAGCACCAGCAAGGGCAGCCAGAAGTGGCTATCGGTCAGAATGGCACGCAGCACCGTGGGCTTCCTCCACCTAGCGAGTATAAAGCCCAATGCGGCCGTCGCTTTTTGTCAATTTGTGACCAACTCCCGCCGGCCCATCCCGCATCCAACGGTTCCTATTGCGTGAGGCTCGGATCCATGGGAGGGGCTGTGGCTTCGACAATTCATGTGCACGCCGTTCTGCGCGGCATGGGCCAGGAAGCCGAGTGCACCCTCGAAACCTGGAAAGAGCGTTCCTCCACAGGACGCGTGTTTACCCGGTGCCGGATCATCGATGACACGCCCGAACTCCCCGACGGCTCCTACGAGATCTTCGTTGCGGGCCAGCGGCTCAACACAAAAAAGTGGTCCGGGCTCTGGGATCTGACTTTCCTGCCCAGCTGGGTTCGTATCGACGACGCGGCCTGATCAGTGGCCCTCCCCCCTCCCCCAAATTCCACCAATCCTGCGGCTTCCCGCAAATAAAAAAGGGGCCGGAGTTGCCTCCGGCCCGATGCTCTCTTGGGGTCCCGTTCGTTTGATCAAAGAATGCTCCTGTTACCTTTTTCCCACAATGGCGACTCTGCGTTATTACCGGAGTAGGGAGCATCCCCAACCGACGGTTCCGTTACCGCAGGAACCATTCCCTGTCACAGGCGCACGCTCTCCTGGTATTCCCCGAAGACGTCGCGCAGAGCCGAGGCGATCTCGCCGACCGTGGCATAGCTCTCCGCGGCCAGCAGGATCGCCGGCATCAAATTGGCCGCTGACCGCGCCGCCTCCCGCACCGCATGCAGCGCTGTCTTCCAGGGACCTGGATCCCGCCGCGCCCGCAATGCCCGTAGCCGCTCCACCTGCTTGCGCTCCAGCGCCTCATCGATCCGGACCGTCGGAATGCCAGGCTCCTCGTCGCGGGTGAAGCGGTTCACGCCGACCACCGTCGCCTCACCGCTGTCGATGGCCCGCTGCGTCTCGTAGGCCGCGTTCTGGATCTCCTGCTGCACCCAGCCCCGCTCGATTGCCGCCAGCATCCCGCCCATGCCCTCGATGCGCTCGAAGTACGCCCGTACCTGCCGCTCGATCTGCTCCGTGAGCGACTCGATGCAGTACGAGCCGGCCACCGGGTCGATGGCGTTCGCCACGCCCGATTCGCAGGCGATGATCTGCTGTGTCCGCAGCGCAGTCCGCGCCGCCTCTTCGGTGGGCAGCGCCAGCGCCTCGTCGTAGCCATTGGTGTGCAGCGACTGTGTACCGCCCAGCACGGCCGCCAGCGCCTGAATGGCCGTGCGCACAATGTTGTTCTCCGGCTGCTGCGCGGTGAGCGTGGAGCCCGCCGTCTGCGTATGGAAGCGCAGCATCCACGAGCGCGGATTCTTCGCGCCGAAGCGATCGCGCATGATCCACGCCCAGATGCGCCGCGCCGCGCGGAACTTCGCAATCTCTTCCAGAAAATTGTTGTGCGCGTTGAAGAAGAAAGAGAGCCGCGGCGCGAAGCGATCGACGTCGAGGCCGGCATCGATCGCCGCCTGCACGTAGGCGATGCCGTTCGCCAGCGTGAACGCCACCTCCTGCGCGGCCGTGGAGCCCGCTTCCCGCATGTGGTAGCCGGAGATGGAGATCGTGTTCCACTCCGGCACGTTCTCGCCCGCCCACGCAAACAGATCGGTGACGATGCGCATGGCGTACCGCACCGGATAGATGTACGTTCCGCGCGCAATGTACTCCTTCAGGATGTCGTTCTGCACCGTGCCCGAGAGCTTGCGCACGTCCGCGCCGGTTCGCCGTGCTACCGCCACATACAGCGCCAGCAGGATGCTCGCCGTTGCGTTGATGGTCATCGAAGTGGAGATCTGGTCCAGCCGGATTCCGTCGAAGAGCCGCTCCATATCCTCGATAGAGTCGATCGCAACCCCGACCTTGCCCACTTCGCCCAGCGCCATCGGCGCGTCGCTGTCATAGCCGATCTGCGTGGGCAAATCGAAAGCGACCGACAACCCCGCCGTTCCCTGGGCCAGTAAAAACTTGTAACGCCGATTGCTCTCTTCCGCATCGCCCATGCCCGCGTACTGGCGCATCGTCCACAGCCGTCCGCGGTACATGGTCGGCTGGATGCCGCGGGTGAAGGGGAATTCGCCGGGAAAGCCGAGGTCGCGCTGCGGCTCAAACGACTTTAGGTCCTCTTCGGCGTACACGGGCTTGAAATCGTTCGCCATAACATGATGTGAACTGAAATCCGAGCGCTGACAACCAGCTACCGGCTCCCAGCCCTTTCCTTCCGCTTGGCCCGCCAGAAACTGCTCACCGCGAACCACAGAAACACCAGTCCCACTCCCAGGAAAATCGCCGCGTGCTTCTCGTGCCAGCCGGTGACGCGTGACGCCTGCCACGCATGCACCAGGAAGGAGAAGGCGAACACCGCAAAAAAAACACCGAAGATCTGCAACGCCAGAATGCCGCCGGCGTGCGCAAATGGCCGGAACAGCGCCGAACCGGCGCGACCGGCGCCGCGCGCCAGCCGCCGGCCGGAATCCACGGCCGACCGCGCAGCTGCCCGCGCCTGATCCTCCCTTGCGCCAAGCTGCGCCGTCGGCTGCGAACTCACAGGACGCGATGCCGGAGCCTGTTCCGCCTTTTGCGCCGCCTGAGCCGAGGCCTCGCCAATCTTCTTTGCTGCAATTCTGGCGCTGACTCCCAGCACGCGCCCCAGGCGATTCGGCTCCATGCTCAGAGTTTATCGCTTCGCCGCAAGCGCTGGCCGTTCAGAGTCTTTGCCAGACCGTCTCGAAGGCGGGCAAATTTTTCGCGCAGCATTCATCATGGTGCGCATTGCCCGCAAGCGACATCAGAAGATAAGGTAAGGTGAATCGAGGAAGTCGAGGTCCTGACTTGAATCAACGACTGAATCAGAAACTGCGTAAGCTGGTGCAGCAACTCGGCGAGGCCATCCACGAGAGCGTCTCGGAATCGCCCCAGATTGCCGGCGTGGTGGCCGACATTCGCAAGCAGGGCTTCGAGGTGCTTCTCATGCTCGAGGCGACTATCGGGCTCAACGAGATCGAGCAGCAGCCTGCGGGCGCGCTCGACGCATCCACTGAAGGTCAGGATCAGACCAGTTTCACCCCGCAGGATCTCAAGTTCCTCCGCTCTCTGCGTATCTCGGTAACCGGCGAAGATGACGAACCTTTGACTGACGAGGGCGAGCAGGAAGACGCCTGATCCCGCCCAGGGCGCAATCTCCAAACTTGTGATATACCTGGCCTTCGCCGGCTAAGAACGCGGCGAGCGGCTACCACGCCGGGCAGTAAGCGCGAGACTCGGGCATGGCGATGAAAGATACTCTCGGAGTGCTTTTAGCGGGCGGCGCAGGCGAGCGACTGTTTCCGCTTACTCGCGATCGGGCCAAACCCGCCGTGCCGTTCGGCGGCCAATACCGCATTGTTGACATCACCCTTTCCAACTGCATCAATTCCGATCTCCGCCGTATCTACATCCTCACCCAGTACAAGGCTCTCTCGCTCAACCGGCATATCCGCGAGGGCTGGACCAGCGTCGTCGCCCAGGAACTGGGCGAATTCATTGAGATTCTGCCCCCCATGCAGCGCGTCAGCGCCAACTGGTATATGGGCACCGCCGACGCGGTTTACCAGAACATCTACTCCATCGGCTCCGAGCAGCCGAAACACGTCATCATCCTCGGCGGCGACCACATCTACAAGATGAACTACGGCAAGATGCTCCGCCACCACGTGGACGCCGGCGCCGACGTGACGCTCGCCACCCTGCCTATCGAGCCGCACGAAGTTTCCCGGTTCGGCGTCGTCGAAGTCGCTCGCACCGGCGAGGTCACCGGCTTCCTCGAGAAGCCGAAGCAGACCGACGTCCGCTCTCCCTTCGACGCGACCAAGGTCGATGCATCGATGGGGATTTACATCTTCAATACGGACGTTCTGCTCCCCGCGCTGATCCGCGACGCCGAAGATCCCGAGTCGCAGCATGATTTCGGCCACAACATCCTGCCGGCCATCCTCGGCAAGTACAAGATGTTCGCCTACAACTTCGTCGACGAGAATCGGAAAGAGGCGCTCTACTGGCGCGACGTCGGCACCCTCGAGGCCTACTACGACGCCAACATGGACGTCGCCTCCGTCTCGCCCATCTTCAACCTCTACGACAAGAGCTGGCCGATCCGCACGCGCGTGCGCCAGTACCCGCCGGCCAAGTTCGTGTTTGGCGAGCCCGGACGCACGGGCATGGCTGTCAACTCCATCGTTACGGGCGGCTGCATCATCTCCGGCGGAGTGGTGCGCAACTCCGTTCTCTCGCAGGATGTCCGTGTCAATTCCTACTCTGAAGTCGACTCCAGCGTCGTCTTCCCGCACGTCAACATCGGACGCCACTGCCGCATCAAGCGAGCCATCATCGACCGCGACGTGCATCTGCCCGAAGGCACGGTGATCGGCTACGATCCCACAGAAGACCGCAAGAACTATTTCGTGACGCCCAGCGGCCTCACCGTGGTCACTCGCGATTACTCGCTGTATGAGAATCCCGTGGCTCCGGATTTTCTGCAGGAACGGCGCGAATAGCGGCTTCTCCTCGCAACGGCCAACCGCGAAAACCGAAGTCCGCCGCTGCCGCATCTCATCAAGCTGGTTGCCGAACACGCCAATGAACGCCGATTCACTACAGTTGCCGGGCTCACCCGGCCTTGTGAAGGGAGTTCTCCGCGGCATGGGCCGGGAGACATCCTGTGAGTTGCTCCTCGAGCGACGGCCGCTTACCCCGGTGCAATTCCTTTCCGGTATTCGGCATGCGCAGATTGAGTGGACCCTCCTGCGCGCGCCGCTCGGCCTGCCTGACGGCGATTACACCGTGACAACCTCCGAGGGGCACCACTTCCGCGCTACACGCGTCAATGGCTTCTGGATTCACCACGCCCCCGCCGATGCTGCGCGAACTGCGCCCGACATTCGCAGTGACACAGCCGGCAGCGGGCCGGATCTCTTCCGGCAAGCGCGTCGCCTCGCCGCAAGCGTCCTGCAGTTCGACCAGCGGTACGGGATTTCCATTCTTGTTTTCGCCGCGCTGATTACCTATGGCCTGCCGACTGTCGTGGAACTGGTTGCCGCGCGTGACTTCCATCTCGGCCTCGTGACGTTGCTGTTTGGCGACGTGATCGGCTGTGCCTGCCTGGCGACCTTCCTCGAGATGCCCGTCTTCGGTGTGGCGCTCTATCTCGTGCTGACTGTCGTTGAAGCATGGCTCTATTACACCGGCGCGCTCTCGCCAGGCCATCTCGCGTATTTCGCCGATCTTGTGCCGATGGTCGTAGTGATCAGGCGCATCGCCCGCCTGCGGGCCGGCGCCCATCCAGACTCGGTCGGGCGCTGGAGCAACTGAGGTCGTGTCACGAGTGAGCGAGCCCGTTTCACCGCCCCGGCCACTCCCATTTGGGCGTGTTGAACATGGTCTGGCCGGCGACCACTGTTTCCCCGAAAGACTTCTGCAGATGGACTCGCCCGCACCGGCCTGCCTGATCCAGAGCCTGCAGTAAGCCCTGCGCGTGGGATACCACGAGAATCTGCGCCCGCTGCGATGTCGCTGTGATGAGCCGCGCCAATGCCGGCAGAAGATCGGGATGCAAACTCGTCTCCGGCTCGTTCAGCGCCATCAGCTCCGGCGGACGCGGGGTGAGCAGTGCCGCGGTCAGCAGAAGGAACCGCAGCGTCCCATCCGACAGTTCCGCGACGCTCAGTGGACGCAGCAGCCCATGCTGCTGCAACTGCAGCTCAAAGCGCCCATTCTGTGCATCCACCCACAACCGGCTGCCGGGAAACGCATCATCGATGGTCCGCGCCAGCCCGTCCTTGTCGCCAATCTCGCAAATCGTTTGGAGCGCTGCCGCCAGATCCGTGCCCTCATTGTTGAGCACCGGCGTAAAGGTGCCGATGTGCGCGCTGCGCACCGGAGAGGTCGTGTCCGTGCGAAAGCTGTCATAGAAGCGCCAGCCGCGAATGGTCTCCCGCACCTCCAGCATTTCCGGCGCGCGCTGCGGATCGGCAATGCTCGCCAGCATGCTGTCCGCCGTGCTTAGATTCATAGTCAGCATGCGGGACTCCTCGCCTTCGCCCGCGACAGTAACCAGGCCGTTCCGCCGATCCACCAGCGCCGCGGCTCTGCGATACTTCTCGCCCTGCCAGATGCATTCCCGCTTGATCGCCGGATCCAGCAGAAACATTGTCGGGACGCCCGGAGGCGGCGGATAGCCCAGCTCGATGCTGTAGCCATATGTGTCGCTGCTGAACCCCAGCTTCAGGCTGACCGGCTTCTTGCGCGGCGTGCCCTGCACCGGATGCTCGCCCTTGCGCACGCTGCGCGCAATCTCCTCCGGCCCCGCCCACAGTGTCGATGGCAGCCCGCCCTCCCGCGCCAGCGATGCCACCACCGCATTTTGCGCGGCATCGGCCAGCAGCCGCAGCGCGCGATACAGACTCGATTTGCCGCTGCCATTCGCGCCCGTGACTACCGTCAGCTTCTCGAGCGGGAGCACCAGTTCCCGCAGCGAGCGATAGCCGGAAATGGCGAGTGTCGCAATCACCCGGCCAGCATACCGCTATCGACAAGTAGTTACTTACAACCGCGCGCCCCTGTCGTAGACTGACAACGGAATGGGCGCCGGCTTCGCATCCACCGACCGCTTTATCGCCGATCTGAAAGAGAACAAGCTTAGCCCCGGCTATGTCCTCATCGGCGACGACGTCTTCCTCTACGAGCGCTGCCGCCGCGCGGTGCTCGCCGCGCTCGTTCCGCCGGAGATGCGCGACTTCTGCCTCTCTGACCTCGACCTCTCCGAAACGAGCATTTTCGAAGCGCTCGACCGCGCGCAGACGCCGTCGCTCATGGCGCCCTTTCAGGTTCTGTTCATCCGGAACCTGAAAACCCTCTACACGCGCGGCGCGAAGAAGGAAGAATTCGCCGCCATTGAGGCCTACTTCAAATCGCCGAACCCGCAGGCGCTTCTGCTCTTCGTCGCCGACCACATCCGCATCCCCTCCGACCCGCGCCGCATGGACCTCGACGACCGCAACCGCTACGACCGCATCCGCGAGACCCTCGGCGACTGGTGCGGACTGGTCGAGCTCGCGCGCGTCGACGAATCCGATGCGCTCAAGTGGATCGCCGCCGAAGCGAAGCTGCGCGGGATTCAGATCGATAGCGACGCTGCGCGCGAGCTGGCCGACGCTCTGGGCGCGGACATGATGCTCATTGCCTCGGAGCTTGAGAAGCTCGCGCTCTACGTCGGGGCAAAAAAGCTCATCACCCTCGGCGACGTCGAGACCATGGTGCTCGCCGCCAAGCAGCGCTCGCTCTACGAGCTGACCGACGCCATCTCTGCCAAAGACCGCGCCCGCGCCGTTGCCCTGCTGCACGGCCTGCTCAACGCGAGCGACGGCGGCGAAGACTCCGCCATCGGACACCTCTACATGCTGGCGCGCACCTTCCGCCAGATGCTGGTCATCCTCGAGAAGAACGTGCGCGACTCGCGGGCTATCTGGCAGGCGCTCTGGCAGGGCTTTCGCATGCCGCCCTTCGCCGCCGAAGACGTCATCCGCCAGGCCCGCCGCTACAAGTCGCGCCGCGAACTCACGCGCGCTCTGCGCCTCATCGCCCGCGCGGATCTGGAACTCCGCTCGCAGCCGCCGGACAAGCGGCTGGTCCTCGAGCGGCTGGTGCTGGAACTCGCGTCCGAGCCCAGGCCGGCGCATTTGGCACCGTCGCCGCAGTATGCGATGGAGTGGTGACCACCCCGCACCGGAATGCCGTCAATCGTGACTCGGAAAGGTTGGAGATGCCACTAGTTCCGCGCGCGCTGTGGCCTCAATCCGCTTAGCATCGAGCCGTTTGTAGCTTCCAGCCTCTCTGAAGGCCTCTGCGCAGGGCACCTGCTCGATGATGCTGTGGACCACACCGATAGGTATGAAGGGCGAACCGCTCCTGTAGCTGGCGCTCAGACGGACGCAGTAATAACCGCCGTTCTCAACGTTGAAATGCACCGCGGGGTCGCCATGGTCGAGGCGGCGATAGGAAGCGGAGAATTGATGTTCGCCGACAGGAACATGAAAGCTGACAAAACGCCCCCTTCGCGCGTGCGCCATTAGCTGATTACCGTCGTAGATAAGGCCGGTGAAGGCAACCGTGCCGAAAGGAGTCAGAGTGTCAGCGATTTGCTGCCTGGCGGTAGGCTGAATGGAATAGAAAGTAACCGTGCCGGTTTGGGCCGAGCATGGCATCGCAAGCGGAATTAGTGCGAGTAGCAGAGACAGGTGCAGGATGCGCATGTGTGTTATCGATAGACCGACAGTTTATCGCAGAGGTCCTTCGATCCGATTGGAAAGAGGCGGCGCGTAGATTATCCGGCGCAGCTCTCCAGGCGCAATCAATGTGGGTGCCCCATGTCTCCTGCCCTTGGAGACATGGGTTATCGCGCGGAGCGCGACCAACTTACTCCTCGCCCGAGTCGATCGTCCGTCGAATGCTCGATTGAGGTCCGTTGAATCGCAGGCCAGCTCCGGTTCGCTATCATGGCCGCCATGGGGCACACTCACCCAGTCCTGATCGAACTGCCCATGCCCATCCGGACACCCCGACTGCTGGTCCGGCCAAAGCAGCAGGGCGACGGAGCGGTTACGGCAGAAGCTGTCGCGGAGACCTGGGACGATCTGCACCGCTGGATGCGGTGGGCGGAGAATCGCGATGCGTTCACCGTGGAGGCCCTCGAAATTCGCAACCGGCAGGTAATGGCCAGCTTTCTGCTGCGTGAAGCTATCGAGCTGATCGGCATCGAGCGCGCGACCGGCACGGCCGTGGTCTGGTGCGGGCTGCACGACATCGACTGGCAGGCTCGCCAGTGCGACACCGGGTACTGGGTTCGCAGCAGCGCCCAGCGCCGCGGCTTCGCCACCGAAGCAGCCAACGCGATGGTGCGCTATGCGTTCAGCGCGCTCGGCATGCGCCGCGTCGGGCTTACGCATTCGGCGGGCAATGAGGCGAGCCGCCGCATCGCTGAGAATCTCGGCTTCACGCTGGAAGGGGTCCAGCGCGCCGCCAATCTGCTGCCCGAAGGAAAGTTCGCGGACAGGTGCTGCTACGGCCTTCTCGATCCGGCGAAACTGCCCCCGCTGGAGGTGCAGTGGGGCGAACCGAAGAGGTAGTGCGGCTACCCGCAGCCACTGGTCGGGGAAATGCCGCCAGGCCTGTCATGACGCTTGACAAAATCATCAAACGAGAGCTTGACAACGGCTCGATGGCGGGCTGTAATAGCAATCCCGGCAGCGTACCGGGAATGCTTCCGATCACTTAACGTAGCAGAACAGCCCCCCAGCTCGATTCAACGGGCCACTTCCGAAGCAAAACGATTCCCCCAAAAATCCTCCTCCTGCAGAGTTCGTCGAGTGAAACCGAATTTGACCGGGTAGAAGTGCGCTCTTGTGCGTGCCCTTCGCCGTCCCCGGCTGCTCGCTGCACTCGGGCGTTTGCACCGCTCGTGGGAGTACAGCAATGCATGCTGCCGCTTGGTTCTGGATGTTCACGTCAGGTGTGGCGACGGGGATCGCCTTTTTCTGGTTGGGCATGACGCTGATGGAGGAAGACGACCAGTCCGGACTGAAACTCGTTGCCGGCGGTGTGGCCCTGGTTCTCTTTTGTTTGGTTGCGCAATTTCTCGGTATGAACGCAGCACACCTTTAACTGCCAATCCGACCTCTCTTGCTGACGGCAGACGGAGCCTACCGGCCCCGATGGAGGATGGCCAATGAGTGATTCCAAACGGGACGATCCGAACCAGTACGCCGCCGACGTGCTGAATCTCCATGCATCTCTCGATGTTTTGACTGCCGAAGATGACGCGCAGAGCACGACGCGCGCGCTGATTGAGGCAAGGCAGCGGTACTTCGAGCTGGTCTTTCGGCGCCTTTCCCTCGACTTCGACCAGAAGCAGGCGGCGGTTGCGCTGTGGATGCTGGACGTAGTGCAGGCACGCCTAACTTCCCTGGAGCGGCTGCGGGGCCAGAAATCGCGCAGGGCCGCCACCCGCGTTCGAAAATAGCCGCACGCCGGCCTGGGCCATGAATCATTGTTCTCGCGATAGAGAAGTAACGCATCTGGGCTAACGAGGTAAATGGGCCATGAAACCATCTCCGAGCAGGGATCGGCAGCGGATGCGGCTGGCGCTGCTCTATGCTGTTTGCGCCTGTGCTCTGGCAGCTGGCGCCGGCACAATTTTCATCTCAGCCGGCAAGCCCCTGTCTTTCCAGAAGCTCAGCGAGTCCGTTCGGTCCAGGATGTCAGGCAAGCAGAATGTCGGCGATCAGGCGAACAAACTAACGCTGATCGAGGATGCGTACCTGCGAGAGATCTCAGTCTGTGGCGATCCAAAGACATCGTTTGAAGCGTGCAGGTCTGTCCTGTTGGCGGCAGAGCCAACTCTGAATGACCTGGAACTCACACTGGAGGGCATCCGTCGCGCCTGGCAGCGGGAAATGATGGAGAACTCAACCTCAGCCGTGTGCGAGCGTGCGGGATCGGACGAATATCTCGCGTGGAGCGATTATCTTTCCGCGCAGCGTCGCCTGATGGCACTCCTGAAGCCGCTCGATTCCAAGTCTCCGGCAAGCAGGAAGGTTTTCAGCGAACAATTCCAGCCGATCGCGGCCGGCGAAGCGGCAGCTGTCCGGCGGGTGAACAGCCTGCCTCCATGGCCGCAAGGATGTGCGCGGTATTGGCCTTCAGCGTCTCTGCAACCTGTCTTTCCGGACAGCCAAGCGGCCGCCGTCTTGCCGTAGGGCAGCAGCCAGCAGCCAGCAGCTAAACTAAAAGCTAAACGCTGGTTCATTCGTAAACGTGCTCATCGGCAGACCCGCCGCGTTGAAGATGTTGTCCGGCATCACGCCCATCCATCCATAGCGCACGTACGCCGGGTGCGGCACGTCCTTCGACCAAACGACGACCGTCGCCCCTTCGATCCGCGCCTGCGCCGGGACGAAATGATGGTCCGCGCCCGCAATCTCAAGTGCCGTGCTCGACTGCGCCCCGTGCAACGCCAATCCCTGGGCATGATCGAACCAAACCCTCATTGCTACAGTGCCGTCAGGACGCACCTCCGTCGTCGCCTCGCGGAAGAGGGGCGAGGCGTAAGGCACATCCTCGCCGTAGACGATGTGCCGCGCCCCGAGCGCCAGCCTGTGCCCCACGGTCTGCTTGTCCGGCGGATGCACGTTGTCCGGCGTGCCCACGTCGAGCGTCACCGCCATCGCGGTGTTCGCCACCTCCAGCACGCGCCGCTGTGCATCGCGCACGCGTCCCCAGTTCTCGGCCGGTGAATTGAAGCTCGAAATCTGCACGTAGAGGAACGGCAGATTCCCCTGCGCAAAGTGCGCGCGCCAGTCCCCGATGAGCGCGGAAAACAGCGTCTCGTAATACGGAGCGCGATCGTGCGCCGAGTTCGTCTCGCCCTGATACCAAATGAATCCACGGACGGACAGCGGTGCGAGCGGCGCAATCATGCCGTTGTACAACTCCGCCGGCGCCCACGACTGCTCCTGCGGATGCCACGGGTGCTTCGCCTTCGGCTGCCCTGCTGCGGCGGCCGCGGCATCCTCCGCCTTCTCCGCCGCAATCTGCGCGTCGACGTTCGTTTGCTCGTTGGCAAAGTGCGCACGGCTCGCGAAGGCCGGTAGCAGCGCCGCATTCGTGCCCAGCGTGTCCATCGAGACCCACGAATCCGCCGGCGTTCCGCCCCACGTCGAATCGATCAGTCCCACCGGCACATCTTCCTTCGCCGCAATTTCGCGACCGAAGAAGTACGCCACCGCCGAGAATTTCCGCGCCGTCTCCGGCGTGCAGGTTGTCCACGTGTCCGGCACATCGTTCTGCGGAACGTCCGAAGCTTTGTGATCGACCAGCAGCAGACGCAGCTTTGGATTTGTCGCCGCCGCAATCTCCTGTGCCGCATCTTTCAGGACCGCGCTGCCGGGGAATCCGTCGAGCGGCATCTCCATATTCGATTGCCCGGAGGCGACCCACACATCGCCGACCAGCAGATCGTTCACTGTGACTTCCGGTCCGTCGCCGCTGACCGTCAGAGTGTACGGACCGCCGGCCGTTTCCGGATTCAGCCACAAGCTCCACTCGCCCAGCGGATTGGCCACCGCCGCCACACTCTGCTGATGGAATTGTGCCGTTACATGTGCGTTCGGAGTGGACCATCCCCAAATATGGATCGGCTGGTTCCGCTGCAGCACCGCGTGATCGCTGATCACATGCGGCAACCGCACATCGGCCCGAGCCGCTGTCGTCATCATCACTCCGCAGCTTGCCGCCAACGCCACTCGCCAAAGTTTCATCTCGCTCCCGCTCCCACAGTAGTTCGAAACTTCTCGCGCATCAGTCTACATGCCGCGCCAACTCGACACCGCGCGCGCTGCTGTGCCATGCTTGCAACCGGATTTGCAACCGGGGCTCATCGGCTCAGCATCTCTTCTCTTGCATCGTCCGGAGACCGCTGCTTCGTGAACCGAATCGCGCCAGGCAGAACCGCTCTCGTTCTCTCCTGCCTGCTGACGCTCCCCATTCTGACATTCGCGCAATCTGCTCCTCATGCGCAGGCCATCTCGGATGTTCTGCCGGATGCGCCCGCGCCGCAGAACACGGAGCCGACGCGACCCGCGCCGCAAAGTCAGCAGCAGACGCCGCCGTCCTCAACGCAATCGCAACAACCAGCGCCGCAGCAGAACCCAAACCAGCCCTCGCTCGGCGATCTTGGATTCACGCCGCAGCAGACGCAAGCCAATGCGCAGCTGCAGAAGCGCCTCAACGAGCGCACACACGACCTCAAGGTCCACCAGACGCTCGGCATCATCACGCTGGCGCCCATGGCCGCTGCTGTCTTCACCTCAGGCGGAGCGAAACAGAAGCGCGACCGCTCCAATCCCGGCGCGCCGCGCGCCGGACCGAGCAACTCCGGCGTCGATCTCCACGTTGCGTTCGGATCCGCGACCGTCGTCATGTACGCCGCCACCGCGTACTACGCGATCCACGCGCCCAAAATCGCCGGCGTTAAGCCGCGCGGCGCCATCCGGCTCCATCGCGACCTCGTCTGGATTCACGCGCCCGGCATGGTGCTCACGCCAATCCTCGGCGCGATGGCTCTCAACCAGGAGAATCAGGGCCAGAAGGTGCACGGCATCGCTTCTGCGCACGCAGCGGTGGCGGCGGTCACCATCACCGCTTATGCCGCCTCCATGCTCGCAGTCTCCTGGCCGATCCACCTGAAATTCTGGGAGAAGAAATGAAGTTGCTCTGCGCCGCTGTCCTGCTCGTCGCCGCCGCTCCGCTCCACGCGCAGAATCAATGGGTGCTGCAGGAATCGACGCTCACCTGGCATGTCTCGCATCCCATGCACGAGGTGGAGGGCACCAGCCATGCCGCGAAAGGCAAAGGGAACTGCGCAGGCGGCGAATGTGACTTCCTCATCGCCGTCCCTTTGAAGACCTTCAACTCCGGCGACAGCAATCGCGACCTGCACACACTGCAGGTGGTGCGCGGTGGACAGTATCCGATGGTGATTGTGCGCACGCGCATCCCGCAGTCAGAACTCAGCGCTTCGACGGTCTACGCCGACCTTGATGTCCAATTTGCGGGCCAAACCGCGCACTACGCGCATGTCCCCTTCCAGCGCAAAGCGCACGGCGGCGACGTGGAGATCACCGGGACAATCCCGGCCACCTGTTCCGATTTCAGAATCGACCGCCCGCAGTTCCTTACCGTGCCGATCAGGAACGAGATCCCCGTGACGGTGGACCTTGTCTGGCACGGCGAGTAGACTGTCCTGCATGCCGGAACCGGCTCAGAAGAAAACGCTGCGACTCACGTGTCCCCCGTGCGGGGAAGTCTTCACCGCCGAGAGCGAAGAAGCTCTCATGGCGACGGCTGTGGAACATGCGCGGAAGCTCCACGACTTCAACCTGCTCGAGCAGTATCGGCCGGACGAATTGCGCGCGCTCGTGCGCCGCGAGAACGAATCCTACTGGGCGCGGATTGCCAGCCTCATCCCGGATGGACAGGTAAAAACCGTTCTCGACGAGAAGCTCTGCGATCGCGAGCGCGAAATCGTCAGTTACGTCGTCCACGGTTTTCCCAACCGCGAAATTGCCGACCGGCTCTGCATCAGCGAGCGCACCGTGTCCACGCATCTGGTGAATATTTATGAGAAGCTGAGCGTCCACTCCCGGGCGGAGCTAGCCAGTCTGGTCCGTGCCACGGACCGCATCATCGAAGCGGCTCTGCGCGGCACCGATGCGAAGCAAGAGTCCGGGCCATTCGTGCACACGAAGAGCCCGAACTCCTGGTAACCTGGAACTGCGGTGCGAGCACTTCGCGTCGCGTTAGTGCGCAGGCGTTTCCAGCAACTCCATGTCGTACTTTTCGACGAGACGGCGGAAGAAGTCTGGGTTCGGCGGACCAGCCGGCGGCCGATCCATTGGCGAGCCGCCCTCCGCGAAGAACCTTTCGAATCCCGGCCGCGAGAAGAGCAACAGCAGGCGGGCCGGTTTGTCGCCGAGGACTACGTACTTGTGCGGCACGTCCTTCGGCGTGTAGACGAAGTCGCCAACGCCGGCCTTGACCGTTTCGCCACCGCAGGTCAGCTCGACCGTACCGTCGAGAATGTAAAAGGCTTCAGCTTCTCCGTGATGCACGTGGAGGGGCGCGCCGCTGCCTGGCGGCTCTGTGGCTTCGACGATGCTGAATGAGCGCTGCGTCTTGTTGGCGCCGGCGATGATGCGGATTTTGCCCTGCGGCCCCCAGCGGAGCGTTTGTCCCTCGCCGGATCGCACCATGACGGCTCCGGCGGCGATCGCTGTATCCGAACCGGTGACTGGCATGTAAAGAATTCCTCCCTTGAGTGTTCCTGCTTGCAGCAGCCGCGTACGCCGCTGAGGAGGACTATAGGGAGGCTTGCGCGCCGGTCCAATCGAGTAAATGACGTATTTTGCGGCCGCCGCGACGACCGTGGCACGATCTGTTCGCTAGATCGACGCCGGCGCCGCCTTCTCGGCGAGAGCATTCTCGCCCTCCGGTTTGCGCGCGTAGAGCAGGCGCATTACCTCGGCATGAAAGCGCCGCGCCACTGCGTCGGCAGCGATCTCCGGCAACTCCTCCGTCTCATCCTCGCCGGGAACAAACGCCTTCAGATACAGCGTGTCGAGCAGCGGCGCAGGAGCATCCGCCGAAGCGAACCGCTTTTTTTCCTGCCGGTAGAGCGCCAGCGCCAGGTCGGCTGCGCGATGAAAGGCCTTTCGGTCCAGATGATTGCCGCTTTCATGCGCGTCGTTCAGAGCCCGGGCCAGAATTGCCAGCGAAACCGCGTGTGTCGAGAGATCGTCGGCGTGCAAACGAGCGAGGGTGCAGAGATCTTCCATGTTCACTCCGGGGGAGGGCTACTCTTGCCAGCAACAATGACACAGGTGCAGCACCCCAGATGTGAGATTTGTCACCTTCGCGTGTTCAGGCAGAACCAGGACAATTACTCTCGCGACACAAGTGTCACGCCCCCGCTACTTCTTCGCGCTCTGCCTCCAGCGCCAGCCGCAGCGTATGCCGCGTCGCCGAATACTGCGCGCCAGAGAGCAGCAGGAGGCCGGTCAGAAACGCCCAGATCATCAGGCTGACCGACACCTCGAAGGGCCCGTAGACCGAGTGCAGGTCCAGATGCGGCAGCACCACGATGTAGATCAATCGCCCCACATCCCAGAGCAGCCCCGTCACCACGGCCGCCGGCAGCACCGCACGGATCGGCAGCCGCCGGTTGGGCAGAATCCAGTAAACGGCGAAATACATCCCGATGCTGAGGAACGCCACCGCAATCTGCAGAAAAAGGTGGTGAATCAGCGCGTACACCATGTTCTGCGTATGCCCAAAGAAGATGAGCGTGAGCAGGCTGGTTTGTGCAGTCGCGACCACCACGGCCGACATGGCCATCAGCCCGATCGCAAATGCCAGTCCCAGGGAGACGAGCTGGTTCATCACATAGGAGCGGTTCTTCCCAACGCCCCACACCCGGTTCAGCGCGACCTCCAGCGGCAGAAAGACGCCGGTCGAGGAGATCAGGAGCATCACCACGGAGGCCGCCTGCACACTGCCCCGCGGATGCACAAGCAGCGCCATGTTCCGCACCACGAAATCCTGGTTCGACGGCAGCAGATCGTGCAGCATGCCGCTGATCGAGTTCGCCATTGCGGTCGAGTGAAAGACCGTCCGCGCCACAGTGAACATCATCACGATGAACGGGAAGAGCGACAGAATCGCATTCGCCGCCACGCTAAAGGCGTAAGTATGGACCTCCGTCTGGCCCAGGTAGCGGGCCAGCGACACGAATGCCGGCCACGCTCCCGATCGCCGGGGCAAAAGCGGCGTGGGAGCAGATACCGAGCCGACCGCGCCGGAGGGTGACGCCGTATCGAAGGTAACCATGCGCGAGGGTTCCTGGAAAAATCCTAGCAGACGCGCTCGCACCGGACCGGAACTGTCCGTTTTCCCGGGCGGGAGGGAACCAAAGTGCATGCTACTTCAGTAACTCGCGGCAAAATAATCCGTCGCGCAACAGAAATTTTGCTTGATTTCAAAACGGTTTCCTGCCATAACAAGGGGACACTTCCCGATGATGGGAAGCAGTATTGGAAGGCCGTTTTTGATGTATCTGCATTATCGTTTTTGTGATGGTCTTACCCACTAAGCTGCTCAGTCCGCCGATTGGCGGGCAAAGGCAGCTTTTGGTGTCTCTGCGCTGAGTTACGCAAGTGACCAGTTAGGAAATTACCAGGACCACCACGGAACCAAGGACCAACCACGAAGGAGTAACAGGTGAAAGAGAATGGCGTAGTGAAGTGGTTCAACGGAGCTAAGGGCTACGGGTTTATCCAGCGGTCCAGCGGCGAAGATGTATTTGTTCACTTCTCGGCAATTCAGGATTCGGGCTACCGGACTCTGAATGAGGGTGAGGCGGTCGAGTTTGAGTGCCAGCAGGGCCCCAAGGGGCTGAGCGCAGCGAACGTCGTGCGCAACAACGCTTAAAAATTTCGAAGGCAGCGCGGCGGTTCTCCCCGGACCGCCGCATTTCGCCCATCGCAGTTTGCCCGGCCCGACGCAGCCGGGCCGCTATCGCTTGCGCTCTCGAAGCAAAAGCGAAAGCTACTGCGGCCTGAACATCGTGTTCACCCGCGCCGCGATGCCGCGTCTTTTGTGACGATTTGATCCAGCGCCCAGCGCGCGGACTCCTCTACCACCGGATCGGCGTCGGCCGCCCATGCCCGCAGAATCGGCTCGAACTGCGCCTGCCCGCTGTTCGCCATCGCGATCGCCAGGTTCCGCCGGAATCCTGAGAACTTTGCCCGCCGCACCGGGCTGCCATTGAACCACCGCGCCCACTCCGGCTCATCCATCGCCGCCAGCCAGTCCAGCGCAGGGTTTACCAGCGGCTCGCGCGGAGCAAGCTGCGGATCGACCCCGACGGGCGCGTGCCGGTTCCAGGGACAGACGTCCTGGCAAATGTCGCAGCCGAAGATCTGGCGCCCGATCCCGGGCCGCAGCTCCTCCGGAATGGCTCCGCGCTTTTCAATGGTCAGATACGCGATGCACCGCGTCGCGTCCATCTGCCGTGGCCCGGTCAGCGCGCCTGTGGGGCACGCCTCGATACAGCGCGTGCACGAGCCACAGCGGTCCGCCGCCACCTCCAGGGTCGCCGGCCGGGTGGGCTCCAGCGACGTGACAATCACGCCCAGAAACAGAAACGAACCCAGCTTCTGATTCAGGATGCAGGTGTTCTTGCCCGTCCAGCCGATCCCGGCATAACGGGCGTAGACGCGTTCCACCACCGGCCCCGTATCGACAAAACACCGCGATTCGAAGGGACCCAGCGCCGGGACCAGCGCATCCCGCAGCGACTCCAGCCGGCGCAGCAGCACTTTGTGGTAGTCCGTGGGACGCTCTCCGTTGCTGCTCCAGGCGTAACGCGCGATCCATCCGGCCCCGGCCGGCGCGGCATCCGTCGACCGCGGCTGGCCGGAGTTGTAACTCGCCGCGCACACAATCACCGACCGCGCCCACGGCAACGCCACGCGAACCGACGACCGCACCAGCGCGCCCGCCTCATCCCGGCGCTTCAGGTAGTCCATCTCCCCGGCCCGCCCGTCGTCCACCCAGGCGTCGAACCGGGCGCGCTCCTCGGTGTCTTCGGGCGAACCAGGGTCGGGCACAGCGGCGACCCCGGCGGCCGAAAACCCGGCCCGAGAGGCCAAATCCTGCACGACTTCTGTGGAGAGGCTCGACATCCGCTGTATTCAGGCTAACGGATGCGAACCCGAACGGCGGAACCCCGCGTCATCGGAGCCACGCCGCGGCCGCCAGGGTTCCAATGAAGACAACCTGGATCAACCCGCGAACCGGCAGGTTCGGAACCGGCTGTCCCGCGATCGTCAGATGCTGGCGCGCTGCACGGACATTCGCGGGAAAGAGAGCCAGCAGCATCACCGCCAAACAGATGCATGCTGCCCGCGCAGTGTTTGGCACAAGCAGGCCGACGGCTCCCAAAAGCTCGAGCACGCCGGTGATGGTCACAAGCCAGTCAGGATGCGGCAGGGCAGACGGCACCATTCTGATCAAATCGGGCCGCCTCTTGCCCCAGTGAGCCGAAGCGGTGAGGCAGAACATGAGCGCCAGTGCTGCCCGCAGGACCAGGCTGGGATCATGGAAGATCCGCACTCCAGCCAGCCCTGTGAGCCAGAACACTATGGCCGAAACCAACAGTACGATCAGCGGCGCCATCCATCACTTCCTTTTCGACGACCATCCTGGCACATGACTACGCTGCAGGCTACCGGCAACAGGCCACCGGCTATCGGCTCCATCATTTAGGATCGAAGCCGATGCGTGTTCTGGTAACGGGAGCGGCTGGTTTCCTCGGCTCGCATTTGACGGATGCTCTTCTCGGCGAAGGCCACACGGTGGTCGGCGTCGACAACCTGAGCACCGGGTCAACGGCCAACCTCGCCCATCTCACCCGCGAGCCGCGCTTCGAGTACGTGCAGAAGGACATCACGGAGGTCTTCGACGTCGGCCGCGTCGACTACGTCTTCAACTTTGCCTCGCCCGCCAGTCCTGTCGATTACGACCGGCTTGGCCCGGAGACCCTCCTCGTCGGATCCCTGGGCGCCCGCAATGCGCTCGAGATCGCAAAGCGCTATGGCGCGAAGTTCCTGCAGGCTTCCACGTCGGAGTGCTACGGCGATCCACAGGTGCATCCGCAAAAAGAGGACTACTGGGGCCACGTGAACCCCATCGGGCCGCGCTCCGTCTACGACGAGTCCAAGCGGTTCGCCGAAGCCCTTACCGTGGCCTACCACCGCTATTACCGCGTGGACACCCGCATGGTTCGCATCTTCAACACCTACGGTCCGCGCCTGCAGAAGAACGACGGGCGGGTCATCTCCAATTTCATGATGCAGGCCCTGCAGGGACAGGAGCTGACCGTCTACGGCGAGGGCCAACAGACCCGCAGCTTTTGCTATGTCTCCGACGAGATCGAAGGCATCGTCCGCCTCTCAAAGAGCGAGGAGCACTTGCCTGTCAACATCGGCAATCCGCAGGAGTGGACGATCCTCGAGTGCGCGCAGGCCGTCCTCCGCGTGACCGGCTCCAGCAGCAAGATCGCCTTCTGCCCGCTGCCCAAGGACGATCCGATGCAGCGCCGCCCCGACATCACCAAAGCGCGCACGCTGCTCGGCTGGGAGCCGAAAATCGACCTCGAAACCGGCCTGCGGCTCAGTCTGGACTACTTCCGCAGCCAGATCGCCCAAGCCGCGCCGGCCCCTGCCGATTAGCCGCGCGTTCAGCACAAATTCAGCTTCCAGGTGTACGCTCATCTCCGTTTGCAGTTCGAAAGGAGCGCCCGCCCTCTATGAAGCCTGTCTCTCTCGCCGCCGTAGCCCTCTGCGTTCTTGCCGCCTCCGCCCCGCAGTTACGCGCCCAGGGACCCTGGCACGTCGAGCATGAGTGGAAACTGGGCGGCGATGGAGGATGGGACTACCTCTCCGTCGATCCGCAGTCGAAGCTGCTCTACATCACCCGCGGCAACCACGTCATGGTCGTGAACACCAGCCAGGGCAAGCAGGTCGCCGACATCACCGGCCTGCACGGCACGCACTGCGTCGTTTTCTCGAGCGACGGCAAATATGGATACATCACCGACGGCGGCGCGAACCAGGTCGCGAAGTTCAACCGCAAAACCAACACCATCGAAAAGACCATTGCCGTCGGCGATCATCCCGACGGCGCCGTATTCGATCCCGCGACCAAGACCGTGTGGGCTTTCAATGGGCGTGGCCATAGCGTCAGCGTCATCGACACGAGCAACGATACTGTGGTCGCGACGATCGACCTGCCCGGCAAGCCGGAGTTCCTGGTGTCCGACGGCAAAGGGAACATCTACGACAACATCGAGGATAAGAGCGAGATCGTTCGCCTCGATGCCAACAGCCATAAGCTAACCGCCACCTGGCCCGTTGCTCCGTGCGAGAGCCCCTCCGGCCTGGCGATCGACCGCGACCATCGCCGGCTCTTCGCCGTCTGCGACAACAAGCTGATGGCCGTCGTCGATGCGGATTCTGGCAAAGTGGTCGCGACGCCAGCCATCGGCGACGGTCCGGACGCCGCGCGCTTCTCGCCGCACGGTGAGCTGGCCTTCAGTTCCAACGGCGGCGGCACACTGACTGTGGTCCACGAGGACAGCGCGGATAAATACAGCGTGATGCAGGATCTGGCGACGAAACGCGGCGCCCGCACTTTGGCGATGGAGCCGGACGGCGCGCGCATTTATCTGGCGACCGCCGAGTTCGGCCCGCGGCCTGCGCCCACGGCCGAGAACCCGCGCCCTCGGCCGAGCATGGTGCCGGGGAGCTTTGA
>DASYYN010000068.1:0-20157 GCA_035933815.1 Acidobacteriaceae bacterium
CGCGGCATCCGATCTTCCCGGCAGTTGCGCGCCGCCGCGTATCTGGCGACTGGCCAGCCGGCAAAAGCGCTGGAAGAAATCGAATCGGTGCTGTCCCGAAAACAAAATAGCGGCACTGTCGGCCACGAAATCGCGCAGCTCACGGCCGCTCGGGCCTATGCCGCTGAGGGAGACAAGGGACGCGCTCGCGAGATGTATCAGGAATTGCTCGCCGCCTGGAAGAACGCCGATCCCGGTCTGCCGCTCGTGGAAAAAGCCCGCGCTGAGTACGCGAAATTGCAGTAAAGCAGCAGGCAATAGGCAATAGGCAACAGGCTTGAATGAGCCGCGATCCTATTCTTCCCGCAGCGCCTCCATTGGCTGGACGGCTGATGCGCGGCGCGCGGGAAGCGCGGTCGCTACGAGGCCCGCCAGCGCCAGGCCGAGCGCCAGAGCGGCCACCAGGCCCGCGCTCTGCTCCGCATGGACGGCAACGACGGAATTGATGAGCCTTTCGGCGGCGAGTGTGACGGCGAGACCGATCGCCACGCCGATGCCCATCATCCATCCCACGCGCCGGAAAATGCCGCTGAGGATGGTGCGCCGGGTCGCGCCGAGCGCGAGGCGAATGCCAATCTCGCGTTCGGACAGCTCCACGTCCTGGCTGATGAGCCCATACAGTCCGACGACGGCCAGCAGCACCGCCAACGCCGCGAACGCGCCGAAGAGCCAGTTCTCCAGCCGCTGGAAGGTGAGCACGTCGGCGATGACTGTGTTCATTGTTTGCGGATCGCGCAGCGGCACCGTCGCATCCACCTGCCCAAAGGTCTGCCGCAGCGCGGGCACCAGGCTCTCCGGATCGCCGGCTGTGCGAATGACGAGTTTCATGTCGCCGATCGCGTCCATGGTCTGGGCCGCCGGAATCTGCGCGATCATGTAGTCCATCTCCGGAAAGGGCGGCCGATAGATGGTCTGCCGCAGGTCCTTGACCACGCCGACGATCAGCGCCCGCGGATTTGGCTGGCTGGGCATCGTATCGGTCTGATCGTTGTCGCCGATCTCCATGCCCACAGGATCACGCCCGGCCGGAATGAATTTCTTCACGAAAGCCTCGTTCACAACACAGACGAGCCGCGTCGTCGACTTGTCGATGCGCGGATCGGCGAGCCGGCCTTCGACCAGGGCGTCCTGAAACACTTTGTAGTAACCGGGCGAGACGAATCGCACTTCGGCCGGATCAGTCCTGGGACTCTTCAACGGCTCGGTGCCGTAGATGTGAACGTGCTCGGAATTCCATCCCCATCCGGCTCCGGGCAGCATCTGGATGAGGCCGGCGGAGCGGACTCCAGGCAAGGCGCTCACCCGATCGAGCAACGGCTGATAGAAGTCGGCCAGAACGTCGCGCCCGGCATAGCGCCCGTGCGGCAGATCGATTTCGGCGGTCAGCAGATGATCGGGTTGAAAGCCCAGCTGGGTATCGCGCAGCCGCTGCAACATTTGGAGCAGCAGCCCGGAGACGACCAGCAGCGCCAGCGCGAGCGCCACCTGCGTGACGACGAAACCGGTTCGCAGCCGATGCTGTCCGCGGCTGGTTCCGGCGGCTCCGCCGGACTTGAGCGCCATGGTCGGCGAGGTGGCGGAGAGCCGCAAGGCCGGAACCAGGGCTGCAATGATCGTGACCGTGACGGCCGCTGCGAGCGCCGCTACGAGCACCGGGACATTGAGGCTCACCTCAGCGCCGCGCGACAATGACGCGATCAGCAGGAGCCGCATCACGCGCAGCAGCCCGTATGCCATCACCACGCCACCTGCCGCGCCGATCGCCGCAAAGACGACGGCCTCGGTGACCAGCTGCCGCACGATGCGGCCTCGCCGCGCGCCAAGCGCCGAGCGCAGCGCAATCTCGCGCTCGCGCTTCACGCCGCGCGAGAGCAGCAGTCCGGCGACGTTCACGCACCCGATGACCAGCACGGTCAATACGGCGCACAGCAGCAGCCGCAGCGCGTTGCTCGTATCGCCGACCACCCACGTCGTCATATCCACCGCATGCACCGTACGCCCCGCATTGAAGGCATCGTTTTTGCCGAGCTGCGTAAAGACCGCGTCGAGGTCCTCTTCCGCCTGCCGCGGCGTCACGCCGGGCTTCAGCTTCGCAATGGTTTGCAACCAATGGTTGCCGCGATTCTTCATCTGGTTCGCGGTCAGGTGCATCGGCACGTAGACGGCGTTCAGCATGTTGATGGGAAAGCGGAATCCCGCCGGCATAACGCCGATGACGGTGTAGCGGTTTCCATCGAGCCGGACTGCCTGCCCGACCACCGATTTGCGCCCGCCGAAGTCCTGCTGCCAGACTTCGTAGCTCAGCACCACAATGTCGTTGCGGCCGGCCTGATCCTCGCCTGGTGCAAATGTTCGCCCGAGGAGCGGGTTAACGCCGAAGACAGAGAAGAAATTGTCGGTTGCCTGCACCTCGTGCAGCGCCACTGGTCCACTGCCGGCTTCGAGACCTACGGTCGATTGCATCAGTCCCGCCAACGCCGTAAAGCTGCGCGACATGCGCCGCCAATCCACATACTCCGGCCAGGAGGCGGCCTGCGAACCTCCACTGGCCGAGCGCGTGTCCAGCGCAACAATCCGCGGAAGGTCGCGGTAGGGCAACGGACGGATCACCATGGCATACAGCACGCTGAAGACTGCGGTTGCGATCCCGATGCTCAACGCGAGAGTGGCCATGACCGTCAGCGCGAAGCCGGGGGACTGCGTCACCTGGCGGATGCCGAAACGGAGATCCTGGGCCACCGTCTCGGGCCACGTGCCCGCACGCTCGTCGCGCACCTGCTGCTTCAGCCGCTCCGCTCCGCCGATGTCGGCCAGGGTGGCGCGCCGGGCGTCGCTGGGAGATGCACCCGCCGCGATTCGCTCGTCGGCGGCCAGCTCCACGTAGGACCGGACCTCATCGTCGAGATCCGCCTCGACTGCCGGCTTGCGGAACCAGTTCCTCCAGAATGCTTTCAGTCGCGAACCGGGCATTGTCGATTCTCCTAACTGGTTTTCAGCGCGTGCGTCATCGCGAGGGCGATCTTCTGCCACTCCGCCGTCTCGGTGCCCAGTTGCCGCTCGCCGGCCCTGGTGAGCCGGTAATACTTCGCCCGCCGCCGGTTCTCACTTTCGCCCCAGAACGAAGTGAGCCAGCCGTTCTCTTCCATGCGGTGCAGCGCGGGAAACAGGGATCCCGGCTTCACGATGAAGGTTCCCCGTGTGATCTGCTCGATGCGCCGCGAGACGCCCAGTCCGTGCAGTTCTCCGGTGACGAGCGCCTTCAGGATGAGCAGATCGAGCGTGCCCTGCAGGAGATTGGTTTGTTTCTCGCCCAAGTCGTTGCTCCTATCGACAGCCTGTAGGAATAGTGGACCTGCTTCCTATCGAATGTCAATATGAGCGCCTCCTGGTTCTGATGCCGTTGCCGATGCGCCGATCCCTGCCTAGGTCAGCGAATGGCCTTCAGGGGCCTGAGCTTGGGACATTGCGGGTGGCTCGCCGTATAAGATGGTCTGCGATCTTTTTCAGCTTGCATCCGGAGGCCCCATGCGCGGCTGTCGTTTCCTGCTTGCAGCGTTTCTCGTGCTGCCGCTCTTCACAGTCGGCACAAACGAGCTTGCTGCTCAGTCTGCTGACCATCACATCTTTCAGCGCCCTGCGCTTTCGAAGGACCTGATCTGCTTCGCCTACGCGGACGATCTGTGGACGGTGCCGCGCTCGGGCGGCAAAGCTACGATCCTCACGACGGGTGTGGGCATTGAAACGGCGCCGGTGTTCTCGCCGGATGGAGCGACCATCGCGTTCACCGGCGATTATGACGGCAACACCGACGTGTTCACCATTCCGGCCGGCGGCGGGATTCCCACGCGCGTTACATATCATCCTGCCCCGGACTTCGCGGTGGGCTGGACTCCGGACGGCAAGGAGATTCTCTTCCGTTCGACGCGCGACTCGCACAGCCGCTACACGCAGCTTTATACGATTCCGGCCAGGGGTGGATTCGCGAAGCTGCTGCCGCTGCCGATGGCGTACCAAGGCACCTACTCGGCGGACGGTAAGGAGATCGCCTACTCGCCGCTGTCTCCGGGCTTCGGCTTCAACTACACGAATTATGTGTCGTGGGGCAATTACCACGGCGGCCTGGCGGGCAGCGTCTGGATCACGACACTGCCCGGGCTTGATTCCGTGCAGATCCCGCACGAGAAAGCGACCGATTATTCGCCCGTTTACGCGGGCGGCAGCATTTACTTTCTGTCGGGCCGCAATGGGCCGATCACGATCTTCAAGTACGACCCGGCCAGGAAGACCGTCACCGAAGCGCTGAAGAACGAAGGCCCGGACATCCGCAGCCTCTCAGGTTACGGCGACACGCTGGTCTACGATCAGCTGGGCGAGATTTATCTCTTCGACACGGCGACGGGCAAGAGCCACCACGTTGCGATCGAAGTCGATGCCGACCTGCCCGAGGTGCGGCCGCACATTGAGAGCGTGGCCGATCAGATTGAGAACGTTCGCATTTCGCCGACGGGCCTGCGCGCGGTGATTGAAGCGCACGGCGACATCTTCACCGTAGCTGCGAAACACGGGCCGACGCGGGACATTACCAACACGCCGGGCGTGATGGAGCGCGAGCCGGCGTGGTCGCCAGATGGGCAGTCGATCGCCTGGTTCTCGGATGAGTCAGGGCTCTACCAGCTGTACGTGGCGCCGCAGACCGGCAACGATGTGGCCGGCGCTCCGGCGGTGAAGAAATTCGCGCTCGCTCCGGAACCCGCGTACTACTTCGATCCCATCTGGTCGCCCGATTCGAAGAAGATCGCGTTTCACGACAACCGCGAGAACACTTACATGCTGGATCTAACGACCGGCAAGCTGACCACGGTGGGCGAGAAGAACGTGTACGGCGGCTTCTCCAACACAAGCTATGCCATTTCGTGGTCGCCGGATTCGAAATGGCTGGCCTACACGCGATCGATGGAGAACCATCTGCACGCGCTGTTTCTTTATGCGGTGGATACCGGACAGTCCACGCAGATCACGAGCGAGATGGCGGAGTCTGTGCGGCCGGCGTTCGATCGCGAAGGCAAGTACCTGTACTTCATCGCCAGCACCAACGCCGGCGCCACGAGCGACGGGCTGGACATGACCAGCGACCTCTATCAAGTGACGTCGAACATCTACGCCATCGCGCTGGCGAAGGACACGCCCTCGCCGATTGCTCCCGAGCTTGACGATGAGAAGCCGCCGTCAGAGCGGCAGGCCGAAGGCAAGACGCCCGACGAACACAAGGGCGAAGCGGGCGCCGATGAGAAGGCGCCTGCCAGGACGACTCCGCCGAAGCCGGTGAAGATCGATCTGGACGGTATCGAATCGCGCACCGTCGCGCTGCCCCTGCCCGCGGGTGCGTATGAGGACGTGGCCGCCGGTCTGAAGGGCTCGGTGTATTTCCTGGAGCGGCCCGGTTCCGGACGTTTTGCCGAGCGCGGCATGACGCTGAGCCGCTGGACGCGGGAAGACCGCAAGACGGAGAAGCTGGCCGAGAATGTGGAGTCGTTCGAACTCTCGGCCGACGGGCAGAAGATGCTGCTGGCGCTGGGGCATCCGCGGCCCGAAGGCGCTGAGCCGGGCCCGAACGGGCCGCCGCAGCCGAACTGGGTGATTGTGCCGGCCAACGCGCCGGTGAAGCCGGGCGAGGGAGCCCTCAATTTTGCCGACTTGAAACTGAAGGTGGTTCCGCACCAGGAATGGGCGCAGATGTACCACGAAGTGTGGCGCATCGAGCGCGCCTATTTCTACGATCCCAACTACCACGGCGTGAAGACCGATGCGGACGAGAAGCGCTTCGAGCCATGGGTGCAGTCCATCGCTTCGCGGGCCGATCTCAACTACATCTTCCAGGAGATGCTGAGCGCCTTTTCGGTGGGACACCTGCGCGGCAACGGGGGCGCGATCCCCGAGGCGAAGCACGTGCCCGGAGGCCTGCTCGGCGCGGACTACGAAATAAAGAACAATCGCTACTGCATCGCGAAGATCTACACGGGCGGTGAGTTCAATCCGCGGGAGCACGCGCCTTTGGCGCAGCCGGGGCTGAATGTGAAGGTGGGCGACTGCATTCTGGACATCAATGGACGGGAGCTGACCGCCGACACGAACATCCAGGAGCCGCTGGAAGGCACGGCGGGGCAGGTGATCAGCGTGCGGATCGGCTCAGCCGACGGGTCGAATGCGCGGGACATTAACGTGACGCCGGTGGGGAGCGAGGCGGCGCTGCGCAACGTGGACTGGATCGAATCGAACCAGAAGAAAGTGGACCAGCTCTCGGGCGGTAAGCTGGCGTACGTCTATCTGCCGGACACCGGGGCGGGCGGATTCACGAACTTTAATCGCTACTACTTTGCGCAGACGCAGAAGCAGGGCGCGATTATCGACGAGCGCTTCAACGGCGGCGGACAGGTGGCCGACTACTTCATCGAAGTGCTGCGGCGCCAAATCGAGTCGTACTGGGCGCCGCGGTACGGGGCCATCGAGCACACGCCGAACGCGGCGATCTATGGTCCGAAGGTGATGCTGGCCAACGAATTCTCCGGCTCGGGCGGCGATGCGCTGCCGTGGCTCTTTAAGGAAGCGAAGCTGGGACCGCTGGTGGGCAAGCGCACCTGGGGCGGGCTGGTCGGCATCGGGCCGATCCCGGTGCTGATGGACGGTGGGCACGTCACGTCGCCGAGTGTGGCGTTCTTCTCGCCCAATGGTCAGTGGGAAGTGGAGAATCATGGCGTTGATCCGGACTACGTGGTGGAGCAGGACCCGAAGGCTGTGAGCGAGGGGCATGATCCGCAACTGGAGAAGGCGGTGGATCTGGCGATGCAGGAGCTGAAGGCACATCCACCGGCGAAGCCGCAGCGGCCGCCATATCCGAACTACCACAACACGTATTAGCGTGTGGGCCGCGCGGCGGCATTCCGCTGCGAAATGCCGCCCGGCCGCAATGGGCCCTGCCGCGCTCGCCCCGGCACGCCCATTCCGTGAGCGAAAACGCGATATCCTGCGTCGTTAGAGCAGACGTACGAATCTCCCCTCCTCGAGAGGTGCCAGGATGAGTGCCTTTGAAGGCCAACTCGCCGGCTGGATGACGGCTGCTCCGGTTGCGAAATCAGTGGACAAGAGCCAGACGATCGCCCAGCTGGTCGCCGAGTACTCCACGACGCTGTATCGCGTGGCGTTCTCGGTGACGCGGAACGCGGCCGAAGCGGAGGACGCCGTCCAGGAGACGTTTGTGCGGGTGCTCAAGCATGAGTCCCGGCTGGACGAGATTCGCGATTACCGCGTGTGGCTGGTGAGGATTGTCTGGAACGTTGTACTGGACCGCAAGCGGCGGGCAAAGACGCGTCCGGAGAACGAGGACGTAGCGGACTACGCGCGCACTCTGCCCTCGGGTGAGCGGAACGCCGACGATGTGGCGATTTCGAGCCAGGAGCATGCGCGCATCCTGGCGCTGGTGGACCGGCTGCCGAGCCGGGAACGCGAGGCGCTGCTGCTCTCTGCGGTGCAGGAGCTGACCACGGCCGAGATTGCCGCCATGCTGCACACCACCGAATCTTCAATCAGGTCGCGTATTTTCCGGGCCCGCCGTGAGCTGGCCGTGCTGCTGGAGAAGGAAGGAATCCAGCGATGATGGACGATCAGAGGGTGCAAACCGAACTCGATGGCCAGATTGATGCCGCGCTGCGGGCGATCGGCAGCGTTGCACCTGCCGCCGGCATGGAAGGGCGGATTCTGACGCGGCTGGCGGAGGCGCGCTCCGGCGCGGACCAGCCCGTACGCAGCACGCATCGGGTGTTTCGCTTCATGGTTCCGCTGGCCGGAATTGCCTCGGCGAGCCTGGTCTGCGGGGTAATCGTGGTGGCTTCGGTGAACCATTCGCACCGGCCGCACCCAGGGATGGTCGCGCCGCCGCCGATTCTGGAAATGCAGGGCGGTGTGGGAGCGGCATCGGCGGTGCATCCGGCGCCTCCTGCGTCGGCGGCTCCGGTGCCGGCTGGTCCGGCGGCTCGCGGACGCTCGACGCACAAGACCGCGCAGCATGGCCGCGCGCGCATTGCTCCCCACGCGAAACGGGCGCCTGGAGTGGCGCTGCCTGCGACCCCTGCGGGGTCACCGCAGTAAGGGGTCATCTCGTTCGGCAGAGAATCTGAGCAACGGTACCTGCTGTACCCTGTTGCACATGACGAAGCGGTGGCTGCTTCTTCTCTTTCTTTGCCTCTCCGCGCGCGCGCAATCGCCGGTCATTACCGTTGATCACGGGCCGAACGCTGCGGCCACGGAGTCGAAGCACTATGTGGTGCTCGTCTCGCTCGATGGCTTCCGCTACGACTATGCGAAGAAGTACGGCGCGACGCATCTGCTGGGCATTGCGGCCCGGGGAGCGAGCGTGCCGGACGGGATGATTCCTGCGTATCCCTCGCTGACTTTCCCCAACCACTACACGCTGGTGACCGGGCTCTATCCGGAGCATCACGGCATTGTCGGGAACAGCTTCTACGATCCCAGCCGGAAGGAGCGGTACACCTTCACTGATCCCAAAAGCGCCGGTGATGGCTCCTGGTATGGCGGCACGCCGCTGTGGTCGCTCGCCGAAAAGCAGGGCATGCGCACGGCCTGTTTTTTCTGGCCGGGGTCGGAGGCGGAGATCGCCGGCCAGCGCCCGACGTATTACCTGCACTTCGACAACAAATTTCCTGACGAGCAGCGGATCGAGCAAGTGATCGCGTGGCTGAAGTTGCCGGCGGCGCAGCGTCCGCACTTCATTACGCTTTACTACTCGGCTGTCGATCACGCCGGACATGAGTACGGCCCGGACGCGCCGCAGACTGCCGCGGCCGTGCATCACGTGGATGCGCTGATGGGCACGCTCGAGAAGGATCTTGATGCGCTGCACCTGCCGATCGATCTGATCATCGTTTCGGACCACGGCATGGCGGAGATTCAGGGCGGGTGGATTGAGCTGGCCTCTTTTGCGCCGCTCGACAACGTCATCACCGCCGGCGGCTATCTCTACGCGCCGGACGAGGCCACCGCGAACCACGTCTACCAGAAGCTCAAGGCGGCTGACGCGGCGTTCATGGTCTACCGGCGGGCTAACGTTCCCGGCGAACTGCACTTCAACAGCAATGCGCGGGAGGGCGATCCGGTGATCGTGGCGCGCGGGCCGTATGCTGTCGTTCCCAGGGCGCCGACGGGGGTCGCGGCTCGCGGGCCGCTGGCGGGGGAACACGGGTTCGATCCGTACATGATGCCGGAGATGAAGGCCATCTTCTACGCTGAGGGGCCGGACATCCGGCGCGGGGTGAAGCTGAAGTCATTCGAGAACGTGAATGTGTATCCGCTGATCGTGAAGCTGTTGGGCCTGGACTCAGAGAAGGTGGATGGGAGTCTCAATGTGCTGTCGGGGATTTTGAGCACAAATGCCGGGCGATAGCGGCCCTCATCCGTTGAAGCTGTTCTGCGTCACTGCGGCGCTGGACGGAATCCCGCGCAGGAACGTCTCGACGATTTCCTCGCGCGATGAGAGCACGGCGATGTTCGCGGCGCGTCCAGGAGCCAGCACGCCCACCTCGTCGTCGAGGCCGGTCATGCGGGCGGGATTGCGCGTTGCGAGCGCGGTGGCCTGCTGCAGACTCGCGCCGGTGAAGAGCATGAAGTTGCGCACGGCGGTGTCGAGCGTGAGCGTGCTGCCGGCGAGCGTATCTTCGCCGATCACGCAGCGTCCGTTCTTCACGCGTACCTCCAGCTCGCCGAGCCAGTAGGTGCCGTCGGGCATGCCGGTGCCGCCCATGGCATCGGTGATGAGCAGGGCGCGCTCCGGCCCCTTCGCCTTCCAGAACAGGCGCACTGCCGCCGGATCGACATGCAGACCGTCGCAGATGATCTCCGCGTAGAGCGCGTCGTTGGTGAGTACTTCGGCGACGAGCCCCGGGTCGCGCGCCTCGAAGCGGCGCATGGCGTTGAAGGTGTGCGTGGCTGTGATCGCGCCGGCCTGAACGCCGCGCCGCGCTGCCGCCAGATCCGCGTTGCTGTGTCCCAGGCTGACGCGGACGCCGAGCTTCGCCGCGTGCGCAATGGTCTCCGGGGCGCCGGGCAATTCAGGCGCAATCGTCATCAGCCGAATCTTGCCTTCCGCCGCCTGCCACAGCTGCTCGAAGCGAGCGACGCTCGGCTCGAGCAGCTGATGTTCCGGGTGCGCGCCGCGTTTGTGCGGGGAGAGAAATGGGCCTTCGAGATGAATCCCGAGCGGAAGGGCGCCGTCGCCGGGCTGACCGATGAGCTTCGCCAGACCATTGAGCGAGCGGAGCAGCGCATCGAGGGGCGCCGTGACGGTGGTCGCCAGATACGCGCCAACGCCGCGTCGGGCAAGGAATGCGCCGATGTGCGCGAGCGCCGACTCGGTCGCCTCCGTCACATCGTGACCGCCGCAGCCGTGGATGTGCACATCGAAGAGCGCGGGAATCAGCGTGCAGTCGGGAAAGGCGACGTGCTGCCCGGCAGGCATGGCAGTGGCGGCGAGCGAGCCCACGCTGCTGATCGCGCCGTCTTCGATGACGAGGACCGGCTGCTCGATCTGCTCGGAGGGCGTGAGCAGGCGCTTCGCAGTGAGGACCGTTCGCATCACTCTTGAGAGTACAGCGGAAGCGCTACTCCGCGTGAATCTCGTAGTGGCCGCCGTGGTCGAGCTTCAGGGCGATGCGCGCGCCGTTCTCGGCGGGCGCGCCCTGCTGCGCGGTTCCGTTGACGAGCACGTGGCCTGCGCCCGGCACAACGGGGTACAGCACCGTGGCCTGCACGCCGTCCGGCACGTCGAGCGTGAGGTGGAGGCTGTGCTGATCGTGCGCCTTTTGCAGGCTGACCTGCAGGGGTCCGTGCGGCGTGGGCTCCGCGCCTTTCGCCCACGCGAGCCCCAGCAGGTCAGGACGAATCGTGGTCTGCGCGAATCCGACGCCGGTGGGCTGGATGCCGAGCACCTGGTCCATGAGCCAATACGCCGGCGCACTCGACCATCCGTGCGCGAGAGAGATGCGATAGCCGGCGGTGTCGTCGGCCTGCAGATCGACGTGCGGATCGCGCTTCGGCCATGACGGATCGTAGGCTTCCCAGAAGCTGGTTGCGCCCTCGTTCACCATGCCGCCCCAGAACTCGCGAATCCAGGCGAGCGCCGCCTCGCGGTGGTCCATCTCGGCCATGGCATCGAGCACGTAGGAGCCGTAGTAGGGCGTGATGATGTCGGGCCTGTAGGTCGGCTTGCCCACGTCGGCCAGCACCTTCTGCCAGATCGACCCGTACTGCTCGGGCGCGGCTACGCCGGAGATGACCGCCATGGCGTTCGTCTGCCAGCGCGGGCCGTAGGAGCCCTCGTCAAACGCGGAGGTCTGCATGGTTTTTGAAATGGCGTCGGCGCGCTGCTCCCAGTGCGCGGCGGTCTGATCATCGTGAATTTGCCGCAACAGCCACGCGGCTACGCGGTAGGCACGGACGTATTCCATGGCGGTGGCGCGACGAGTCTCCGGCGTGTCGCCATTCATCTGTAGCGACCAGTCGACGTACAGCCAGGAATGCCGCTTGTTGATGAACTGGTTCTGCGCGTCGAAATCCTGGTCCATGAATGCGAGCAGTTGCAGGAGCGCGTCATGCTCCTGCTGCACATATTCGGTGCGGCCGGTGTGGCGGACATAGTCGGCCAGTTCGGTGAACCAGAACGACGAGTAGCCGGGGATGCCGTTGACCGGGTGCTCGACCGGCGTCGGGCCGATGAGGCGCGTCAGCGTGTCTTCGAGGAGGAAGCGATCGGCGAAGACGGCGTCGATCACGCGGCCGCTCACGTCGGTGTCGCCCATCCAGCGGCCGCGGTCGCGTTTGGGCGCGTCCCAGATGTCGTCCTGCATGCAGAGGTGCGAGGTGTAAACGCCAACTTCCCAGATGCGATTGAGCAGATCGTCAGACGACGAGAAGGAGCCGAGATAATGCACCGGGTAGTAGATCGCTTCGAGGCGGATCGATTGCAGGGGGATGGTTGCGGGGCCGGCGAGAAAGCGAACGCGCGCGTAGCGGAAGGCCGACTTCGGCCCGACGCCGGTGCCGTGCGGGGTTACGTGCAGCACGTCGACGCCGAGGTAGGGCTCGTTGTTCAGCTCGTCGATGGACTCGCCATAGGCGATCGAGACGGTGATCGGCCGGTCGGCGGCGGAGACAAGCTGCACGCGTCCGGCAACTTCGCGGCCGAAGTCGAGCGTGATGCCGGGAACGAACTCGCCGAGCGGGTGGTTCTCGTTCAGGTGAACGGTAAAGTTCTGCGCAGTGTTTGCGCTGGTGAGTGCGTACACATTGTCGAAGGATCCCTGGCCGGCGTAGGCGTCCTGCACGCGCTCAGCGGTGAGAAACGTATGCGCGAGGAAGGGCGATGCGCCTTCGTATCCGGGCCAGTCGTAGAGGCCCGCGTCTTCATTCCATTGGAAGAAGTCGATGTTGCTCTCGATGCCGCCAAGATCGGACACGGGAGCCCAGTCTGAGGGAGGCGCGCCGGGCGCGTGAATCGCCGCTTCCCACTTCGCATCGCTGACGAGGATCGGCGTGGCGACAACGCCGAATCCCGCGGGAATGATCTTCGCGACGAGCTTGGCTCCGCCACGATGCGTTTCGCCGCCGGTATCGAGAACGAGCGTGTTGTCGCCGGAGTGAAGAGCGGGGAGAAGATCCGCGACGAAGACGTGCATCGGCAGGCGCGAATTCGGCGGGGAGACAAAGTGGCCGGCGGCCTTGCCGTTCAGCGTAACGTCCACGCTGTGCGGGCCGGCGATGTAGAGCGAGGCTGCGGGCGGAAGCTGATCGACCTGGAAATGCACGCGGAAGGCGCGGGCGTCAGCGCGATGCGCCGGGGAATCGTCGCGCGTCCAGATGTAATGCTCCGGCACCGGCTGATGGAACGAGGAGAAGAGCTGCGGGCTGGTGATGGTCCGCGTTGGGTCGAGCTGGCCTGTGGGTGGCACAGGAGCAACCTCGGGCGCGCGCTGTGCAGCAGCAGTGAGAGCGAGACCAAGCAGGGGCACAACGAACAGGCGGCGGATCATCGCAGAGGCTCCTCGGAGGAAATAAAATTTCGCAAGAGCCGAAATTATGCGCGGCGTGGTGGGATGTCAAACGGCGCGGCGGGTCACATGGCCCGCAGGACAGCGGTCACGAGGCCACCGAGGTCGTGTGGATCGGCCTCGGCTGCGGGTTCCCAGCCGTTCTCGCGCAGCGTGGCGCTGGTGACTGGCCCTATGGAGATTGCCTTCGTGGTCGGTGGAGGCGCGACTTTCGCAGCCCGCAGCAGCGCGAGAAAATTTGTGACGGTGGAGGAGCTGGTGAAGGTGGCTGCGTCGGGCACGCGGCCGCCGGATTCAAAAAGGGTGCGCATAGCAGTTACAGATTCGGTGGGAATTACGGTCTGGTACGCATCGACGACATCGACCGTCGCGCCTCGTTTCCGCAGAGCATCCGGAATGATGTCGCGGGCGACCATCGCTCGCACCAGCAGGACGCGCTGGCCGATGACGCGATCGCCGAGCGCCTCGACCAGCGATTCGGCAACGTATTCCTTCGGCGTCACTGTGACAGACAGGCCGGCGTCGCGCAGCGCTGCGGCGGTCGCGGATCCGACGGCGGCGATTTGCAGGTGAGCCAAGCTCGACGAGGCGATGCCCACTTCCACAATGCGCGTGCGCAGCGCGTCCACGCCGTTCGCGCTGGTGACGATCAGCCACCGGTACGCAGCGATCTCGCGCAATGCGGCATCGAGCGGCGCGTACGAAGGCGGCGGCTCGATGGCAATGGCAGGGATCTCCAGTACCGTAGCGCCGCGCGCGCGGAGAGCTTCGGCGAGGCGGCCCGCCTGGTGTCGTGCTCGCGTCACGAGAATCGTGCGGCCGTTGAGCGCGTGTTGGTCGTCTATATTTGTCACGTCTTTTGAACAGAAGGTTTTGTACTCTCCCATGTCTCCAACGACGGGAGACATGGGGCACCAGGGGCCTTTCGCTTGGGGCAGATGGTCCGCTAATCCGCTGCCCCAATGCCGGTTTCGGCGCCGCTCTGCAGCAGCTTTCGTGCGCCCTGCTCGACCAGTTCTGCCGCGACTGCTCTACCCACGCCAAGAGGATCACCGAATTGGCGGTCGAGCACAACGCGGATCACTTGCGATCCGTCGGGAGCTGCCACAGCCGCCACGACCGTGTAGCCCTCGTCGCCGGCAAAGCAGTGGATCCCGATGGGAACCTGACATCCTCCACCCAGAGCAGCCAGCGCGGCGCGCTCGGCGGTGACGGCGTAGCGAGTCGGCTCGTGATTCAGAAACGCCAGCGCCTCGAGCACCCGTTCATCACCCGCGCGGGCCTCAATGCCCAGCGCTCCCTGTCCTGCGGCGGGGCAAAGCACCAGCGGCGAAAAGCACTCGCGCCGATGCTGCGTCAGGCCCAGGCGCTCCAGCCCTGCGGAAGCCAGGATAATCGCGTCTACCTGTCCCTCGGCCAGCTTGCGCAGGCGCGTGTCGACGTTGCCGCGAAACTCAAGGCACTCCACATCCGGACGCGCAGCGCGGAGCTGCGCCTGACGGCGGAGGCTGCTTGTTCCGATACGCGCGTTGTGCGGCAATGCTTCGAAGCTCTCGTGCCTGACGGAGACGAACGCGTCCCGGGGATCGACACGCTCGGGAATGGCGGCGATGGTGAAAGGTTCGGAGAGCTCCGTGGGGAGATCCTTGAGGCTGTGGACTGCGAGATCGATGCGCTTCGCAAACAGCGCTTCTTCAATCTCCTTCGTGAACATGCCCTTGCCATCGCCCGCCGGTCCGCCGACCTGCGCAAAGGGAACGTGCTGCATGGCGTCGCCGAGCGTTTTGATGATCTGGATCTCGACGGTGTGCCCCGCCGCGCGCAGCCGGTCGGCAATGTGGTTCGCCTGCCACAGGGCGAGCTGGGAGCCGCGGGAGCCGATGCGCAGCGAAACGGGTTTGAAGGAGGTGATCGTCCGGGGATTGGTCATGAGCAATCAGAGTACCGCGGACTACTTGCTTTCGGATTCGCTGCCGGAATCAGTGGTCGCGCCGGGAGTTTCACGGGCTGCCGACTTTTGCTCTTCTTTGCCAAACATTGCCCGAATCGTCTCCAGAGCGGCCGCATCGCCGTCGCGCGCCGCGCCTTTCATCGCCTGCAGCGGCAGATGCATGAACTTGTTCATCAAACCGCGCGTCAGATGTTCCACGGCGGCCTGCTGCTCGGGGCTCAGAGACTGGAGCAGCCGCGCTGAACGCTGCAGCTCGGCCTGGCGCAGATCTTCGACCGTCGCCTGCGCTTCCATGATTACGGGAGCAATGTCGATGGTGCGGATGCGCCGCCGGAATCGCTCCGTCTCCTCAAGAATGATGGCCTCGGCGCGCTGCGCCTCGCGGCCGCGATCGACGAGATTCGAGGCTGCGACCGACTGCAGATCGTCGATGTCGTAGAGGAAGATGCCTTCGAGCTGGTTGATGCGCGGATCGATATCGCGCGGCACGGCAATGTCGATCAGGAATACCGGCCGGTTCTTTCTCCGGTGCAGCATCTGCTGCGCCTGCTCCATGGCGAAGATGTGCTGCGAGGCGCCGGTCGATGTGATGATGATGTCCGCCTCGTGGGCGCGCGCGTGCAGGTCCTCCCAGCGGATCGCCTGGCCGAGGAACTGCTCCGCCAGCCGCAGTGCGCGGTCATAGGTGCGGTTGGCCACCATCATGGAGGCAGCGCCGTGCTCGATGAGGTGACGCGCTGCCAGCTCGCTCATCTTGCCAGCGCCGACGACGAGAATCTTTTTGCCGTCGAGGGAGCCGAAGATGCGGCGCGCGAGATCAACGGCGACCGAGGCAATCGAGACCGACGACGATCCGATTTCCGTCTCGCTGCGCACCCGCTTGGCAGCGGAAAACGCGCCCTGGAGCAGCTTGTCCAGCGGACCCTTCACCGCGCCGATCTCGCGCGCCAGCGTCCACGACTGCTTCACCTGTCCAAGGATTTGCGCCTCGCCGACGACCATCGAATCGAGGCTGGCGGCAACGCGGAACATGTGCCGCACCGCTTCTTCATCCTGATATTGATAGAGGTGCGGCTCGAGCACCGTGCGGTCCAGCGAGAAATGCTCGGCGAGGAAGCGCGGCAGCTGCGGCTCGGTGCCGTTGTGGGAGACGACCAGCTCCACGCGGTTGCAGGTGGAAAGGATCATCGCCTCTCTGACGCCGGGGGACCGCAGGAGCGCGCGGGTCGCCTCGGGCAGGGCATCCTTGGCGATAGCGAGGCGTTCGCGCAGCTCCACGGGAGCCGTTTTGTGGTTCAGACCTGTGACGAGAAATTTCATTTCAGTCCAAACCTGTGCGAAGCGCTGTGTACGGAGCCCAGCAGATTCGCCGCCCATACGCATAGCATGACGACGAACACACTCGATGCGAGCCAGGCCGCGCGGCGGCCGCGGAGCCCGGAGCTGCGCCGGATAAACAAAATGGCGACGTACAGCCCCCACATCACGAACGACAGCAGAATCTTCGGATCGGCAAAGTACCCGATCCCGACCCGCTCCTGCGCGATGACGGAGCCAGCAAACAGGCCGGTGGTCATGCAGCAGAAGCCCAGTACGAGCGTGGTCTGCGCAATCTGATCCATGGTGGCCAGCGGCGGCAGCCACGTCAGAAAGCCCTTCGGCCGTTTCGCCGGTCGCTGGGTCACGCCGGCCTTCGACCAGTCTTTATTCTTGAGCCGCTTTTCCTGGATGAGGTAGAGGAAGCTGGCCAGCATGCTGAACAGGAGCGCGGCGTAGGCGGCCAGCAGCATCACGACGTGGAAGGCGATCCAGCCATTGCGGATCACCGGCGAGCTGAAGGTGTAGCGCTCCGGCCCGATCGCCGGAATCACCGTGAGCAGAAACGCCAGCGGCAAAGCGAAGAGGCCGAAGGAGATCGTGCGGTAGACGAAGAAGATGAGCAGAAAGATGGCAACGATGGCCAGCGCCAGCGTGGAGACAATCTCGGTAGTGAGCACCGGGATCAGGTGATGGGCGTAGTTCAGCATTTCCACCGTGGCGACGAGGTGGAAGAACCAGCCGCCGAGCGCCACGGGCAGGCAGAAGCGATGGCCCCGCGCATGCTTTCCGAACACCGCCGGGACGGTGAGCAGACCGGCGATGCCGTACAAAACAGCCGCAACTCGGAGCCAGAGGATGAACATAGCGTTCGCAGAACCCAGTTCAGGGGCGGGGACCCATTCGGAAAATAGCCGGAACGAATGCTCAGGTTCCGGTGCAACCGAGGGTTACTCAAAGTATAAAGCGGTCCGGAGGGGACCCCGCTAAGCCTGATTATCCAAACCAGCCGGTCAGTCGGATGTGAGAAATGTCACATTGCGAGCAGGGGCTCGGGGTTCAGAACCGGTTGTATTTGCAACGGGCGGGCGCGGAGTCGCTCCGGCGCTACCGACCGCGGGGGGCAGGTCTTGCTTCCTGCAGCGCGCGGATCGGCAATCTGCCGTAAGTCTATTGACGGCAGCAGGCGCAGCGGCTAACCTCGCTGGAACCAGGTCAACCTTTGTTCTCGGGGGTGTCGTGATGCGTCACCGGTCCCCCCTCCCCCCTCTACTGTTGTCGCTGCTGTTTGTCTTTGCTCTTGCGCCGGGTGCGTCCGCCCAGGCGGCCGGCTCCGACTACACCGCGTCGATGCCGTCGGTCGAGAAGATCAGGAACCAGCTCCAGGGGAGCGATCCGATTGACACCGAAGCGCGCCAGGCCGCCGTCTTCGAATACCTCCCGATCTACATCCGGCGGATCAAGGAGACGCGCGACTACCGCGGTCCATATTCTGCGGGCGAGCAGAAGTTGCTGGGGGACTACGCGCAGGCCCTCTACGCGATCCAGCAGGACATCAAGACGAAGCACACGCCGGACGAGGCCAAACGCTACCAGCAGCTCGAAGGGCAGTACTCGATCAACAACGCGGAGACCTGGATCCGCCAGCTCTCAGGCTCGCAGGCGAACGACACCTACCGCGGCGCACAGGCTTCGCTCGCGCAGACCTACAACCAGCACGAAGCCCAGATGCAGAAGCAGATGCAGCAGGACAACGGGCAGGGCAGTCTGCTGGGCGGCTTTCTCGCGGGCGGTGGCGTGCAGTCGCTCAAGCCTGAGCAGAAGCGATGCCTCGAGCTGGGCGGCACCATCAACCAGTGCGCCAACCCCATCATGGGCCTGGCTTCGGGGATCGGCAATCTCATTAGCGGAATCATGGGAGGTGGTGGTAGCGATACTCCGCCTCCTCCGCCGCTCACCGGCGTCCTGCTGGTCGGCTACTATCACAGCCGCACCGACCTGCCGGAGATCGCCCTGAACACCAATGGCGGGGCCGTCCTGAAGAGCTGCGGCACGCTCGTCGACGTTAGCCACGCCTACACCCTGCGCAAATCCGGAGCAACGGTCCAGCTGGTCGTCGACAACGAGCCAGATCCGATCGTGCTGACCCTCCGTCCCGACGGCTCGCTCTCCGGCCCCGGCAACATTGCGGTCAAGGGATTCATCGTCACCGGCTACCACGACGTCACCACCTGCTCGCGCGGCGCCTGCTCGACAACCTCCACGCCCATCTATGCGCCGAGCATGCAGCGCTGCACGATCAGCCAGCTTGCGCCGCAGCCGGCGCCGCCCCCGCCGCCGAAACCCAAGCCGGGCAGCCTGGCGGAAGCGGTCCCGGGCAATTCTGTCGCCACTATCTACGGATTCCGCGTCACCGGACCCTATGCCAATTCCAGCGGCATGAAGCTCGACTTCAATGATGCGTTCGTGACGCTGGACTGCGGCCAGGCGCACATCAATGCGCCGTATACCGTCGAGAACGCCCCAGCCGGGTTCATCGTCCACGTGCAGAACGGCGGCGGCGCGTTCCTGCTGGGTGTCGCTCCCGACAAGACGCTGCGCGGTACGGGCTCGACGACTATCAACGGCAAGCTCGTCTCGGGCCTGAACGGCGAAGTGGTCAGCTTCACGCCGCACAGCGAGAGCTGCGGCGTCGGCAAATTCGCGCCTGCGAGCAACAAGAACACGATGGATGAGGCAGGGAATAGGCAATAGGCATAGACAACAGGCAATAGGCAGTAGGCAATAGGCAACAGGGAAAAGGCCTCCGGCTTTTTGATCAGGTGACGGCCGTGAAGGGCTTTGTGATTGACGGGCAATTAGTTCGGCGAGGGTTGTGATGGATGCGAAGACGGCCCTCTGTGATCAGTTCGCGGTCGTGAGGTGATCAAACGCGGCCGTGAATTGGTCATCCGCCGTGACCTGGGCTTGGCTGGGGACGGCCGATCGTGGCCCAGACGAGCCGGTGAAATCGGCGGTCCATTTCTTCCGCCGCAATGCTCTGGCCTTTGGCCAGCCACCAGTCGAGTTGCGCCATGAGCGCGCCGGCGAAGGTGTGGGCGAGCCCAGAGCGGTCCAGGGCGGACAAGTGCGCGGAGCGAGGGATTTCCCTGAGGCGCTGCTCGATGCTGCGGGCGAAGTGCGGGCGGGCGAGGTCGTAGAAATCGCCGAGGCGTCCGGAGCGGGCGAGCGCGGCGCGGATCTTTTCCGCCTGGGCGACATGCGCGAAGAATTCTGCCACAACGACGACGCGTTGCGACTGCTCGCGCGAGCGGGAGAGTTGGGTGGCGACGGCCTCAAGAAACTCATCGAGGTCGGTCAGCAGCAGGTCCACTTTGCCGCTGAAGTGCGCGTAAAAGGCAGAGCGGCTGATGCGGGCGTGGTCGAGCACGTCCTGCACGCTGATGTCGCTGAGCGGCTTGCGCTGCATCAGGTCACGCAGCGACGAGGCCAGGCGCGCACGGGTGCGGCTGGCGCGCGCATCGCGCTTCTTCGCCAACGGAAGCAATCGAAGCTCCCTGTTTGCGGACATTCGGCTCCATTATGTACGGGAACCGGCGATGCGCGCTGGATTTGCCTTGACGCATGCGAGGATGGCCGGGAATGCTTCCTTTCACGCAGGGGGATTTCGTGAAGAGAAGCAGGATGATGCGAGCGGTAGCGATGGCGGGCGCGGTGTTGTGCTGGTCGGTGGCGGCA
>DASYYN010000071.1:0-2654 GCA_035933815.1 Acidobacteriaceae bacterium
GCCCTCGGCGTAAGCCCCCGCTCGATTCCGGCGTAAACGCCATCCATGAGGAGCGGCGAAGAGGCATCACTGACTTCCCAGAGCGTGCCGATGACATTGTGCGCACCGGCATAGAGGAACGCCCAGGAAAGTCCTACCAGCCCCTCACCCGCATAGGCGCGTGTACCGCCGCCATAGCAGGCAGCAATCGTCACGAGGCGGGCATGGATCGGGTGGCCCATGATGTCGCGAGCGTGGAGCCGGAAGGAATCCTCGCTGCCGGACCGACGGGAGAGAATGATGGCCGAATTCAGCGGGTCCGCAACGCTGGCGACCCCGTGGGCGACAAAGTCGATATACGTGAATCGCTGCGGCGCCGCAGAGAAGTAGGAAGTGGGGTTCGCCTGCGGACCTTCTAAGACTGTTTCCTCCTGAGGTGAAAAGTGCTTTCGGATCTGCTGCATTTCAAGGCCGGCATTCGGCAATTCAGGATAGTCAGGGCCGGGAGAGATGGCGTTTCCGATCAGGAGAAGGTTGCGCGGACCGGTTGCAGTGGATTTCGAGGAAGCGAGCAGCAGGAGCGATGGGGCGGAGACGACATTCGCGTCATCGATCCAGTAATGCGGTGAGGGCTGGGGCGCGATCAGAGTCTCGAAGTTGAGTTCGCTGAGCACGCCGTCACAAAGGATGTCGACATTGCCGCCTGGCTGGAGCCAGCGCTGGGCGGGAACAATGAGAATGCGGTAGAGGGCCACAGCATCCTGATTGACGCCAGCGAGGGGATCCTCGGGACCCTGTAATGCCTGGCGATAGCGCGCGATCAGACGCGCAATTTCTGCTCGCCGCGGCAATTGGACGACCGCTGTTTTGCCGGATGTGATGACCCACAGCCAGGACTGTCGTTCGCCGAGCCAGTAAAACAGCAGAGTTGCACCGGCACGAGCGGCAATTGCACCTGGGTGGAAAGAAGCATCGTGAAGAGCGGGACGAGCAGCATTGAGCCCGAGGCCCTGGGCGAGAGTGCGGGCACGGCTCTGATCGGCGGCAGCGAGAGCCTCTTCAACTTTCCCCTGCGAGATCAGGAGGCGGATGTAGTCGTCGTAGATCGGCGTGGCGTTGGAGAAATAGGGGAGCTTCGAATCTTCGTTCTTGATCTGCGCACGTGCCGATTCAAATGTGGCCAGTGCAGCGGCGTACATTTTCAGCGCCTCGTCGACGTGGCCCTCGGATTCAAAGAGGCGGGCCAGTTCGTGCTCCGCGCCCAGCCGCATGGTGATCTGGCTGGCCGGATCGGATTCGACCTCGCGGAAGAGGGCTTCGGCCTGCTGATCCTGGCGGCGGGCGGCGGCGATGCGGCCACGTGCGAGGGTGACATCGAGAATGTCCAGACGGTTGGCATTGGTGCTGAGGAGAGGAGCGAGCTGTCGAAGATATTGATCGGCAGCGTCGAGCTGACCGAGTTCAATCGATGTGTGCGTCAGGCTTTCGAGGGAGTTGATGATGTCATCGCTGCTGTTGATTTGGGCGGCGAGCCGAAGAGCGCGCCGGTACGAGTCTGTCGCGCGCGCCCATTCGCCGGAATCCTGTAGGGCGTAGCCGGTTGTGGTGAGCCAGAGGATGGTGCCCTGGGTGTCGCCCAGAGCGCTGGCCCGGCGCTCCGCATCCTGAAAAAGGCTGAAGGCGCGCTCTCGATCGCCCAGGCTGTAGTAAGCCCAGCCCAGATTGCCTGTATTCGTAAGAAGAATGTCCTCGGCATGGAGGGAGCTGGCAATCTCATTCGAGGCGTTGAGCCAGTCGATGGCTTCGTCATACCGTTCTTCCGCCAAACAGGTGCCTGCCAGGTTCATGACCGCCGTTGCTTCACCAAAGCGATCCTGAAACTTGCGAGCGACGGCCAGCTCCTGCAGATAAAAGCCGTAGGCCTGCGCGGTTTTTCCCTGCTCTGCTTCGAATGCCGCATGCGCATCAAGGACGTGAGCACATACGGGGCGCTCTTTCAGGGTGCAGAAAGCATCCGCCAGAGAAAGATCCTCCGCAGCATCCGTGTTCCGGTGAAGATGCGCGTTGGCTGCGGCGAGTAGCGACCATCTTCGGGCGAGGTCGTCCTGATTCGCGGAAGGTGCAACACCAGAGCTGAGGTCGAGCAGCACTTCCTGGCTTCGGCCACGCCAGGCAGCGGATTCAGCCCGGAGGATTTTGAACTTTGTCGACCAATCGGGATTCAGAGCTCGATATCGCTCTGCCCATTCACCAGCCATTTGCTCGCTTGCTGTGAGGTGTCCGCGTTGAAACAGCTGACGAACGTTCCCGAACTGCTCCGCCGGAGAAAGCATGCGGTCGCCGGAACAGACCAGCAGAAGCATCGAGAGCGGAACGCTGATTAACCAGTTCCTTTGGTTCCGCCGTTGACGATCGTGTTGCCGCCCGAGGTCGATCCGTCGCCGATGCAGCCCATTTGGATCCTGATCATCGTGAGGCTGATCTCCGTCTGCAGGGGGAGCCGGCTCTCCTGGTCCGGATCCGATTCCCGGATCCGCAGGACTGCCAGATAAATTCTGCCGAAGTGCGGGACGTCGATCACGTGGCCGAAGCAGCTCCCAGGGAATGAACCCTCCGTATGGTTCACGAGTGAGCATCCAAGCGACCCCAGCGTGCCTTCTCTCGATGGAAGTTGA
>DASYYN010000109.1:0-15980 GCA_035933815.1 Acidobacteriaceae bacterium
AGCAGCAGCGGTTGCGCGAGGCCGGCGTGCGGCTGGAGGCGATCGGAAGGCGTGATCGCGTGCCCCAGGCGCTGCTGCAGTCCATTGAGCAGACGGAGCGCGCGACCGCCGCCGGGCGGAACCTGCTGCTGCGCGTGGCGATTGATTATTCATCGCGCGCTGCCATCGCGCGCGCTGCGCTGTGCGCTCCGCGGCTGGTGGAGCAGGAACGCGCGCCGGAGGTGATGCAGCGGGCGCTGACGCACGCGCTGACCGCAGAGTCGAGCGACGTCGATCTGCTGATCCGCACCGGCGGAGAGAAGCGGCTGTCGGATTTTCTGTTATGGGAGGCTGCGTACGCGGAACTACATTTCACCGAGCGCATGTGGCCGGATTTCAGCGCGGCGGATCTGGATGCAGCGCTGGAGGAGTTTCGGGGCCGAGAGCGGCGGTTCGGCGGGGTTCCGGCTGCGAAGAATCCGCGAGCAACTGCCACAGCGCAGGCGGCGATACGCTGAAGAATATGGAACGTGCTGAGCATCTCCGCCGAATTCGCCTCTGGCTGGGCATCTTCATTGCAGGACTGGTGCTGAGTGGAGTGACGGCCTTTCCGCTCGTGACGGAAATGCGATGGCTGGAAGCGGCAGTGCACATCTCGTTATTCGAGCCAATAGCGCGGGCGACAGGAATGCTGCCCTGGGTCGCGCGAGTGCACCAGGGCGTTGCGGAAACGAACGCGCGGTATCCGTTCCTGGCGTATGGGACCGACTGGCTGGCGTTTGGGCACCTGGTGATCGCGACGGCGTTCATCGGCGCGTGGCGCGATCCGATGCGCAACCGATGGCTGATCACATTGGGTCTGATCGCGTGCGCCGGTGTGATTCCGCTGGCGATGATTGCCGGGGCCATTCGCGGCATTCCACTCGGCTGGAGGCTGATCGATTGCAGCTTCGGCGTCCTCGGCAGTATTCCGCTGCTGATCTGTCGGCGATCCATCGTGCTGCTGGAGGAGGCGTACTCGAAGCAGACGGTTCACTCAGCGTAGATTGTGTGAGGCAGGGATTTCGCTGAAGGGACATCCGGAATGCTTCGATGGTTCGTCTGCTGCAGTGTGGCGGCATGGGTCGCCGGTGTTTCTCTTTTCGCTCAGGACACAAGACATGTCACGGAGCCGGTGATTCCGCCGGCGTGCGTGAGTCTCGATGCGCAGCTTGACGCGCCAGGCGGGCAGATCAACGCCGCCGACGAGGGCAAGCTCGATACGGCGCGCATCCAGCAGGCGCTGGATCACTGCGCGGCGGGACGTGCGGTGGTGCTGCGGGCGCACGGACCGGCCAATGCATTCCTGACTGGGCCCATTGAGCTGCGCGTGGGCGTGACGCTGGTGGTGGAGAAAGGCGTGACGCTGTTTGGCTCGCGCGATCCGGAGGTCTATGCCAAGTCGTCGGGAAGCTGCGGCCTGGTGAACGATGCTCCGCCGGGGTGCAAGCCACTGATCGGCGTGGACCACGTGTCCGGCGCAGCCGTCATGGGTGACGGCACGATCGATGGGCGCGGCGGTGCGAAACTGCTGGGCAAAGACCTGACATGGTGGGATCTGGCGGAGCAGGCGCGCGCGGGCGGGCGGCAGCAGGTGCCGCGGATTCTCGTCGCGAACTATGCCGACAATTTCACGCTGTATCGCATCACGCTAAAGAACTCGCCGAATTTCCACGTCTCGTATAACCACGGCGACGGATTCACCGTGTGGGGCTTAAAGATCGACACCCCGCAGCGGGGCGCACGGAATACAGACGGCGTCGATCCGGGGAACGGCTCGCGCAACGTCACGATCGCGCACAGCTGGATTCGGGACGGCGATGATAACGTGGCGATCAAGGGCGGCGAGGGCGGGATCACGAACGTGAGCATGGTGCACAACCACTTTTACTGGGGACACGGCATGTCGATCGGCAGCGAGACGTTCGGCGGCGTGACCAAGATACTGGTGGACGATCTTTCCCTCGACGGTCCGGACAATGGCATCCGCATCAAGTCCAACGCGTCGCGCGGCGGCCTGGTGCAGGACGTGGTCTACAACAACGTCTGCATTCGAAATTCCGCGAATCCGCTGTTCTTCGATACGGGGTACACGGCGGCGGGCACGCTCCAGGGCAACCGTCTGCCGGTTTACAAAGACATCACGCTGCGGAACGTCCGGATCAGCGGCGGCGGGAAGATCACTTTCAACGGGTACGACAGCACGCATCGCATCGGCATAACGCTGGATGGAGTGACGGTGAACGCGGAGGATCCGTACATGTATTCGATCCAGCATACGGATTTTCACGTCGATCCCACGCCGATGAACCTGACGCTCGTCGGGAAGGATTCAACGGTGACCGGTAAGCCGGCGCCGGACGGAAACCAGGAGCCTTGCGCGGGGATGTTCGTACCGTTTCCGGAGGGCAAATGAAAGGCGCCTCGATGCGACGCAGAGAATTTCTTCGCAGCGCCGGCCGGGGGCTGGCGGGGCTGGCGGCTGCTCCGTCCTGGCTATCGGCGCAGGCGGGCAGCAGTGCGGCGTCATCCGGAAGCGGCGCGAACTGTGCGGGATCGGGACCGGGAGCGAGCTTCAACGTGCGCGACTTTGGCGCGACCGGCGATGGAACAACGAAGGACACGGCGGCGCTCCAGCAGGCGATCGATCGCTGCTGGGCGCTGGGCGGACGCGAGGTGGTCGTGCCGGCGGGGAAATATCTGACCGGCGCGCTGGAGTTGCGCTCGAACACCACGCTGCGCCTGGAGAACGATGCGACCCTGCTCGGCAGTCCGGATCTGGCCGACTATCCGGTGATGCAGGTGCGCTGGGAGGGCAAGTGGATCCAGGGCCACGTGGGGCTGATCTATGCGGTCGATGCGGAGAATATCGCGATCACGGGGCCGGGCACCATTGCTGGGAACGAGCCGCTGGGCGGGCGGCCGAGCAAGGACGATCCGCTGCGCCGGCCGGCGCTGATCGAGCCGATGAATTGCCGGAATGTGCGGTTTGAAGGATTCACGACGAGTTATCGGCGCATGTGGTCAATCCACCTGACGTATTGCGAGCAGGTGCATATCCGCAACCTGACGATTCGCAGCACCGGCGGCAATGGCGATGGCATCGATGTGGATTCGTCGAGCCACGTCTGGATCGACGGCTGCGATATCTCAACGGGTGACGATTGTATCTCGCTCAAATCGGGCCGCGGGAGCGAGGCAAACACGCTGATGCGGACGACCGAAGACGTGCACATCACCAACTGCACCTTCGCCGATTCGATTTTCGCGTGCATTGGCATCGGCAGCGAGACATCGGGTGGGATTCGCGGCGTGACGATTGACCGCTGCAATTTCACCGGTGCGCGCAGCTTCGCGATTTACATCAAGACGCGGATCGGGCGCGGCGCGTTCATCGAGGACATCTCCTGCACCAACCTGCGCGCCAGCGGCATGCGCGGCGGATTTCTGGCGATCAACGGCGTGTCGAGCGGATTGCAGGATCAGTGTCCCGTTCAGGGCGACGCGGGCATTCCGGCGCTGCGGAATTACCGCTTTGCGCGTGTCCACGTGGAGGACTGCCCGATGCTGGTGGACGCGGCGCGGATCGACGCATCGAAGCCGCTCGAGGGGTTCTCGCTGAGCGACGTGACCGGCACGTGCGCGAAGGGCGTTTATCTGGCAAATATGCGGCACGCGGCGATTCGCGGCATCGACGTGACGGGCGTGAGCGGAGCGCTGCTGAACATCGATAACGTGACCGGGACGGGACTGAAAGGCGCGGCGAAGTTCGACGCGGCGGAGTATGCCAGGGCCCGAGAACGACGAGCGCCGTGATCCGCCTCCCGTGTGGATCGGGCACAATCATCTTCGGATCGCGCGGACAATGGCGGTGAGCACGATGGCGCCTCCGATGGCGACGATGATCGTGTAGATCAGGCCGCCACGGCCGACGAATCCAAGGGCGCGCATGATAAAGCCGCCGACGAGTGCGCCGGCGATGCCCAGCAGGATGTCGGCGAAGACGCCGTAGCCTGAGCCCTTCATGATTTTGCCCGTGGCCCAGCCGGCGATCAGGCCCACGATGATCCACCACAGAATGTGCATAGTCTCGCTCCGTTCGCGCAGACGATTCGGGGGACCGTCTTGACTGCGACGAATGCTACACCGGAAGCGCGTGCGGGGCAATTTGGCGGGTTGGAGCGGAAAAACATCGCGCGTGCACACAAATTCAGTTGACAGCACCCCGCGCCTCGTTAGACTCTCGTTCTCTCCAGAAATTCCCATGAAATCCGGAACGTTGCTGGTTTGCCTCTACCTGGTCTTCTCGGCACCCTTCCCCCAGGCGCAGACACGACGCGCATTGCTCATCGGAATCAATCTCTATCAGCCTCCGCACACGTCGGCGAAGCGCCCGGCCGGCTGTACCGGAGGCCGGTGTGAACTGACGGAATATCCGAACCTGAACGGCTCTCTGAACGACGTTGCCGCGATGCGCGACCTGCTCGCCAGCCCGAAATTCGGTTTCGCGCCAGCCGACATCGCGGTGCTGACGAATCCCGGCCTGTCCAAATCGAGCCTGCCGTTTGTCGTTCTTCCTGCCAGCCAAACCACTCACGATGGCCTGCTGGCGGCGATGCGGAAGTATCTGGTCGATCTGCCGCAGCGCGAGGACACAGTCGTCTTCTATTACGCCGGTCATGGATCGCTGCGCGTGAACAGCTTGGGAACGAAGCTCACGATTGCGTTGCCGGACGGCAAGCTGACGCATGCCAACAGCACGCTGGTGCCCGCGGATGCCTGGAGCGGGGCCTATGATGTGCTCGATCTGGAGACCACGAAGATTTTCAACGCTGCACTGGACAAGGGGATTCACCTCACGGTGATTCTCGACAGCTGCCACAGCGGCGCGTTCAGCCGCGGCATCCGCTTCGGGCGCCAGCCCCGCTCGCGCATGCTCGATTACGATCCGCGCGACATTGCCGAAGCTCCTCCTATATCGAATACCGGTGAAAAGGTGAAGACGCCGGCGGAACGGGGCGCTCTGATCTACTCGGCGGCGCAGCAGGATCAGACCGCGAAGGAGTCTCCTCCGCCGGACAGCGTTCCGGAGCCGCATGGCGCCTTTACCGCGGCGCTGATCCGGTCGCTTGAGGCTCTGCCGCCCGATGCGCCGGTGTCGCTCGTCGATCAGCAGGTCCGGGCCGCGCTGGAAGGTGCAAACATCCCGGATCAGATGCCGTCGCTCGATGCGAACGCCGACCGCCGCAGTCAGCCGCTGTTCGGAGGCGCGTCCGGCACTCGGGGCAAGCTGCGTGCCGTGGCGGTGGGATCGGACGGTGAAGGAAACGTGGTGCTCGACGTCGGTCGTCTGGCCGGCATCGGGCCGGGGAGCACCTTCAGCGGCACCGACGCAAAGGGCCGCAGAATGCTCCTGAAGGTGAAGGAACTCGATGGCATCACGCGGTCGAAGGCCGCGGTGCTGAGCCCTCCCGGAGATGAGGTCTCGACAGCGGAGCCGTTTGTGCTGGAGAAATGGGTACCGGCACCCATCGATCCGCTGCACGTGTGGACCTGGCCTGCGACGCTTTCCCTCGAACAAATTCAAAACGCCGCCGAAGCGATTCGCGCCGCAGGGATCCAGTCCGTCGAGGATCCCGCCTCGATGCCATGGACCGATTTGCTGTCATGGAACGGAACGGCCTGGGTCCTGCAACATGCCGGCTCGTCCAACTCGGCAACGCTCGGGGCCGAACTGACCGCGGATGTGCTCCGGCAGCAGGTGCCATCCGGCGTGAAGGTGTGGGTGAACCTGCCGCCGCCGCGGGAACTCGCTGCCACGCTCGATCTGCATACCCCGACGAGTCTTGTTCAGGGCGTCGACGAGGTGGCCAACGCCGACTACATCCTGACCGGCTCATTGACCAGCGATGGTCCCTCCTGGGCGTGGTTCCGGCACGCGGAATTCGAAGCGGGTCCGTCGAGCGGCAAACAGAAGACCAGCCCCGGCTGCTCGGCTACGTCGCATTATCCGGTGCGCAGCGACTGGGTTCTGATCAGCAGCGCCTCGGATGCCGCAGATGCGGGAGCAGCGCTCAACACGTACTCGCTGCGTCTCGCCAAGCTGAACGGGTGGCTGCATCTGCCGCCGAGCCCCGGCGGCGCCTCGGACGACTACTACCACCTGGCGTTCGCGCGCGGATCGGGCAACGAGCCGCTGAAGGATGGAGAGGCGGTGACACCCGCGGATCATCCGCAGCTGATGCTGGTCTCGGACAGTCGCGTGATCCAGAAGCGCTGGGTGTATGTGCTCGACGTGGATTGCCGCGGCAAAGGAACGCTGCTCTATCCCGGCGATTACTCGGAAAACGAATTCCCCAAGGAGGGCAGCGACCTGCGCCGATTCCTGCTGCCCGGCGCTCAGAAGATCAACGTGAACCCGCCATTTGGTCTCGACACGATTTTTCTGATCACCACCACCGAACCACTCCCCGATCCGTGGAGCCTCAGCTTTGAAGGAGTCTCTACGCGCGGAATCAAACGAAGCTCCGTTCCCCCTACACCACTCCAGCAGCTGCTCTCGAATATCAGCAGCGGCACCCGGGGGCTCACGCCCGCCATGCCGACGGACTGGTCGATTACCGTCGGCGGGCTGGAGAGCGTCCCGGGAGAAACACAGTGACTGCAGCCGCTGCAGATTGTCGTGCGCGAAACCGGCACATCGGCTCCGTTCCGCGTGAAGAGGTCGTTGCCGCATCCGCAATTGCGTGATGTCGGCCGCGTCGCCCGAAGCCCCGGAGGATGAGGGCCTCCGGTTCCCCCGTTAGTGAGGTCTCATGTCCGTCTCCCGCCGCCGATTCGTCGGCAACGCATTTGTGCTCGGACTGCTCTCGTCGATTCTCCCCGCCGAGGAGGCGAGGGCGATCGCACAGGACGCCAGCGGCAGCAGCAGCCCCGAGGACGCTCCTCACGATCCGTACGAGTTCTGGAATGGGTTCTTCGACTCGGTGAACCCGGCGACCGGCAATCGCGGCCGCGATGTCGGCCAGGGCCTTGCCGATCCGAACGCCCAAACGCAATACCTGTACCACGACACGGAACGCAAGCTGCGCTGGGCGAACCAGATTCAAAGGCAGGAACTGCTCGACCACGATGGTGACGTCGCCGTCAGCATCATGCTCTCGCAGTTCCGCCCCGGCACAGCGGACCAGAAAGTCCAGGCGTCGCAGCTGCGCGTCGATGCGACGCAGACCAGTCCGTACATGAACCTGTTTGCTCCGCTGGCGTGGACCGCGATTGCCTCGCTTATGCCCAACCAGGCCGGTAAGATTCCCTCTCTCGATCAGATGGGTTTCAAGTCCGACCAGGCAATGACGTCCAGCAGTCACATCCTGCTGACGCAGGGCTCGGGTAAGCTGGCCGTCAATATTTCGCGCGCTCCAAACGATTCCACATTTCTCAAGATCCTGAATGGCGTGATCAAGGCCGCAAAGGCCGCCGCTCCGATGATCAGCCTGCCGGCGATCAGCATCCCCGCGCTGAGCACGTTCACCGAAGCTTTCGCGTACTGGGAGGACCGTACCCGGTTCCTCATGAACGGCAACCTTGTCCGTGCTATCGCCACGCAGCAGGCCTTCGCCGACCCGCAGCACGAAGCCAGCTACATCGGCCTTGTCTCCGGCGATTACGTCATGGTCGCGCAGAAGCACGCCGACGAAATGGGGCAGGCGCTGCCGAGCCTCGATATCGAACAGGGCTACCTTGTCGCGAAAAACGGCGACCAAAACATGCCTGTCACCAGCCGCGCACAGGCGACCTTGCCTCACATCACCTATGCAACGATGCGCGTTGCCGTCATGCCCGTCGCCGCGTCGTCAGGAGGAAGCAAGTCGGCTGAGGGCGGTGGCGGAGAAGGCGAATCATCCGGCGGCGGTGCCGGAAAGTCCGGCGGCAAAGGCAAGAAGGGGAGCGGCCAGGGCTCGGGCGGCGGCAAGGGCAAGTCTGGTTCGTCTTCGGGTAAGTCCGGTTCAGGAACGGGGGAGTCCGGCAGCGGATCCGGGAAGCCTGATACGGAAGACGGCAAGCCTGAGGCCGAAAACCCACCCGGCAATTAAGTGACGCATGCTTGATTGGGCAGCGGGAGCCGGACGCGCCGGCTCCCTGTTCGTTTTCTGATTAGCCGATCTTCAGCGTGATGGGCAGCGAAGCCGACTGATTGCCGGAGGTTGCGGTTACGGTGAGCTGGAAGGTTCCGGTGGGCGTCCCCGGATCTTTCGTCGTGGTCGTGTTGGAACTCGATCCGCCGCCGCCACAGCCCAGCAGCGAACCTGCCGCGACGATCAGCAGAACGGCACCGAGGTGCGCGGACCACCGCTTCCGTCTCGCGCCGAGCAGGAGCAAACCCACCCCCGGCAGAAGCAATGCATACGTCAGCCTTGACGAGCCAGGAAATTCCAGGGCCGCTGTGGCCGGCGCGGTCGTGGTGACGGTCAGCGTCGCAGTGTTCCCGGCGATGGCGCCCGCGGTGCAAGTCGACTCCGATGGAGCGCCGGTGCACGTCACCGTTATGGTGCCGGTGAAGTTGCCGAAGGTGAGGGTTGTGGAGCCGCTGCCGCCCGCAGATGCAATGCTGATGGTCGTGGAACTGGCGGTAACCGCCGGCGCCGCGGCCACGATGGTGATGGAGAAATTCGCGTTCACGGTTTGTGCGGGACTTTCAGAGTCGCTTACCTGAACCGTGAAGTTGACGGTGCCGCTTGCTGTCGGCGTTCCGGAGATTACGCCGGTCGAGGCATTGAGCTGCAATCCGGCGGGCAAGCTGCTGCCGGAAGCCAGCGTCCACGTGTAAGGCTTCAGCCCTCCGGTTGCGGTCAGCGTCGTCGAGTAGGCTGTACCCACGGTTCCCTGCGGGAGGGTCGCTGCCTGAAGCGCCAGCGGCTGCACGACAACGATGGACAGATTCGCTGTCTGGGTCGCAGGCGTGCTCTCTGAATCCTTTACCTGGACGCTGAAATTGATGGTGCCGCTGGTCGTTGGCGTGCCGGTGATCGCGCCCGACGTGCTGAGCTGCAGTCCGTCCGACAAGCCGGTCTGAGACCATGTGTAGGGACTAAGGCCGCCGTTCACCTGGAGCGTCGCCGAGTAGGGAATGCCGACCACCGCCGTCGGGAGACTCGTTGCCTGAATCTGTAACTGTCCCTGGTTGACAGTCAGCGTCGCGGCAGCCGATTCGTTGCCTCCGCAGGTGAGCGCATACGTGTACGAGCCGGTGGCAGTCGGTGTAATGGAGAGCGATCCCTGGAATGCTCCGCCGGAAACCGTCCCCTGCTGCAGGCCTGTCCACGACGTTCCTGGCGCACCGCCAAACGCATAGCACTGCTGCGCGCTGAGGGAAAAGGCATTCAAGGCCTTCCAGGTGAGCACCGTCGGCGAGCCCACGTTCGCGGGATTGGCTGAGAAGCTGAGTTGCACCGGCGCGTTCAGCGCAGAGGGCGGCGCGACCTGAAACAGCTGGCCGACGGCATTTGTGCCGCCAGTGCCAGTCACTCCGTAGAAGTTCCCGTCCTGCCCCTGGACCAGGCCGGTATAGCTGGCGCTGAGTGTTGCGTAGGCGGGAGTGATCTTGCTGAGCATCGTGCTGGTGGGAGCGAAATCGAAGATGAGATTGCCGCTGGATCCGTAGAGATTGTTGTCGCTGCCGAGCATCAGCCCCGTGAGCGAACCGCCTCCATCGCCGCTCTGCGTAAATGTGTAGAGAGTATTGACGGTCGGTGGGGCGGTGGAGCCGGAGCTTGGCGGTACAAGCTGAAAGAGCGTGCCGGGATTATAGATTTCTGCACTGCTCGTCGAAGAACACGTGGAGGATGCTCGGTAATTCGAGGTACTGACGTTGCCGCCGGACGTAGAAACCGCGGCGCATACGGGCGGGGTGGCGCCGAAGATGCTGCCGCTCGAAGCTTCGGCCAGCGTCAGCGGGACCTCCGAGAAGGTCCACGGGCCGCCCGTCGGCAAGCTATTCTGCGGCTGGCGGACAATGGCGTCTGGCGCAACTCGGAAGGGCTGCACGCCGCCTGCGGTCCGCACATCGTTTACGGCACCCGGCGCCGCATTGAAGGGTGTTTCGGCAATCGTGTTCGTCGCCGGATTGTAGACGAAAGCGTCTCCGCAGCCGTAGTAGGTTGCATTGCTGGTGCCGCTTGCCGCCACCACCTGCATACAGGTCGAGGAGCCGCCCAGCTGGGTGGTTCCGTACAGGTTGCCGTCGCTGCCCTGGAGCAGCGCGTTGGGATCCAGCAGCGGCACTTTGGCCGCAGCAAAGTCATACAGGGCGTTGAACTGAGCTGTGCCGTTCGCGGCAACAGTAAGACTGAAGAGCATGCCGTTTCCGTTGGAACAATAGCTGCAGCCCAGTGCGCTTCCGTAGAAGACCGTCGCCCCGCTGCTCGACGAGGGCGGAGCTCCCGCGACCAGCGGATTGGGGAACGCGCCGGTGTTCGGGAAATTGTTGTTCGCGTCGGCGGTGTAGAAGCTGTAAAGCGTCTGCATGCGCGGCTGGCCGATGGGGAGCACTGCCAGAGTCGAGACGCGGAAGATCGTTCCGCAGCCGACGCTGTTTCCGTTGCCGTCAACGCAGCAGCCGGTTGCAGCCCCGCTGCTGGGATCGGAGCAAGCGCTGGTCTGATTGACGGATGCACCGCCCATCGCTGTCGTACCGTAGAGGTTTCCGTCTCCCCCCTGGAGCAACCCGGTGGGCATGCCTCCGTCGGTCAATCCGGAAAAGCTGTACAAAACCGTGATGCTGTGGTCGGCATTCACGCGAAAGACCGTTCCGCAGGCCTGCGGAGTTCCGCCTGCGTCGAAGCAGCACCCGATCGATTGGCCGCTGCCGTTCTGGCAGGCTAGTGACTGGCCCCCAAGAGCGGCTGTACCGTAAAGCAGGCCGTCCTTGGCCTGAATAAGGGAGTTGGGCGTAATGCCCTCAATGCTGGCAAATGAGTGCAGTGTGGAAGGCGTGCCCTGACCGAACACCATTCCGCCGGGAAGCAGCATGGCTGTCGCGAGCAGCCAAACAAGAATGCGGCCGCGCCTGAGTCTCTGGTGCGCATGCGTCGAGAGCAGGGGAAGGTGGATGTATTTAGACAGAAACACTTCGGGTGCACGGGCCGGCACGGGGATCTCCAGGCGGATCAATTGTCAGTGGGGGATCGATCGCGAGCCAATGCAGCAATCGAATGTGCGCCGCATACTAGCAATTCCACGGCGTTGCCCGCAACAAAGAAAAAGTGAGTTACTGCCAGTTCCCCGTGAGCACGAAAGGCGCCCAGTAGTAGGGGTCGGCAAAGCGTCCCGGGCCGGATTGCTCAGTGCTCAGGCCGCGGTTCGCCGATTGGCCGCCGGCCTGCAAGTGGCCTTCGATGAGCTCCATCTGCGCGCGCCGCAGAGCTTCACTCTTCGTCATCTTTCCACCGGATCCGATCCACAGCTTGTAGAACCGCGCCATGATCCCCGCCGTGCTGCGGTCGTTCACTTGCCAAAGCGACGAAATCACCGCCTTTGCCTCTTTATCCAGGACGGCCTCGCTTAGCCCTTCCATGACGACGCCGTCGTCCCGCAGGTTTTCCGCTCCGGTTTCGCAGGCCGACAAGGTCACCAGTTCCGTTCCCTGGATTTTCAGGTTCCGATCGAGCTTGAACTTGGCCAGCGAGAGCCGATGCGCCATCGGTTCGCTGTCGCTGCCGCCCACGAGGAGATAGGAAGCGCTGTCGTTTCCCGGTTCGAGCACGAAATGGCTCGCGATGTGCACCACGGTTTGCGACCGCACTTCCCGCTCCATTGCGGCCCGCGTGAAGTCGTCATTGAGCAGAATCGTTCCTGCGACTGGGCCACGCGCACCCCTGGCGCTGTCCTTGACGATGCCGTCCAGCTCATCCGGCACGTTGGGCAGCGGAGGCAGCGTGCCATAACCGCGGCTGACGCCCATCGCGATCGCCGTGGCATGGGCCAACTGCGGCGTGTCCGTCTCGAAGTGTCCCAGCGGGGTGTAGTTTGCGATGTTGTAGTCCTGCACCAGATACCGGCCGCTCCGGGGATCCATCAGCGTACTGACCGGAATGAAGCGCATCGATCCATCGAGCGACCAGATGACCGTCTTCACGCCGGAATCCTCGAGGTCGCGCTGGATTGGAGCAACGATGATCCGGAAGAGTTCCTGGGCGGCAGTCTCGGGATGTGGCCGGTGCTCGCGCAAAATCTTCAGGAAGTCCCGACACTTCGCATCCAGCGCCGCCTGAGTGATGGTATAGGATCGCGACACGCGCGCCTTCCGCGTGAGGACGATCGCGGTGTACCGGTCCTCATTCACGAGCGTGTAGACGATCGCCGTGTCAGGGTGCTCCGCGAGCACGGCGTCGAGCGCTTTCTGCGCGTCAGTCTGGGCGGTGGTTTCACCTGCCTGAGCTGATGCGAGCCGTCGCGGCATCTGATCGAGGAACGCTGCCAGGTCCTGATCCGCAGCAGTCACGCGTCCGGGATCGGCTACCTTTGCGGCCGCGGTGAGTTGCGCTGCCTTGCTCCGGTACTCCTCCTCGAGGTGCTGCTCGGCGCTGGTGCGAACCACGGTTGCGCTGGGAACATCGCCCTGCCACTGCATATAATCCGCGTACTGCTGAATCTTGAGCAGGTCGAGCACCTGCTGCGCCTCGCTCAGCCGGCCCTCGTCGATCAGCAGCCGAGCCAGCGTGCGGTAAGTCTGCGCTTTCTCGTGAACAAACGAGCTGACCATCGCATCCGGCGTACCTTTCAGGTTCGCGCGCAAGGCCTGGTAATCGTCGACGGCCTGCTTGCCGAAGAAGATCGCCAGGTCCGGCTTCCCGCGGCGCCGGAAATGATCCATCAGCGACGCGCTGACCAGACCCTGGAGGCCGGGCAAGTCAAGGTGGTCAGCCAGCCGCAGCGCGCGGAAGTAGCTGTTCAGAGCGTCGCCTTCTTCCAGTTCGCCGATGCCCCACCAGGAGTAAGCAGGAGTCATCGCGTCATTGGCCTTCCTCGCCGCCAGCATCGCCCGGCGATACAGACAGCGCGCGGCGGCTGCCTGCCCCAGATCGGCCTCGACAGTAGCCAGGTTATTGAGCGCGGTAACCCGCCCGGCAGCGCGCAATTTGGGAAGAAGGGCCACATACCTTAGCCGCGCCTCCTGCGGCTTGTGCAGGGCGCGATAGACACCGGCGATCGCAACCAGTGTTTTAGTATGGGCCTCGAAATCACCGGTCTGCTTCTCGATCGCCAGCGCCTGCTCGTAGAACTTCAGAGCCTCCGCCAGGTTTCCCAGGTCGTGATGCATCTTCGCCAGCGCGTGCAGGCTCTTCGATTCGGAATCGCGATCCCCAACCTGCCGCTCCAGCGGGAGCGCACGGTTGTATGCTTCCAGAGCCAGGCTGGCTTCGCCGCGATCCTCCTCGAGAGACCCCAGGTTGGACAGCGTCTGCCCCTCATCGCGGCAATCGTGGATGCGCTCCTCGATGCGCAGCGCCTCTTCGAGAGTGGCCGCAGCCTGCTCCGGTTGTTTTGAGTCGCTTTCGATGGCGCCCTCGTCATTCAGGATCTCTGCGCGCACCTTCGGCCCCAGTGTTTCGCTGGTCAGGTTCAAACCCGCCGCAAGATCGCGCATTGGATCCGCGGTCTTCTGCGCATAATTCGTTTCTGCGCGAACCCGCAGCGCGTCTGCTTCGAGCGCGGGATCCCCGATGCGGTGGGCCCCATCGATTGCAGTCTTGACGATCTGCAGTGCTTCGGTGCTGCGGCTCACGGACTGCAGAGCATCGGCGAGAATGGTCTGGGCCTGCACGCGAAGCCGAGCGTCGGACGTGATATGGGCTGCGCGTTGCAAAACAGGAATAGCGGCTCGGTACTGCGCGGTCCCGTCGTACTTTGCGCCCAGAGTCGTCAGAGCCCGTGCCTCGTCTGGCGTATCCTGGGCAGCCCGAAAGACCAGCACAGCGCGCCGCAACGCGGCGGTGTCTTCCGCAGTCGGAGCTGCGCAGTCATCCGGGGCGGCACGGCGTAGCGCCTGCCGGGCACGGGCAAGGGCATCGGAAGCGTCCCGCTGCGCCGAGCTCCACGGCGACACAGCAGTCAACATCGCCGCAATGAGCAGGGTGGTGATGCCGCGTGGCAAGCGTCGATGGATCGCGGGCATGGCTCGGAACGGCGACCCGGCAACAGCCGAACTACCATCCTGCGGCATATGCCTGCGCAGAGATCTGCATCACTAGAACTCGGTGTAGGTGTAGTCGTGGAACTGCAGTCCGCCGTTGATGACCGACCAGAGTCGCACGTAAATTGTGACCCCGTTGGTGGGCAGACTCACGGTGGTGCTGGTGCCGGGAATTCCGGCCTGATACAGATCATTGCCGCCTGCGGTGGTGCCGATCCACAGGTAGTAATAGGAAACTCCGGAGCCGGTTGTCCAGGTAAACGTTGTCGACGCTCCGGTCAGCGTGGTGCCCGGCGTAGGACTGATCATTGTCGCCGGAACCGGATTCAACTCGGTGTAGGTGTAGTCCTTGTACTGGAGTGCGCCATTGATGACCGACCACAGCCGCACGTAAACTGTGGCTCCGTTGGTGGGCAGATTAACGGTGGTGCTGGTGCCGGAAAGGCCCGCCTGGTACAGGTCATTACCGCCTGCAGTGGTGCCGATCCACAGGTAGTAAGAGGAAGCGCCCGAACCAGCCGTCCAGGTAAACGTCGTCGAAGATCCGGTCAGCGTGCTGCCGGGCGCAGGACTGATCATGGTTGCAGGAGCTGGATTGAACTCGGTGTAGCTGTAATCGTTGTGCTGCAGTCCGCCGTTAATGACGGACCAGAGTCGCACGTAGACAGTGGCTCCGCTGGTGGGCAAACTCACGGTTGCACTCGTGGTGGAAATTCCGGCCTGATACAGATCATTGCCGCCGGCAGTGATGCCGATCCACAGATAGTAAGAGGAAGCGCCGGAACCAGCCGTCCAGGTAAACGTCGTCGAAGACCCGGTCAGCGTGCTGCCGGGCGCAGGACTGATCATGGTTGCCGGAACAGCGTTGAACTCCGTATAGGTGTAGTCGTTGTACTGCAGTCCGCCGTTAATGACAGACCAGAGCCGCACGTAAATTGTGGCCCCGTTAGTGGGCAGACTCGTGGTGGTGCTGGTGCCGGAAATTGCGGCCTGATACAGGTCATTGCCGCCTGCAGTGGTGCCGATCCACAGGTAGTAAGAGGAAACCCCGGAACCAGCGTTCCAGGTGAAGGTCGTAGAGGAGCCAGCCAACGTGCTGCCCGGCGTGGGACTGATCATAGTTGCGGGAGTTGGAGTCGCAGGAGCAGCCGAGAAGGTGGCCATCTGCATGACCCAGGCGCCGGAAGAGGTAAGCGGGGCCGTGGCGCTGTAGCTGCCGGTCGTGGTGACGGTCTTGTCCTCGGCCAGATCGCTGTCCGGACTGGTGATGATCCGCGCCGTGAAGCCGCTGCCGGCCCCCGAGTTCCCGGTTGAGACGGTATTCGCTCCGAAAATCAGCTCGCTGTTGCTGTGGATGGTGGCCGCGCCGCTGCTGGCCGTCGTGCCGCTACCGCTGGCTGCGGCCGTCGCATCGAGGGTGGATACGCCGCGGTACTCGAGGATGCGAACGTCAGGGTTGACGGCTGCCTGGCTGAAGGTCACCGTCACCGTGTTGCTCCCGCTCCTGATTCCGGAGGCGTAGTAAATCGACTGCCGCAGGGCAGTGCCGGAAGTGGGTCCAACCGCCAGTTGGTAGGTGTTGCCGGCGCTGTCGGTCACCGACTGCACCGTCGCCGTGGTGTCGTTCCAGCCCACGACTACGATGTTCAGATCGCCAGCGGCTTCTGCCGACGGATAGGCGAGGGTGACTGTAGAGACTGAACTCTGCGGAGTAGCCGCCGCCACCTGCGCAAAGGTGATGGGCGATACCCCGTTGATCGTATACGTGCTG
>DASYYN010000129.1:0-5968 GCA_035933815.1 Acidobacteriaceae bacterium
TCATTCATCCGCGTCACCGACGCATAGACGCCCCGAAATGGCGTAATCGGCTCCACCGGATAATCCGTCCCGTACGCCAGCGGCACGCCCGCATCCAGAAACGACTTCCAGGCATAGGCGTACCGCGCGCGCTCCGGACCCAGCCGCTGCCCCGCCCACGCCATGTCGCTCAGCAGATGATTCGGCTGCATCGACGCGATCACCCCCAGCTGCTTGTACCGCGCAAAGTCCCCGGCCTGGACCACCTGGCTATGCTCGATCCGGTACCGCAGATCGCGCCGCCCCGCCACAAACGACGGCCCCGCCGTCGGCGTCACCACCTGGGGCGGAATCGGGCCGCCCTTCGCCTCCTTCTCCGCCGCCGCAAACGCGTCGAGCGCCATCTCGACGGCCCGGTCGCCAATCGCATGAAAGCCCATCTGAAATCCCGCCCGCGCCCGCTCCACAGCCATCGCATTCAGCTGCTCCTGGCCGAACCGCGGAATGCCCGAGTTCCCCGGATCGTCCGCATACGGAGCGTTCATCGCCGCCGTCCGCGACCCCAGCGATCCATCCATGAAGCCCTTCAGCATCGTCGTCCGCAGCATCCGGTCGTGCAGGTCGTGCTGCGCCCGCTGCTGCTCCTCCAGGCTCAGTGGCTCGGCAAACGGAATCCACTCCGCGATCCGCGCCGGCAGCTTGCCCTCGCGCTCCATCTGCTCAAAGACCAGGAAATCCTCCCAGTCCGAAAAATCCTGCACCGTCGTCACTCCGTGCGACACCGCATCGTTGAGCGCCATCTCCAGCCCGCGCCGCCGCTGCTCCGGCGTGGGCGGAGGCACCTGGATCAGCCCCAGCGCCGTCTCGCGAATGATCCCCGTCGGCTCGCCCTGCGCGTCGCGATCAATCTCTCCGCCCTGCGGATCCTTCGTTTCCCGCGTGATCCCCGCAGCCCCCAGCGCCGCCGAATCGGCCACCGCAATGTGCCCGTCCACCCGCGTGAAAACCGCCGGATGCTCGCCGGCCGCCGCGTCGATATCCGCCCGCGTCGGCAGCTTGCCGCCGGGCCACAGCGTGTGATCCCACCCGCCGCCCGTCAGCCACTGCCCGGCCGGCGCCTTCTCCGCCGCCGCGCGGATCCGGGCCTGCATCTCCGCGAGCGACTTCACCCCGATCAGATCCACCGAGAGCAGAATCTTCCCGCCCATCCCCAGGTGCGCATGCGCATCATTGAATCCCGGCATTGCAAACGCGCCGCCGAGATCGACCATCCGCGTCGCCGGTCCCTTCCACTGCGCTGCAACCGCCTCATCCGAACCCGTCGCGACCACCACGCCATCGCGCACCGCCATCGCCGCGACGCGCTGCGGGTGTGCGCTCTCCAGATTCACGCCGGTCAAAATATTTCCATGGAAATAAATCGCATCGGCAGGCGCATGCGGCTGGGCTGAAGCGAACGGGGCAGTCATAAAGAAGGCAGCAAGAACTCCGAATGAGAGCGCTCTCACGCGAGCCAGTCTAAATAATCTTCGATCGCGGCCGTTCTCGCTTTGCCGCAACAGAGCATCGCTTTGAAAGGGCACGGCCTCACTGGTTCCGGAAAACTCGACGCTTTGAAGGGGCACGGCTTCAGCCGTGCCGTAAATGCGCGAAATGATCCGGGCTTTAGCCCCTGAGGGATGTTTTTCCACGATCTCGGATTTCAGAACCCCGCGGCGGCCAGCAGCAGCAACACCAGCCTCCGCAGCCCCAGTTCCCGCCCGCGCGCGTCATACCACTCGGCGCGCGTGTGGATGCCGCCGCCCTCGCCCCCTCCGCCGATGCTCACCGCCGGAACGCCCAGCGACAGAGGAATATTCGCATCCGTCGACGCGATCCGCTGTTCGGTCCGGATCGCCAAATGCCGATCCACGCCCCGCACCAACTCCAGCAGCGCCGATCCCTCCGGCAATCTTCCCGCCGGGCGGTCGCCAATCTTCTCAATCGCGAACCGCACCGCGTTCGCCTGCCCGCGCTGCTCCGCATTGGCGCTCAACACCGCATCCTCCACCGCGCGATGCAGCTCCACTTCCAGCCGGATCAGCTGATCGGGCTCCGTCGAGCGCAAATCGAAGCGCGCCGCCGCCTGCTCCGGAATCGCATTGATCGCCGTCCCGCCCTCGATCGTCCCCACGTTGGCCGTGGTTCGCGGAGTATCCGGCAGGACCACATCCGAGAATCGCTGGATTGCCCGGCTCAGCACCACAATCGGATTCGGCCGCCCCGCATCGGTCCACGAGTGCCCACCCGGCCCGGTCACCGTCACCAGAAACCGCTGGCTGCCCAGCGCATGCGTCACCGCCGCCTCGTGCCCCGCACCGTCGAGCACGATGTGCGCGGCGATCTCCTCCAGCGACCCCGCTTCGCCCTTTTCGCTGTACAGATGCCGCATGCCCCGCAGATCGCCTTCGCCCTCTTCGCCCACGTTGCCAATGAACATCACATCGCACGAGGTCGCAATCTGCGCGTGCCGCAGGGCAGCCGCGACGGCCAGCATCGCCACCACTCCCGCCCCGTTATCGCAGGCGCCGGGCGCGGTCAGGCGCGAGCCGTTCATCGCCGGCTCAATCGGCGTCTCCGCAGGAAACACCGTATCGATGTGCGCCGACAGCAGCACGCGCCGCGCACTCTTCTCCGTGCCCCGCAGCACGCCGATCGCGTTCCCGGCCTCATCGATATGCGGCTCCGCCAGACCCACTTCCCTGAACCGCTCCACCAGCCACTCCGCCCTGGGGCGCTCGCCAAACGGAGGAGCCGGGACCCGCACCAGCGCCGTCTGCCACTGCATGATGCGCTTCTCTTCGAGGTGCATCCACTGGAACGCGGCATGCACGTGCCGGTCCGCCGCCACTTGCGCCACCGATGCCGAGATGGATGCTGACGAAGCCATGGAATCCCTTAGCCTAGCACCCGCACGCAATGCTGTTCCCTATTGCCTAATGCCTATTGCCTATTGCCTGTTTCCTGCTCTTCAGTACTCAACACCGTCAAGAAACAACCCCCGCGCCGGAGCCGTCGCCCCCGCCTCCGACCTGCACCGCGCCTCCAGGATGCGCACAACATCCTCCGGCTCTCGCTGTCCGCGCCCAACCTCGACGAACGTTCCCACAAGATTCCGCACCATGTGGTGAAGAAAACCATTCCCCCGCACCCGATACAGCAGCAGATCGCCCCGCTCCTTCCAGCCCGACTCAAAAACCGTCCGCACCGCGCCCGCGCGCTCGTCCTCACCGGCCTCTTCCGCCCTCCGCGTCGCAAGATCCGGATCGCTCGCCGCAAACGAAGTAAAGTCGTGTGTCCCGACGACAAGCCCCGCCGCCTGCTGCATCGGCTCCAGCTTCAGAGGCCAATTGAGAGCCCACGCATACCGCGCTTCCCACGGTGGGCAAATCTCTGCGCGAAAAATCCGGTACTCGTAGGTCTTCGCCTTCGCCGCATGGCGCGCGTGGAAATCCGCAGCCACCCTCTCCGCGCTCAGCACCCGGATCGACTCCGGCAGCGTCCGGTTCAGAGCCCGCTGCAGGTTCTCCGCCGGAATCGGCGCCCGCAGAAAAAACGACGCCACCTGGCCGCGCGCATGCACCCCGGCGTCCGTCCGTCCGCTGCCCTGCGGCAGCACGCGCTCGCTCGTCACGCGCTCAATGGCATCCGACAATTCCCCCTGAATCGTCACGCGATCCGGCTGCACCTGCCACCCGAAATAATCGCTGCCGTCATAAGAAAGAATCAATTTCCAGTTCAGCTCATCTGATAACTGCAATTGGTCGGACATTCTTAACTTTTTCCTGCGATTCGTTCGCACAATTCGTAACGTCGGAGCCGCGAATTCTCTGCGATATACTCAGCTTTCCTGATGGTTATGAGTTTACGGAACCGGGCTGCCGCGTGCTGCGTATAGCAGAGGAGTCAAAGCAGCTCATCGGCCCTGAAGTGCGCCCTGCGCACACTGCATGACTCGAATTGTGTTTTGTGGATGACCTGCAGTCTCTGGGTCGGGAGGGTAGAGAAGCACAATGTCTCGTTCGGAGATCGAAAGCCGTAACAAAAAATACCAGAGCAGTTATTTCCAGAAGCTGAGAGCCGCGGCCGCCATCTCGTGCCTCCTTGCCGGGACCGCACCCTCTTACGCTCAGGTACCCGCGCAGCAGCCGCCGCCCAATGCGCCCAGCGCGCACGGCCTGCCGGCGGAGCCCGCTCCCAATTTCACACAGCCGCTCTACCTCCGCGACACGCAGCATGATTACACCAGGCCGCACGGCTATTTCCCCAACCCGATTGCGCCCTACACGGCGACGCAGGTTCCGCCCGCGAACTTCGCCAATTCCCTGCAGCTCAGCGACCTCATCAAAGGCGGCAAGATTTACCTCAGCCTCGGCGATGCGGTCCTGCTCGCGCTGCAGAATAACTACGACATCGCCATCCAGCGGCTGAACCTCGACATCGCCGACACCGACATTCTCCGCACCCATGCCGGCCAGGCGCCGCAGGGCACCAGCACCTCGCTCGTCACCAACACCCAGGGCGGCGGCGGATCCGCCATCGGCTCCGGCGGCGGCCCCGGCGGCAGCAGCGTCACCGGCACCGGCGCCGGCGGCATCGCCGTCTCCACGCTCGGCGCAGGTCCCACCCCGGAGAACCTCGATCCCAGCGTCGCGGGCACGATTCAGCTCGAGCGCCAGAAGAGCCCGCAGCTCAATACGCTGTTCAGCGGCGGCAAGAGCTCCCTCACCACCAACACCAACGAGTACAACTTCACCTTCAACAAGGGATTCATCACCGGAACCGGCCTGCAGGTGACGTACAACAACACCCGGCAGACTTCCGACAGTCCCTTCAATACCTACAGCCCTGCTCTCACCACCACCTTCAACGCCGAGATCACGCAGCACCTGCTCCAGGGCTTCGGCACTGGCGTGAACGGACGCTTCATCGTTCAGGCGCAGAACAATCGCCGCATCGCCGATTCCGTATTCCGCCAGCAGCTGCTCTACACCATCAATCAGGTTGAGGACATCTACTGGGGTCTGGTTAGCGCCTACGAAGATGTGCAGTCAAAGCAGCGCGCGCTGGCTCAGTCGACCAACCTCGTCAGCGACTACCAAAAGCAGTTGCAGGTAGGCAGCGCCGCGCCGCTCGACGTGGTCAATGCCCGCAGCGGCATGGCCACCGACCAGCAGGCGCTCATCGCCTCGCAGAGCAACCTCGAATACCAGCAGCTTCTGATGAAGCAGGCGATCGCCCGCAACCTCGACGATCCCACGCTGGCCAATGCCCCCGTAATCCCCACGGATCGCGTGAACCTCGCAGAGACGCCCGCTGAGCGCATGTCCACGGACGATCTGGTTCGCCAGGCCGAAGCCAACAGTCCCGCCATCGAGCAGGCGATGCTCAATCTGAAAAACGATGAGCTCACGCTAAAGGCCGTGAAAAACGGCCTGCTTCCCACCCTCGACGCCTACGCTTTCTACGGTGCCGAGTCCCTGGGCGGCGCGCAGAGTCCGAACTGCGTCAATTTCTTCACCGGCCAGCCCTGCCCGACCAATCCAAACAGATACGCTACGGTCCCCTACGGGACGGTCTTTGAGCACCTCTTCAACAGCACCGGCCCCAACAAGGGCGCGGGATTCACGCTGAATATCCCCATCCGCAACCGTCCCGCCCAGGCGCTCGCCGAGCGCTCGCAGATTGAATACCGTCAGTCGCAGATGCGGCTGCAGCAGCTCTATGTTCAGATCCGCATGAACATCATCAATCTGCAGTACGCGCTGACCAACGACCGCGCCGCAGTCTCGGCTGCGGAAGCCAGCCAGCAGTACAACCAGCAGAGCCTCGAAGCGGAAAACAAGAAACTGGGCCTGGGAGCCTCAACCACGGCCAATGTTTTGCAGCAGGAGCGTGGCGTCGCCGGCGCTGAAGCTCAGCTCATCGCCGCACGCGCCCGCTACGCCAC
>DASYYN010000139.1:0-5645 GCA_035933815.1 Acidobacteriaceae bacterium
GTGGTGGATGCGTCGGCTCCCGTGCCGGGGCTGACGAGCGCGCAGATTGCCGACATCATGCAGCGGCATTACCTGAACGACACGGCCGACTACGGCAAGCCGAAGCGGAACGTGAACAACATCGAAGACATGCTGTGGTGCCACGGGAAGACGCGCGATCCGCGGCTGCTGGCGATGGCGGAAAAGGCGTGGGCCGGGTATCAGAAATTCGCGGACGATCCGGAGAACTCGGACCTCGGCTACCTGCGCGTGATGGGCGACACGCCAATCAACGCGCACGGCGAGACGTATGCGGAGACGGCGAAGCAGCCCGCCATTTTGTATCTCTACACGGGCAAGCGCGACTATCTGGAATTTGGGCTGGCGGCGCAGCGGCGGATTTTCGACCACCACATGCTGATCGATGGCGTGCCGTCGACGTCGGAGTGGTTCTCGACGACGACGTCGCTCGACTCGCATGAGACATGCGACATTGCGGACCACACGTGGTCGTGGGGCTACTACCTGATGGCGACGGGCGACGCGGCGTGGGGCGATCGCGTGGAGCGGGCGTGCTTCAATGCGGCGCCCGGGGCGATCCGGAGCGACTGGCGCTCGCTGCAGTACTTCTCGTGCCCGAACCAGTTTTTGGCGACGCTCGACTCGGATCACAACTGGCCGAAGTTTCCCGAGCACGGCATGGGGATGATGGCCTACCAGCCGAATCCGGGCAAGCGGACGGCGTGCTGCGGCGGGAACGTACATCGCATCCTGCCAAATTACGTGATCCGCATGTGGATGAAGAGCGACGACGGGCTGGCGGCTGTGCTGTATGGGCCGTCGCGGGTGAAGGCGCGGGTGGGCACCGAGCAGACGCCGGTGGAGATTGTGCAGACGACGCACTATCCGTTCGACGAGGAGATCCGGTTCACGGTGAATGCGGAGCGGCCGGTGGCGTTTCCGCTGTCGCTGCGGATTCCGGGGTGGTGCGATGCGCCGCGGGTGACGGTGAATGGGTCGGCGGTTGCCGCTGCGCGCAACAGCCGGGGATTTGTCGTGCTGCGGCGGACATTCAAGCCGGGCGATGTGGTCGCGCTGACGCTGCCGATGAAGATGGCGGTGTCGCGCTGGCCGCAGAACGGGATGGGCGTGGAGCGCGGGCCGCTGGTGTATTCGCTGCCGATCGAGGCGAAGTGGACGCCGGTGGTCGAGGAGAGGTGGTCGACGGAGGCGTTCCCTGGCTGGGAGGCGCGGCCGCTGAGCGCGTGGAATTACGGGCTGGCGATGGATGCAGCGAAGCTCACGGATCAGGTGAAGGTGGAGAAGAGCGTGATTGCCGATGAGGGATTCGATCCGTGGGCGAAGCCTCCGGTGAGCCTCACGGTACCGGCGCGGAAGATTGCGGATTGGAAACTGCAGGGGAATCCGGAGAAGCCGGAGCAGAAATTCACGCCGCCCTTGCCGGATATGGAGGCGGCGCAGGTGAGCGAAACGGTGGAGCAGATTCGGCTGGAGCCTTATGGGTCGACGAAGCTAAGGGTGACGATCTTTCCGGTGGTAAAGGGGTAGGGGCGCTCTCGCGCTTTCTCATGTCTCCAAAAGCGGGAGAGCCGTTCGACTCGCTCAGGCCAGGCTATGGGGCACCCGCATCACGGCCGTGCGTGAGCACGGTAGCTGCGGTCGAGTTCGTCGAGGGTGGCGCGCGGAGTTAGTTTCCCCTGCAGAAAGCGGGCGATGATTTCTGCGCCGACGTTTTGGTATTCCGCGAAGCCGGCGTGACGCGGGCGCAGCCAGGCGTTTTCCAGCACAGGCAGAGTGGCGCGGAAGTAGCCGTTGGTGATCGCGTTGGCGTGCTCGTCGCACCAGGCGCGCTTGTTGCCGGGCTGGCCGCCGGAGTCGACGTAGAGGGTGCGCTGGCAGTCGGCGCTTGCGACCCACTGGGCGTAGGCGACAGCGGTATCGCGATTCGCGCAGCGCGCGGAAATGGCCAGGCCTGCTCCGCCGAGCGTCGCACCGACCGGGCCCTTACCTGAAGACGGGATCACGCCGAAGGTGAGACGACGCGCGCGGTAGCCGTCGCGAGCGTAATTCGAGTAGCCGAAGGCGAGCGGGCAATAGGCGGTGGTGTCCGTCGTGCTAATACGTTCCCACACGGCGATGGGATTTTCTGATAGCGCGTTTTCGACGGAGACCTCGCGGAGGCGGCGGAGGAGGTCGAGAGCGTATTCGCCGGTCTGGCTGGAGACGACGGTGTCGGGACTCGCGAACGGCGCGTCTCCTGCGTTTGCGCAGATGGAGCAGAAGCCGAGGAAGGCGTCGAGCGGGAAGAGCGGGAGCGAGACGAATCCGCGACGGATGCGCGCGATGTCGAAAACCTGCTGCCAGGTTTGCGGGAGGGCGAGGCCTTCGCGCTCGAGCAGATCGGCGCGATAACCGGTGACCTGCGCGGCGGCATCGATGGCGAGCGCCCACTGGTGGCCGTCCGTGTTGTAGCTCGCGTGTGACGGGCCAGTGGTGCTGGCGGCTTGTTCCTCGAGAAACGCGGCGGAGAGGAATTCGTCGAGGGCTAGGAAGGCGCGCGACTGCGCGAGTTCCCCTATATATGGATGGTCGAGGACGACGAGGTCGTACTGCTCGGCGAGGTGCTCGACGGGGTGTTCGCCGAACTCGCTGAGGCTGCGCGCTTCCCAGTCGATCGCGACGCCGGGGTGATCCGCGGCGAACTGCGCTGCGGTGGCGAGCATGGGAGCGAGGCCGCGGTCGTGCCGCCAGGTCATGCCGCGGAGACAGATCACGCCGGTTCGCCGACCTCCTCAGCGAGCGCGATGACTCCGTCTTTGTTCAGCGTTTCGATCTCGGAGTCGCTGAAGCCCATCTCCTGCAGGATTTCGCGGGCGTGCTCGGCAAGGAGCGGCGGACGGCGGACTTCGCACGGCGTACGACTGAACTGCATGGGCGGGCCGATGGTGCGGAAGGTGCCGACCTTCGGGTGCTCGAAGCTGATGATGCTGCGGTTGTGGCGGATCTGCGGATCGTGCTCGAGCTGCGGGAAGGTGTTGACGGGCGCCGCCCAGATGTCGGCTTCCATGAAGATGTCGATCAGCTCGGCAGTGGTTTTGCTGGCGAAGCCGGGCTCGATCGAGCGCTTCACTTCGTCGCGATTTTCCATTACGTTGCGCGAGTCGTTGCCCTCGTAGCCGGGGACGCCGACGAGTTCGGCGACTTTGCCGAGGGGCATCATGGCGACGACGATATATCCGTCTTTGGTTTTGTAGACGCCCATGGGCGCGCCGACGCAGGGGTGTCCGGCACCGGCGGCGCTGCGCTGCGGCGGGTTGCCGGTGTTCAGGTACAGCGTAATCTCCTGCGTGGCGAGCGAGAGGATGGAGTTGAGCAGGTTGATGTCGATCCGCTGGCCGAGTCCGGTGCGGTTGCGCTCGTAGAGCGCCGCGAGGATCGCGCCGACGATGTGGAACGACGCGGTGAGATCGGCGATACCCATGCCGACGGGCGAGGGCGGATCGCCGGCTTTGCCCTGCAGGTTGAGGACGCCGGCAACCGCCTGGGCGAGCAGGTCCTGTCCGGGGCGCGTGAGGTACGGGCCGTCCTGGCCCCATCCGCAGCTGGCGCAGTAAATGAGCTTCGGGTGGATTTCGGAGAGGAATTTGTAACCGAGACCGAGACGATCCATCACGCCGGGGCGGAAGTTTTCCAGCAGCACGTCGCAGGATTTGATGATGCGCAGCGCGGCCTCTTTGCCGCGCGCGTCTTTGAGGTTGAGCGCGACGCTCCGCTTGCCGCGGTTGAAGGCGAGGAAGGAGACGGACTCGCCGTTGATCCACGCATCGCCCAGCGACCAGTTGCGCTGCCAGTCGCCGTGGAGCGGTTCGATTTTGAGAATCTCCGCGCCCATGTCCGCCAGAAACTGCGTGGCATTGGGTCCCTGGACGAGCTGGCTGAAATCTGCAACGCGCAGGCCTTGTAATGGTCCGCTCAACGTGTACCTCCAACGGTGTTGTGCAGGGCGGGCATCAGGTCGTGGACCATGCCGGCCTCGGCATCGAGAATGCTTTCTATTAAGGACAGGCGATCGCGGCTGGCGATGAATTCAAGCCGGCGAATGCCGAAGGGGTCGATCTCTTCGCGCATCTGGCGCAGTTGCTCGGGCGTGGGCGGCTCGGTGGTGGCGAGCGCGGGTGAGACGAGCAGTTCGCCGCCGGTGCGGTCGCGGAGTTCTTCGACGGTGACGCCGGGATGGATGCTGACGAGGTGGAGCAGGCGGTCGGCGTGGTCCATCTCGAAGATGCCGAGCTCGGTAATGAGGCGGACTTTGCCCGGAGGCAGTCCGGCGCGGCGGCGTTCTTCGTCGGTAAGCAGGCCGCGCGAGGCGGTACAGAAGTCGACGGCTTCGACGAAGCGCTCGCGGGTGTGGCGCGCGAGATAGAGGATGAAGTGGCGGTGCAGGTTCGAGACGTCGGCCATGCCGCCCTGTCCGGGGAGGCGGAGTCGCTTGTCGCCGCTTTGGATCCAGGCGTTGTTGGTGCGGCCGCGGCGGTCGATCTGCGCGGTGGTGATGACCTCGTGCGTGATGCGGCCCTGCTGGTAATACCAGTGGTAGGTCTCGTCGGCGCCCCAGCAGACTTTCGCGCTCGAGAACTGCAGCGGCTCGGCGGCGGTGAGCGACATGGGGTGGTAGTCGATGTCGATGAAGCCGCCGTTGAGGGCGATGATGGTGAGGTTCGGCGCGTGCGTGCGCTTGGCGAGCAGATACGACACCATCGCCAGCGGCGAGACAGAGCCGACGGAGCAGATGCTGCGGTTGTCGTACTCGCGGGAGAGCGCGACCGCCATCAGCTCGTCGATGGTCCAGCTGTCCGATTCGACGGGGATGCGGTGGCGGTCGAGGAGATCGGGCGCGAGGTCTTTCGTCCGGATGGAGGCGGCGGTGGCGAGGAAAGATTCGCGGTCGGGGTCGGGACGCGCCGATCCCGCCCTGTCACGTTGCGCCAAGGGTGGGGCACCCGGATTTGTGGCACCCGCTCGGTTTTCTGATTTTGTATTGCGCGCAGCCCGGCGGCGGTCCTGATCCTCACGAACGTAGCGAAGGAGCTCGCGGTAGTCCGTCGAGTAGTACGGCAGGCAGGAGGTGGGCCACGCTCCCCACGGAACATGCCCAACGGCGGTTACAAATTCCCGAGGCAGCAGGAAGGAGCGGGGCGCGCCGAGCTGGCCGGGCTCTACGATTTGCTCCGCAGTGACGAGGACGGTCTTCGCGGCGCCGAGGAGGGCGAGGTCGAATCCGCGGGAACCCTGGATTTCGATGTTGCCGTCGCGGTCGGCGCGCTGCGCGTGCAGGAGGAGCACGTCGATGTCGAGGCGGCGCGCCTGGCCGATGGGCTCTCCGGTGAAGACGGAACGCGAGGACTTCCAGAAGTCGCCGTGCTGCATCAGGTCCGAGCCGGCGGGGAGCTGGAAGGGCATCTCGGGCAGGCGAAAGTGAGCGGCATGGAGGCCCTGCATCATGGCAAGCGCGGACCACTCTTCCACTTCGACCTGCTGCTTCTCGAGGGCTTCGCGGAAGCGCGGGGCGAGGCCGTAGATATCGAGCGAGGAGAAACAGAAGATGACTTTGCGGACGGCGCTGGCTTCGAGGAGGAGTTCGAGCG
>DASYYN010000163.1:0-13605 GCA_035933815.1 Acidobacteriaceae bacterium
GGCCGTCGGTACGGGGAGCGTCGATGAGGGAGACTTCGAGGCCAGGCTGGCCTTTGATGGCGAGGCGCGTCATGGCGACGCGGTCGTCGAATCCCGCCTGCGGACGATGACGCTTGAGGGGCTGCACGCCGACGGGGGCCAGCAGGACGCGATCCAGTGCGAGGCGCTCGATGGCAAGGCGCGCCAGCGCGATGTGTCCGCGATGCGGCGGGTCAAAGCTGCCGCCGAAGAAGCCAATCTTCATGCAAACTGAGCATACCGCGCCGAAATTCCGGTAGCTTGATGATGTGAACCATCTGGCATTCATCGGGCTTGGGGCGAATCTGCCGTCGCCGGCGGGAAGGCCGGAGCAGACGCTGCGGGCTGCGATGCAGGATCTCTCCAGGGCCGGGCATGTGACGGCGTGTTCGTCGCTGTACGAGACGGAGCCGGTGGGCAATCCCGACCAGCCCGCGTTTGTGAATGCCGCAGTGCAACTGGAGACGGAGATGGAGCCGGAGGCGCTGCTGGAATTTCTGCTGGCGACGGAAAGGCGCTACGGCCGCGACCGGCAGCAGCATGCTCGCAGCAAGAAGGAGGCGGGACCGCGCACGCTGGATCTGGATATGCTGCTCGTCGATGGTCTGGTGATCGACACGCCGCAACTGACGCTGCCGCATCCCGCGCTGGCCGAGCGGCGCTTTGTGTTGCAGCCGCTCAGCGAGATTGCGCCGCATCTGCGACATCCGGTGCTGGGGCGCACGATGGCGGAGCTGCTGGCGCTGCTTCCGGAGGAGGGCGCGAACCGCACGGGATCGGTTCGGCGGATTACGGAAAGGCAACCGGCGCCATGAGACGATCGATCATGCGCCTCTCTTCCGTGAGAGCCCTGATGGTTGTTTTGCTGGCGGCGTTGCCGCTCGGCGCGCAAGTGCGCGGAACGGTGCAGAATGCGCGCGGCGCTCCGATTCCGGACGCCACGATTACCGATATGGCCGGAAAGTCGCTGGCGGTTTCCGGCGCGGACGGCAGCTTTACGCTCAGCGCTCCGCCGCAGCAGGTGGAGGTGATCGCGAAGCATTATGTCGCCGAGGTGGTTACACTTCCCCCCTCCGGCGAGCTGCGCGTCACGCTGCGGCAGCCGCTGGAGACGGTGACCGTCACCGCCTACGAAACGCCGCTGGGCGAAGAGGATAGTCCGGCAAGCACGCGGGTGCTCGACCGGCAGCAGCTGGAGCATGCCGCGCCCCCCAACCTGGACGAGAAGCTGCGCGAGGTTCCGGGATTCCAGCTTTTCCGCCGGTCGAGTTCGCTGGTAGCGAATCCGACAACCGAGGGCATTTCGTTGCGCGGGCTGGGCTCGACGGCGGCGAGCCGGTCGCTGGTGCTCTTCGATGGGGTGCCGCTGAACGATCCTTACGGTGGATGGATCCACTGGGAGGAGTTGCCGGAGGAGGCGATTCATTCGGTGGAGGTGGTACGCGGCGGGGCGTCGGATTTATATGGATCGAGCGCGATTGGCGGCGTGATCAGCGTGATTCCGGTGCGGCCGGAGGGATCGCAGCTGCAGGTGATGGCGAGCGGCGGATCGGAAAGCACGCTCGATGATGGCGCGCTGGCGGCCTTCCGGCATGGAGGATGGGCGGGGCTGGCGAGCGGGCAGTTGATCGCGACGGATGGCTACACGCTGGTGGCTCCGGCGCTGCGCGGGCCTATCGATCGGCCCAACAACGTGCACGCGCAGAACGGGCTGGCGGAGGTGGAGCACACGCTCCCCGGCGGAGGGCGTGTGTTCGCGCGCAGCAATGTGCTGAACGAACGCCGGCATAACGGCACGCCGGTGCAGTGGAATGCGACGCGGTTGTGGCGCGAGGCCGGCGGCGTGGACTGGAGGCAATTCGCGCTGCGGCTCTACGGCAGCAATGAGCACTACCGGCAGACGTTCTCGAGCATCGCGGCGAATCGCGCGTCGGAGAAGCTGACGCGGCTGGGGTTCGATCCGGCGGATGAACTGGGCGCATCGCTCCACTGGCAGCACGCGATGGGCACGCATGCGCTGGCGCTGGCCGGGGCGGACACGCACGATATTCGCGCCGAGGACCGCGAGCAGCTGTTCTCCGGCAAAGGCGGATACCTCAACACGGCTGCGCGGCAGCGGCAGACAGGCGTGTGGGGCGAGGCGATGCTGATGCCGCGGAACTGGACGATCAGCGGATCGGCGCGCGTGGATCACTTCTCGAATTTCGAGGCGCGGCAATTCAGCTCAACGGCTGCGCCGGCGACGCTTCCTTCGTTCAGCGAGACGGTCTTCGATCCGCGGCTTGGTATGTCGCGGCGCATCACGGATTCCGTGTCGCTGAACGCATCGGCGTTTCGCGCGTACCGCGCGCCTACGGAAAATGAGCTGTACCGCACCGGGCAGGTGGGGCAGCAGGTGACGCAGCCGAATCCCAACCTGCGCTCTGAGCGGGCGACGGGATGGGAAGCGGGAATGCAGACGGACCTGCGGCGGTTCGGATCGAGCGTGCGGGCAAGCTATTTCTGGACGCAGGTGAACCGGCCGATCACTGCGCTGACGCTGAGCGTGACGCCAACGCAGACGCTGCTCAAGCGCGAGAACCTGGGCCAAATCGAAAGCCGGGGCGTGTCGCTCGATTACGCACTACAGCCCGCGTCGTGGATCGCCATTGACGGCGGCTATCAATTTGCACGGGCGACGATCACGAAATTCGCGCCGCAGCCACAGCTGGTTGGAAAGTGGATTCCGCAGGTGCCGCAGAATATGGCCACTGCGCAGATGAGCCTGTCGCGTCCGCGGATCGGGGTGCTGAGCCTGCAGGGGCGGTTTGGCGGACGGCAGTACGACGATGACGTGAATGTGTATCTGCTGCACAGCTATTTCCGGCTGGATGCGTATGCGGATCATAGTCTCGGACGGCATGTGGTGGCGTTTGCAGCCGGGGAGAATCTCTTCAATCGCGCGATTGAGGTCGGCAAGACTCCCCAGACCACGCTGGACACGCCGCGGGTGGCGCGTGTGGGCGTGCGCGTGACGTTTGGGGATTAGGGCAGTCGCGGTTTGTCGGACGGTAATGAGCGGTCAAGGCGGATTTCGGAAGACATCCCTCCGGGGCTAAAGCCCCGTTCGTATGCAGGTCTCATCGGCACGGCTGAAGCCGTGCCCCTTGAAAGCAGCGAGTTTTCCACCGGGCGGCTGAACAGCTTGCGGAAAAAGTCGTGATGAATTCGAGCATCGCGCAGGGGCTAAAGCCCCTGAATTGGGAGCCGAACGGCACGACTGAAGTCGTGCCCTGACACAAAAGTGCTTCGGATCCGAGTTCTCCGACAAGCTGGCGAAGCCGTCAGCTTTCAAAACAATCGAACTTTTCGGAACCTGGGATCGGAGTATTCGCAAGGCGCGGATTAAGCGGCCTTTTTGCGCTCGGCTTTGGGCTCGTATTTGCGCAGCAATTCGATCAGCGCCTGCTCTTCGGCGCGGATCGCCTCCACTTCGTCCTCGGCATTCATTGCGCGCTGCGCAGCGCGGGATAGCGCGCCGCCCATATAGCACTCCAGCACCGCGGGGTGAACATAGCATTTGCGGCAGACTGCGGGCGTGTTGCCCAGGCGCTCGGCGACAGATTTGATGGCGGCGACGACGTTCTTCTTCGCCTGGGTCTCGGAGGTGAAGGATTCGAAATCGCGCAGCGCGAGCGAGGCGAGCACCGTGCCGGCCCAGGTGCGGAAATCCTTCGCGGTGAAGTCCTGCCGGCAGATCTCGCGGATGTAGTCGTTGACGTCGGCGGAGTCGACGGTGTGGGGATTGCCTTCGTCGTCGAGGTACTCGAATAGTTCGTAGCCGGGGATGTCCTGGCAGCGACGAACAATGTTGGCGAGACGACGGTCGCTGAACTCGATGGTGTGCTTCTTGCCGCTTTTGCCGGTGAACTTGAGCCGGACGTGCGAGCCATTTACCTGGACGTGTTTGCCGCGCAACGTGGTCAGGCCGTAAGAGTGGTTTTCGCGCGCGTACTCCTCGTTGCCGACGCGAATGTGCGTGACCTCCATGAGGCGCACGATGGCGGCGAGCACCTTTTCGCGCGGCAGCCCGGGCAGCGAGAGGTCGTGTTCGACACGCTGGCGAATGTCCGGCAGCGTCGCGCCGAAGAGCAGCATGCGCCCGTATTTCGTCTCGTCGCGGACCTCGCGCCAGCGGGCGTGATAACGGCTCTGCTTGCGTCCTTTGGCGTCGCGCCCGGTGGCCTGCAGGTGGCCGCTGGAGAGGGGGCAGATCCAGACGTCCTTCCAGGCAGGAGGAATCACAAGGGAACGAATGCGCTTGAGCGTTGCCTTATCGCGAACCGGCTTGCCGTCGGCATCGACGTAGCGAAAGCCTTTGCCGCAGCGCTGGCGGCTGATGCCCGGTTTGCTGTCGGAGACGTAGCGAAGCCCCGCTTCTCTGGCGGATTCGACGGGGTCGGTGACGATTTGGAGAGGTCGCATGCAGAGGGGCCCGGGAAACTGACTGGCACCCTGTTAGATGCAGAGCTGGATGTGCGGGGTCAGCAGCGGTCGGCGACGAGCGCATTCACGCCCGCGCCAACCACGGCCAGCGAGGGGTCCTCGGGCAGGACCTCGACGTTGTAGCTCTGCAATGGGCTCATCTTCACCATCTCGTAGAGGTATTGCTTGAGCAGCACGAGGTCGAGGCGATCGATGTCGCGTCCGGTGTAGTAAAAGCGGCCAGGGCCTTCCAAATGGATTTGCGAGGCGGTGGCGGCGGCCAGGGCCCGGTGGGCGAGCTCGACGAATTCGCGGCAGCGGCGGTCGCCGGCTTTGGCGTTGGCGAATACCTCGTCCGGCTCCATGTCGAGGAAGCGCAGGCGCATGGCGCGATGGCCGAGGATGCCCTCGAGATGGCCGCGTCCTCCGCAGCCGCAGTAGTTCTCTTTGGGATCAAGGGTGACGACCATGTGGCCGCCTTCCCACGGGCCTTCGGTCCAGGGATAACGGCCAAAGCCGATGCCGGTGCCGATGGTCCATACGCGGACGTTCTTCCCCATCTGCCCGCGCGTGGCGGCGATGCCGGCGGCGACCGCATCGGCATCGTTAAAGACACGCACCGTCACGTTCAGCCCACGCCGGTCGAGCCCGGCTTTGATGGATTCGCAGATGCGCGCGCCCTTGAGCTGCGGCAGGTTGGGCGAGTCGAGCATGACACCCTGGTGAACGTACCCAGGAAGAGCAACGCCGGCAGCTTCGATGTTTTTCCGGGAGGAAGCGAGCGCAGCGATCGCGTCGCAGATGATTTCGGAGAGATTGTCGGCGGGAATCTCGATGAGGCCGTTGGTGTCGTCGAGGTTCTCAGGAAATTCTTTGAGCCCGCCCTGCAGCCGGTGATCTTCGATGACGCCCGTGACGACCCGCTCCGACAAAACCACGCCAATTGTGTTCGCCATTGCTTCCTCTTCAGAGCCCCGCCAACCTAGTCCTCGAAGCGGGCCAGCCGGTTGATGCCATTGAACGCGGCGGCCTTGTAGCATTCGGCCAGAGTTGGATAGTTGAATACCGTGTCGATGAAGTAGTCGAGATTGCCATTGAGGGCCATGACTGCCTGGCCAATATGGACGAGCTCCGCCGCGCCTTCGCCGATGATGTGCACGCCCAGCACCTGCCGGGTTTCGCGGTGGAAGATCAGCTTCAGGCGGCCGGTGGTATCGCCGCGAATCTGGCCGCGCGCAATCTCGCGGTAATACGCCACCCCGACTTCGTAGGGTACATCCTCCTCAGTAAGCTGCTCCTCGGTTTTGCCGATGAACGAAATTTCCGGGATGGTGTAGATGCCGTAGGGATAGAAGCTGGGATTGGACTGCGTATGCTCATCGCCGAAGGCTCGCTCGGCGGCGATGCGTCCCTGTTCCATGGAGACCGAGGCGAGCGCGGGAAAGCCGATCACATCGCCGACGGCGTAGATGTGCGGCACCTTGGTGCGGAAGTCTTTGTCCACGGGGATGCGGCCCCGGCTGTCGGCCTCGATGCCCGCAGCGGCGAGGTTCAGCTCGTCGATGTTGCCCTGGCGTCCGACCGCGTAGAGCAGCGCGTCGCCGGAAACGCGCTTACGGCTCTCGAGATTGGCGACGACGGCGTTATCCACCTGCTCGACGCTTTGCACTTCCTCGCCGAGGCGCATGGTGACCCGCGTGTCGCGGAGATGGTAGCTGAGCGCTTCGATGATCTCCTGATCGGCAAATTCCAGCAGGCGCGGGCGTTTTTCGATGAGGGTAACGCGCACGCCAAGCGCGGCGAACATGCAGGTGTACTCCACGCCGATGACGCCGCCGCCCACTACGATGAGGGTTCGCGGCAACTCCGGCAGGTCGAGGACCTGGTCGCTGTTGATAATGGTTCTGCCATTGACGGGCACTTTGTCTGAAATGGCAGGGCGCGTGCCGACGGCGATGACGATCTTGTCGGCCTCGTAGCTGTTCAAACCGCGGGGACCGTCCACATGAATGTGGTGCGGATCCTCGAAGCGGGCGATGCCGTTGAGGACCTCGATGCCGTTGCGGGAGAGCTGAGCCTCGGTGACGTCGATCTCGGTCTTGATGACGTGCTGCACGCGGAAGGCGAGATCGGCCATGGTGATCTTTTCCTTCACGCGGTAGTTCATGCCGTAGATGGAGCGGTAGTTGTAGCCGGAAAGGTGCAGCACCGCCTCGCGCATGGTCTTGCTGGGGATGGTGCCGGTGTTGATGCACACGCCGCCGACGACGCTGCGCATCTCGACGAGCGCCACGCTCTTGCCCTTCTTGATCGCAGAAACCGCAGCGCGCTGACCGGAAGGACCTGATCCGATAACCAGAAGATCGTATTTCGCCATGCGTTCGGGGATTTGGAACGGGAAGCGGGCCCGTGCCCATCTTACCCCGGGGCTTCGACCGCGTGCATCTCGCGCTTACACTACTGGTGTCTGATGCTCCTCTATGCCATTACGAGTCGCAGACTGCTGCCCGGCGACGATGCCGAGCGGCGGCAGCGACTTGTCGCGTTGGCGCGGGGATGGGCGAGCGGCGGCGTGGACTACATCCAGATCCGCGAGAAAGACCTGCCCCTGGCTGAGCTGCAGTCGCTGGCCGGCTCCGTGGTGGAAGCCGTGCGTGCGACCGGCGCGGCCACGCGCGTGCTGTTGAACGGGCCGGCGCAGGTGGCGCTCGATGCCGGAGCGGACGGCGTGCATCTGCCGACGACGCCGGCGACGGCGGAACCCTCCGGCAATCCGCAACTGGTCGGCGCGGCGGGCAATGCGGTGCGCGCGGCAGATGCGGTGTACGAGCGCGCCGGCAAAGAGGCCATCGTGAGCGCAGCGTGCCATTCTCAGGACGAGATTCGCCGGGCCGCGGGCGCTTCCCTGCTGCTTTTCTCGCCCGTCTTTGAGAAGGTGACGGAGCAGAGCGTGGCCAACGGGCAGGGCCTTGCCGCGTTGCGTGCGGCGGTGGAAGTGGCCGCTCCGGCACCGGTAATTGCGCTCGGCGGCGTGACGGAAAAGAATGCAGCGGCCTGCGTGGAGAACGGAGCAGCCGGCATTGCCGCGGTCCGGCTTTTTATCAGCGACGCATGGCGGACTCTGGCTGCCGGGCGAAACTCGAAGTGACGAGCCACTCTCAGTCGATGCCCTCTGCGCGCCTGGCTCCGGCTGGTGAACATCGCCGCAGCGTAAGCCGCGGTCTGGGCTACGGCGCCTGTGCCGTTGCCGGAATCTTCTGGAGCACGGGGTTCTTCTTCGGCAAAATTGCGTTTCAGCGGCTCAGCGTCGATCACTTCGTCCTGTACCGATTTCTTTTTGCGTGCGCGGGTCTGCTGTTTGTGCTCGAGAGGCCGCGCTTTTCGCCGAGGCAGTGGGGTTTGCTGCTGATCGGGTCGTTTGTCGGGATTCCTGTGCAGTTCCTGGTGCAGTTCTATGGCCTAAAGCTGACGACGGTGAGCCACGCCGCGCTCATGGTCGGAACGATGCCGGTGATTCTGGCGGTGGGCGCGACGATGTTTGCGGGCGAGCGGCTGGACGTGAAGGGCTGGCTGGCGCTTGCGGGATCGACGGCGGGGATGGCGCTGATCATCTCCAACACCAGCCGCCACGTCACGGGCGGCGGTAATTTGTTTGGGGACCTTCTGGTGATTGCGGCGATGTTTTTCGCGCTGGGCTGGATTCTCGTGAACCAGCGGCTGATGCGCGAGGGGCATTCGCCCATGGCCGTGACGGTGTGGGGCATTCTCACCGGCACCGTGATGCTGGCGATCTGGGTGCTCGCGCGCAGCGGGCTGCCTCCGGTGCACGGCGTAGGCTGGAAGATTTGGCTTGCTGTGGCAGCAAGCGGATTATTGTGCACGGCGGCGGCCACGCTGCTGTGGAACTGGGGAATCCATCACGTGCCGGCATCGCGGGCCGGCGTGTTTCTCAACATTGAGCCGGCGCTCGGCGCGGTGCTGGGCGTCGAGTTGCTCGGCGACCGCCTGGGCCTCGGCACCTGGATCGGCGGCGCGCTGATCATCGCCGCTGCGGTCGTGCTGACCACTACGGAGAAGCAGGAGCCGGAAGTGCTGGTGGGCTAACCGCGATTCCGGCTCGAATCGACAACCCTCACATCCTCAGGAACGTTACGGCCAAACCGATGACGACGATCGCGGAACCCAGGGAGATGAACCGAAGACCTAAACGGCCATCCTGGCTCCTTAGCCGGCGGTCATTGCTCATCAGATAAAAACCACGCAGGACAACGCCAATCCCCGCTGCAAGACAAAGCACAGAAACCCAGAACAAGGCAGTAGCAAGCATATCGAAAGCTCCATGTCAGCAGTATGCGCAAGGGGGAAATGCGCGGACCCGTATGAACCACCATCGCTGTTCGGTACGGCATTCCCGCCAGCGACCATGACTATGTATTTATGGACCTGGTGAAAACGTATGGTCAATCCAACATCGGTAAGGCACAGCGGCACTTGCAGTAAGGCAGCTTCGCACCTGAAGTAAGCCCGCAGTAAGAGCCCGCTGGAGACCTGCAGCAGGTTACGATCGGGGGATCAGTAGTAGCACCCTTCGAGGTCTTCGGCTTTTTCGAAGGGAGTCCGCAGTATATGATCCAGCGGGAGTACTACCAGCCAACGTTCTCGGCGGGGATTCGCTGGTCGCCGAAACGCGGGGAACGGTAGATGCTCTTGCAAGGAATCCACCGGAGAACCGCGCTCGTGAACGCGAAGCTCGCGCAATTGCTTCTGGCAGTCATTCTGCTGCCGCTGTTCGTCCGCTCCTGGCCCGCTGCGCTGGCGCAGAGTGCGGAGCGCTCGGCCCGGCCAGAAAAGGTCATCCTGGATACGGACATCGGCGACGACATCGACGATGCCTTTGCCCTTGCTCTGCTGCTCTCGAGTCCGCGCGTGCAGTTGCTGGGTGTGACGACGGCCTGGGGTGACACCGATCTCCGCGCGCGGCTGGTCGAGCGCTTCCTCTCAGACACGGGTCACGCCGTGATTCCGATCGCGGCCGGTCCGGCGACCCACGCCGGCAGCACGTTTTCGCAGCGCCGCTATGCCGAAGGAGGTGCGGAGCAGCACTGGCCCTCCGGCGCAGACTTCATTCTCGATCAGGTCCGCCGCTACCCGGGCCAGATCACGCTCGTTTCCATCGCGCCATTCACCACTGTGTCGGCCGCGATCGAAAAGGACCCAACAACGTTTCGCAAGCTGAAGCGCGTGGTCATCATGGGCGGGTCCATCCACCGCGGATACGGCGACCTCGGCTATCGGCCCGACCACGGCCCGCAGCCCGAGTACAACATCTATTCCGATGTGCATGCGTCGCAGGCGCTGTTCTCCGTCGGTGTGCCGGTTTACATGATGCCGCTGGATTCAACCCAGCTGAAGCTGGACGAGGTGCTGCGCGGCCTCCTCTTCAGCCAGGGAACGCGTACGACCGACGCGCTGACGCTGCTCTATCAGCAGTGGACCGAATCCACGGGCTATCCAACGCCGACGCTGTTCGACGCCATGGCTGCCGCATACGTGCTCGACCCGTCGCTCTGCCCAACCGAGCCGATGCACATCCGCGTGGACGACCGCGGCGATACGCTCGTCGAAGGCGGAGCTCCGAACGCGAACGTCTGCCTCGATTCTGACTCCGACCGCTTCTTCCACTTTTATTTCCGCACGGTGCTCGGGACACGCTAGAGCGTCAGCGGATGACGAGAATCATTTCGTTACGGATTCCATGGCGGCATGGATCCGGCGCACATCCTCTTCACTGACGAGGAAGCGCTCGCCTTCTCCGGCGCGCGCGCCGATCCCCGCCAGCGGATTGCCGTTGCGCTCAGCCGGACCGGCGGAATTGTTGAGCGAGGTATGCACTTCACGCACGCCGGTCCGCTCTACCAGCGCACGCACATTGCTTTCGCGGACACCGCCCCCGGCCATGACGCGGATGCGCTTTCCGGCCTGCCGCTGCAATTGGGCCAGGCGCTCCAGCCCGTGATCGGCGTCGGCCTCACCGCCTGAGGTAAGGACGCGGTCAGCTCCGGTAGCAATCACGTCTTCCAGCGCGCGCTCCATATCGGCGACGAAGTCAAACGCACGATGAAAGGTGACCTGCATGGGGCGGGCCAGCTCGACCAGGCACCGCGTCCGCTGCACGTCGATCTCGCCATCCGGCGTGAGAATACCGATGGCGATGCCGTTCGCGCCCAGATTCCTGGCCGTGATGACGTCTTCCTGCATCACGGCGAACTCGCGGTCGGTGTAGACAAAATCGCCACCGCGCGGCCGGATCATCAGGAACACATCGATGTCCACGGCGTCGCGCACTGCGCGGATCAGCCCCACGCTGGGCGTGATGCCTCCTTCGCCGAGCGCGCAGCAAAGCTCCACGCGCTGCGCACCGCCCCGCGCAGCTGCGATGGCCGATTCCACCGAATCAACGCAGATTTCGAGGTCCATGGGTTCTTCCGCCCAATTCTGCGCGCTGGTTACCGTCCGCGTGCATTGGTCATTCGTACCGCTACTGCGCACAAAAGCGGCTGCCCAGCCCGCATTCGGGTGCCGGGCAACCGCATGGACATGTTACTGCACGCTGAAGGCCGGTCAGAACGTGATCTGTCCGGTCAGCTGCAGCACGTGTGGGTTCCACAGCGAGACGTTGCCGTAGTTGGTATTGATGAGTTGTCCGAAGTTCGACGCCGTCAGATTGCCCTGGGGGAACATGTTTCCGTTCTGGCCGGTTGGCGAATACGGCGAATGCCATGTTCCGCCGAAGTTGAAGATGTCTGCACGAATCAGCAGGTTCACTCGCTCGGTGAGATGGGTGTTCTTGCCGAAGCTGGCGTCCAGGTTTTCGATGTACGGCGTGCGTTCCACGCTCTTGTTGGTGTTCCCATAGCGGCCCAGCGGCGGGCTGGAGTACTTTGTGGTGTCGAAGTACTCGGTCAGCGTCCGCTTGAAGCCGGAGCGCGTGTGGTAGGTGGAATTGGCATTGATGCGGCCACCGTAGAACTCCGCCATCTGATCGGTTTCGGGCGACGACACATTGAACGGCAGGCCGCTGCCCAGCTGGTAAATGCCGCTCGTCGTCCATCCGCCCGCAACGGCATTCAACAACCGCGACGCGAAGATGTGACTCGGCACCGTGTAGACATAGGTGCCGACGAAGCGATGCGTCTCGTCCGAAGCGGACAAGCCGTATTCCTGGTACGGGTGCTGCGGGTCCTGGATGAGGTTCGGCTCGCCATAGATGTTGTTGATCCCCGACGTCAAATCCATCGCCTTGGACCAGGTGTAGTTCGCGTGGAACATCAGCCCGTGGTAGTTACGCTCGATCAGCTGCACCTGCAGCCCGTTGTAGCTGGACTGGAAGCCGTTGATGTTGGCGTAAAGATATGGCGGCATGTTCGGGTATGGCTCGCGCGTGTCTATGGGCTCGAAGTTTGGATCAGAAAGGCAACTGGAGGAAGCCTGGGAAATATCCACCGTTGAGTTGCACGGATCCCCGGCCACCCGCGGCGGCCGCGCCGCGCCGATGATGTCCTGGCTCTCCTCGTGCACGCCGTGGTCGCCTACGTACCCGATATCGATCATGAGCGTCGGGTTCAGCGAGTACTCGGTATCAAGCGCCCACTGCTCGTCATAGGGGTTGCGGTTTGCAGGCCAGTTCGTCTGGTTGAAGGGGAATTCCCAGCCGGGCGTCTGGAACAGCTGAGCGGAGCTGACCGGTGGCGCCCACAGATTCTTCATGACCGCGCTGGACTGCGTTTCCGTGCCGCTCGGCGAGGGATAACTCGCCGCCGTCTCGGCGTAGAGAATGTTTTTGTCGAACTGCGTGCCGTCGTAATAGCGGTTGTAGAGGCCGTAGAAGATGCCAAATCCGCCGCGAACCACGAACTTGTCCGTCGCCTGATAAGCAAAGCCGAGCCGCGGCGCGAAGTCCTTCTTGTCGATCGGGACCAGCGTGTTGCTCGCTCCGCACTGCAGGAAATTGGGATTGCCACCCGCGGCCAGCAACGGCTGCGAGAAGCCGCAGTTCGCCCACACCCATTGCCCGCCCTTCGCTGTGCTGAATGCATAGCCATCGTTATGCGGACTATGGAAGTCTGGCGGACGCTCCCAGCGCAGGCCGCCATTCAGAGTGAGGCGGGTGGTGGGGTGGTAATCGTCCTGGAAAAAAAGGTTCCAGTTGTTGCCCCACAGGATGTAATTGTCCGTGCCGAGCGGCGGAGGACCGGTTGCCGATGAAGTCTCACCGAGCACGAAATCTGCCAGCGCGTTCCCCTCATACGGAGCGGTAGCCGAATAGGCGCCGCCAGAGGCATACTGCTGCCCTGCGAAGGACGGCACCAGCGCCGTGAACTCCCCGTTGAAGGTCATCGACCCGGTTCCGAGGTAATTGTCCAGTTCGAAGACCTGCGCGCGGCGGAAGTCGACGCCGAAGTTCAGCGTATGCCGTCCGCGCACCATGGTGATCGTATCCACGCCCTGGTAGATGTTGTCCGCATAGGTCGTCGGCTCACCGCCGCCGATCGAGTAGTAGTTGCTGTTGGCGAAGTTGATATTCGGCAGATCGAAGGTAGCCGGGTTGGGCGCGGTGTTTGCCAGTCCCACGTCGGCGGAGAGGTTCGGGCCGTACGCTGTGCTCACGCCCGTCAGGAAGTGGTCGCGGCTGTAGCCCAGAGTGGCCTGGTTCAGCGTTCTCGGGCTGAAGGTGTGTGTCCAGGTTCCGCCGAAGAGCTTCGGACGCGCCCACGTGACGCCGCTCTGTCCAAAGGCGATGCTGCCGTTGGTGGCCGAGAGCACGCCCACGTTCGCCGTTAGAGATACGTGATCGTTCTGGCCGAAATACTGGTCGATGCGGCCGGTGCCCACGCCCTGCTTCTTGGTAAGCGCCGTGGTAGCGGAATAGTTGGTGCAGCCGGTCAGCAGATGCTGGGCTTCCGAACAGCTGCTGTTTGGCTTCGCGAAATAGGCAGCGATCTTCGCTGCCACCGGATCGATGCGGCTCGACGGAATCTTATTACCGGGAAACGGAGTGCGGATGATCGGGCTGGCGTTGGGACCGCTGGTCGCGTTTGGATCGTACGAAGGATTCGGAATCGT
>DASYYN010000186.1:0-10270 GCA_035933815.1 Acidobacteriaceae bacterium
CTGCAAAGCCTGCTTCATCGACTTATCCATCGCCTCTCGAAATGGCGCGGCGGCGGCCATATAGCTCTCCAGCATCGTTCCGGTCGCCTGCGCGTACGCCTCGCTGTTCACCGCGTCGACCATGCTCTTCGCCATCGCTTCCAGGTACGAGTCGCGCATCGCGCGAAATGGCTCAAACGGATCGGCAGCGGCTGAATTCTTTTCCTGGGTTTCGCTCATGGTGTACTCCCTTCAGGCCACACGAAGCATATACCCGCCCCGTCCCGCGGGATATGCTTCGTGCGCCTTATGGCTGTGCCGGGAGATGACCTTCGTCACCGGACGGCCATATCGAGCAGTTCCTTCTGGGCGTCCACGACCGCATTCATGCCCCTCTGGATCGAGTCCGCCGCCGCTTCAACCGGGCTGCCTTCGTAGCCGAAATGCTGCTTTGCGTCCTGGAAGAAGGCTTTCGTCTGCGCCGCGGCGCTCTCCAGCGCCTTCTTCTGGGTCGCAACGGCCCGCTGCACTCCCTGCTGCGCGAACTCCACCACGGTTTCGCCATTCTTACCCGGGCTCGTGGTGCGTTCCTTCAGCAGATCGCCGAAAGCCTTGCTCTGCTCCACAACCAGATCGATGGCCGCTTTCTCCGTCTCTGCCAGCCGCTCAAAGCCGGTGCGGTCCAGGTCCATGAGGAACAGTCCGGGAGCGCCGGGGAACTTCTGATACAGCTTTTTCCAGAGATTAATCATCTCCGTGTGTTGCTGCACTGCAATATCAAGGGTCTTCTTCTGGACCTCAGCGATCCGGCTGACGCCGGTGGTGAACAGCTTCGCCATGGCATCGCCAAGCTCGTTTACGTCTGCGTGATCCGGCATGATTTCCGGTTCGCGATTAATCTTTTGTACCGGCATAGCCACCCCTCCTTTTCCATGCTGCGGGAAATGCTGCACCGCAGCACGACTTCATGCTACTCCCGCTCCGCAATCTGTCAAGCGGTAAAATGAAAATCCGCATGCCGAAGACCGTCCTCATCAAAAAGTACGAGAACCGGCGCCTCTACGACGCGACGAACAGCCGCTACGTCAATCTCGAGGATGTTGCGCAGATTCTGAAGGACGGCGACGATGTTCGGGTGGTGGACGCGGCCAGCGGCAACGACATCACCCGGCTGATCCTTACTCAAATCATTGTTGAGGATGCGAAAACTCCCGACTCTTCTTTCCCACTGGATCTCCTGCGGCAAATGATTGTTTCTTCAGGGCGCGCCAGCCAGGAAACCGCGCTTCGCTATATGAAAGCGATGCTCGACCTGTATCAGGACAGCTATCGGGCAATGTCGCCGGCGATGAACCCGTTCAGCTTTTTCCAGCAGGGACGGCCAGCGGCGCCAGCTGCGGCCACAAATGGGGAGCAGGCAGCCGCAACGGAGGCACCTGATTCAGAGGCCGCTGAACTGCGCCAGCGCATCGCCCAGCTGGAAAAGAGGGTCGCGTCGCTGTCGGGAGCAAAATCCGGCGCCCGCAAGCCGCCGCGGAAGTAAGTTCCTGCCGTTCTGAACCCTGCGCCTCCATGTGGCATCCTGAAGAGAGAAATGGCTCCGGAGCGCCAGCATTACCACATTTCGTTTGAGCGAACGATCGCCAGCGCACGACAGACGATCATGCTCAGCGAGATTGCTCGCCTGGCGATCGACAGTTTCCGCGCTGCGAAAGTGCGTTTCGCCCTGACGGCGCTGGGCATGGTGATCGGAACGGCCTCCGTGATCCTGGTCGTCACCATCTCTGCCACGGGCCGGCAGTACATTCTCAGCGAGATTCAGGCGATCGGTACGAATCTCGTCGAGGTGGCGTACGCGGGCGGCGGATCGAGCTCCGTCGTGAATAACCTCACGGATTTCCTTCGCTACGACGATGAAGAAGCGATCATCGAGCGCGTCCCGGCCGTGGCCGCTTCGTCCGTCGTGCTGGAAATGCATCAGCGGATCAGCTTTACTGGAGGGCTGACCAAGCAGGTTCTTGTCCTTGGAGTCGAGCCGCCCTACCGGAAGGTTCGCAATCTCAAGGTGATCGACGGCCGCTTTTTCGACGAAGAAGATGAATCGACCCACGCCAAAGTCGCCGATGTCACGGAGCCCTTCGCCCGCGAGCGATTCGGCAGTTCCAGCGCGGCGATTGGACGCACGTTTCAGATCAGTGGCATTCCATTCACCGTCATTGGCACATTTCAAGAGGGTGTGGAGACCTTCGGCGAATCGGAAATTTCCGACGAAACGATCCTGATCCCGTACTCGGTCGGCCGGTATTTCAAAGGTACGGACGACGTGAACGAAATCTACTTCACGATCCGCGATCAGAGCGACGTGGAGAGCGCCGCGAGTCAGATTCTCGCTGTCATCCACTCCCGGCACCTGCCCAATTCCGTCTACCGACCGTCCACCATGACAGCGCTCATTACCATGGCGGGAAAGGTGGTCAACGCCCTCACGATCATGCTGCTTCTGGTATCCATGGTCACACTGGCGGTTGGCGGCGTCGGCATCATGAACATCATGCTGGCGACGGTCCGCTCGCGCACGCGGGAGATCGGTATCCGGAAGGCGCTCGGAGCCACGTCTCGGGAGGTTCGGCTGCAATTCCTCATGGAGGCCGTTTTCGTTTCCCTCTTTGGCGGCATCATTGGCAGCATCATCGGTTTGGCCATTCCATTTTCAGTTCGCTTCTTCACCAACTACCGCGTTCCCGTGTCAGGATGGTCTGCGGTTGTGGGATTAGGGGCGTCGGCGGCCGTCGGCATCATCTTTGGCACGGTGCCCGCCGATCGCGCTGCAGCCATGGACCCCATCGAATCGCTCCGATACGAGTAGTCGGCGGCCGCCGTATTCAGTTCGCTTCCTGCGGCGCGTTCGCCTTGCAAATCGTTCATTTACATCGGGGCTCGCGCCGAACGCCATGTTAAGATTTACGCAGGAATCTCTCGCCTGTTTCCAGGTTCATGGGCACTTCCAAAGAGGCTGACAGGATTTGTGCGGCATAGTCGGATTCACGACGAAGAGTTGGAATCCAGGTCCGGAGCGCATCGCGCAGGCAACTAACACGTTGCTGCATCGCGGCCCCGATCAGCAGGGCGTTTATCGATCGACAAACTGCTGCCTCGGTGCGACTCGGCTGAAGATTATCGATCTCGCCGGGGGCGACCAGCCGATCTACTCTGAGGATCGGGACACGGTTATTGTCTTCAACGGCGAGATCTACAACCATCTGCAGATCCGCGCCGAACTCGAAGCTCGCGGCCATCACTTCCATAGCCACTGCGACACCGAAACGGTGCTTCACGCTTTCCTCGAGTGGGATACGGACTGCTTTTCGCGCCTGCGCGGCATGTTCGGCGTTGCCCTCTGGACGAATTCTGAGAAACGCCTGGTCCTGGGCCGCGACCGCCTGGGCATCAAGCCGCTGTACGTAGCCGAGCGCGGGGGCGACATCCTGTTCGGCTCTGAACTCAAGGGAATTTTGGTCCATCCTGAAGTCGAGCGCCGCCTCAGCATGGACGGCCTCGATGCCTACTTGTCGCTCAATTACGTGCCCTCGCCGTGGACCATGGTCGAGGGAGTCGAGAAGCTGCCGCCGGGCTCATGGCTTGAATGGCAAAACGGCCGTGTCCGCCGCGAATTCTATTGGGAAATCCCCGAGATGGCGCCGGTGGCGATGTCGCTGGATGAAGCGAAAGCGGAACTCGATCGCCGGCTGCAGGATTCCGTCAGCGAGCACATGATGTCCGATGTTCCTCTGGGTGTTTGGCTGAGCGGCGGCGTTGATTCCACCACCATTCTGCATTACGCGGCACAGGCGTCGGGCTCAAGGCTGCGGACCTTCTCCATTTCATTCAATGGTCATAGCTTTGACGAAACCTCATATATCCGCGATGCCGTCCAGCGCTACGGTACCGATCATGAACAGCTTGACCTGAACTTTGAACTCGACCTCGAAGCTGCCATTCACGAACTCGCCTGGTACTCCGACGAGCCGAGTGCCGATGCGGGCGCGCTGCCGGTCTGGTTCCTTTCGAAGCTCTGCCGCCGCAGCGTGACCGTTGCCTTCAGCGGTGAAGGAGCCGACGAGGTCTTCGGGGGCTATCTCACGTACCGAGCGAATGGGATTGCGCGGAAGCTCCGGCGTTTGCCGCCGTCGGCCATTCATCTCGCGCTGAGAGCCCTGATGCTGTGGCCGGCCTCGGACGAGAAGATCAGCCTCGAGTACAAGCTCAAGCGCATGCTGCAGGGAAGTCTGCTGCCGGCGGAACAGGCGCACGTCTTCTGGAATGGTACTTTCTCCGAATCTGAAAAAGCCGCGCTGCTCACGCAGCCGCTCCCGGGAAGCCTGCTCGAAATCCTCGCCGAGCTGAATGCCAGTCTGCCGGGCGATGGTATCGCCCCTTACCTGGCCTTCGATCAGAAGTACTACCTCGCCGACGACATCCTCGTGAAGTCCGACCGGATGAGCATGGCCCATAGCGTCGAGGTACGACCGCCGTTCCTCGATCACCGCATCATTGAGTTCGCCGCGACAGTGCCGAGCGACCTCAAGATTCGCGGAAACCGGCAGAAATTACTGCTGAAAGAGCTGATGCGACCGCATCTTCCTTCGTCCATTACACGGCGCAGGAAGATTGGGTTCGATATTCCTGCGCACGAGTGGTTCCGCGGCTCGCTGCGGCGCCTCCTGATGGATACTCTGGAGTGGGCGGAGGCCGAGCATGGCGAGTTGTTCCGCTTCGACCCGATCTGGAACCTCGTCGAGCTCCACATGAACCGCAGCACGAACGTTGGCTACCACCTGTGGGGCCTCATGACCCTGTTTCTCTGGATGAAGCGATGGAATATCAGCTCAGTGCCGAGCCAGCAGTCGAAAAGTCCGGCACTCGCGATTGGAATCTAAGCCCCCGTCGAATTTTCCTTTTTGTCGGACTTTTTGCGGCTGCCGTCTATCTCGGCACCATCCTCTCGCCACCGTCTCTCATGGACGATGTCGATTCCGTCGAAGCGCAGATCGCCCACAACATGCTGACGTCCGGCGACTGGGTCACTGCGCACCTGGACGGCGTCCCCTTTCTCGAAAAGCCGCCGCTCAATAACTGGATGATCGCGGTTGCGTTCAGGATCTTCGGCGCGCACGACTGGGCGGCGCGCATCCCGATGGCGTTTTCGTCGATCGCGCTGGCTCTCATCACCGCAGGTTTTGGCATTTGGGCATTCGGCAAACGCGCCGGCTTCTACGCCGGCCTGTGCATTGCGACGTGTGTCGGCCTGTTCCTTTTCACGCGCATTCTGATTCCTGATGTGACGCAGACGCTGACCATCGCCCTGGCAGTATGGGCCTTCATGCGCGTGCTCGATGAGGAGGAGCCCCATCCCCGCGCGTGGGCCGCGATCCTTGCCATCAGCCTGGGCATTGGCTTACTCCTCAAAAGCCTCATCGGCGTTGTTTTCCCGCTCGGGGCCGGGTTTATTTACCTGCTGATCACGCGTCAGTTTTGGGACGCGCGCACCTGGAAGCGACTGCGCCCGTTGAGCGGAATTCTGATCATCCTGCTCATCGCCGCTCCGTGGCACATCCTCGCGACCCTGCGGAACCCGCCGTACTTCGTCTTCACGATGAAGGCCGTACCGGGCGAGTATCACGGCTTCTTCTGGTTCTTCTTCATCAACGAGCAGCTGCTGCGGTTCCTGAACCTCCGTTACCCCCGCGACTACGACACTGTTCCGCGGCTCTGGTTTTGGCTCTTCAACCTGATCTGGCTTTTTCCGTGGAGCGTTTATATCCCCGCAGCGTTCCGGCTGTCGTATCGCCCGATTGATCGCGCCGGAAAAGTTCGCCTCATGGCGCTCTGCTGGATCGGCTTCGTCATGGTGTTCTTCACCTTCTCGACGACGCAGGAGTACTACTCCATGCCGATTTACCCAGCGGTGGCGTTACTTATCGGCTCAGCCATGACGCTCGACAGCCGCGCGCTGCGCATCGGTACGCGTGTGCTCACGGTAGTCTGCGGGCTCGCCGCTCTCACCGCGGTCGTCATCCTGATCCTCGTACGCCATGTGCCGACGCCCGGAGATATTTCCACGGCGCTCGCCCCGCATCCCGCTGCTTACAAGCTTTCGCTTGGACACATGGAGGACCTGACTCTCGACTCCTTCGCGTACCTCCGGCTTCCGCTCGGGCTCGCGGCCGCTGCTTTTCTCATCGGAGGCGCGTTCACGCTGCGCGCCTCGCGCAAATCAGCCTATATTGGCCTCGCCGTCATGATGGTCATCTTTTTCCAGGCGGCCCGTCTCGCGATGGTCAAGTTCGATCCGTATCTCTCCTCGCGGCCGCTCATCACCGCGCTGGAGCGCTCGCCCCACGGCACAGTGATTGTTGACCATCACTATTTTTGGTTTTCTTCCGTGTTCTTCTATACGGATCGCCCGGCGCTGCTCCTCAACGGCGAATTCATGGGATTGCTTTACGGCTCCCACGCGCCCACCGCTGCCAACGTCTTCATCGACGACAAACAGTTCCAGCAACTTTGGCAGAGCGGGTCGCGCTGCTACATCTTCGCCAAAGAGGATCAGCTGGCCAATCTCGAGTCGCTGGCCGGGAAAGACCGCCTCATCACCGTGAAAGAGAGCGGCGGCAAGTACCTGCTTACGAATCAGACGATCGCATCAACGGGAGACTCCACTTTCCACGCGGTCATTTCTTCGGACGCGTTGGGGCGCAGCAGGTCGATGGGGAGTCGCGCCGGATCTGCGGGTGCGAGCCACCGTTCATAATCGCGCGGCGTCACAATGACCGGCATGCGTTCGTGAATGGGCGCGGTGACCTCGTTCGCATCGGTCGTGAGGATCGTGTAGGTCTCCAGCGGCTGTCCCGTTTTCCTGTCCTTCCATCGCTCCCAGAGTCCGGCAAAGGCAAACATTGAGCCATCCCGCAAGCCGAAGGCCCAGGGCTGCTTGTTCTTCGCGTCGAGCTTTTGCCATTCGTAGAAGCCATCGGCGGGGATGAGGCAGCGGCGGTACCGCAGCGCCTCTCGGAAGACCGCGCTGCTGGCTACGGTCTCCGATCGGGCATTGATCGTCTTTAGCCCAATCTTCGCGTCCTTCGCCCAGTATGGGATGAACCCCCAGCGCAGCAGAGCAATCTCGCGCTCCCTGGTATCGCGGCTCAGGCGCACGACGGGCTGAAAGCTCTGCGGCGTGATGTTCATCGACGGCAGAATTTCGAAGATCGGAGGCACGCCGACGCGAAACGCCTCGGCAATGCGTTGCTTGTCAGATCGACGATAGTAGCGGCCGCACATAAGCAGAAGTCAGGAGCAGGGAATCAGTGCTCCGGGATGAAGCTGGGTGGAGGCTGCAGAATCGTTGAGGTCGGCGCGGTCTCCTGCACGGTGAAATGGAATGTGGACGTGCTCTGTGGCGGCACGTCGTCCAGGGGGAGCCAGTATTTGTTGTATGCCTCGCCGTTCAGAGCTACCCCATTCACGAAAACGCCGGATCCGCTGCGCCGCACCATCAGCAAGCGCCCGTCTCCGAAATGAATCGTGGCCTGCGGAAACATCGGCGTGCCGAGGAAGAATCCTCCGACACCCGGAACACCAGGGTACAGCCCCAGCGCGTTCCAAACATAAACGCCGGAGGTCGCACCGAGATCGTCGTTACCGGGAATTCCGTCTGGTTTAGCGGAGAAGGTTTGCTGCTCAATGCGCGTTACCACGTCGTCCGCCTTCCACGGCTCGTTCGTGTACTCGTAGGCGTAGGGCACGACGAAGTCCGGCTCGTTCGCCATGTTGAAGCACGGCTCGCCCCAGCAGATGAGCTTCGAAAAGAAACGGTCAAGGCGCGGCACGACAACCTGGTCACCGCCCATCGCCGGGATCAGGCGCGCGTAGTCGAACGGGATCATGAAGGAGTATTGCCAGCTGTTGCCCTCTTCGAATCCGTCCTGATCGCTGCTGACCGGCGCGTCGGGGCGCTTCGGCAGGGAGCGGTCAGCGTCGAAGCCCTCGAGCCAGGATCCATTGGAGTTCCGCGGCCGAATCCAGTGCGTCTCCGGATCGAGCAGCTTCTGCCAGTTCCCGGCGCGCTGGATGAACTCGTTGTGGACGCGGCTGTCGCCGAGCGCACCGGCCATCTGCGCCAGGGCGAAGTCGTCGCTGGCAAACTCCAGGGTGCGTGAGGCAGCCAGCGTATCGTGGTCGATCGGCACGTAACCAAGCTTCAGTTCATCCGCCAGATACAGACGCTCCGCTTGTCCATGCATGCCGTTGCCGAGCTGCGTTGCACCTTTGACCATGGCTCGCAGCGCTCCGTGGACGTCGAACGAACGTGCCCCGAAGGCATATGCGTCGGCCAGAAGAATCGTCGAGGAATCGCCACCCATGACGTAGGGATTGTCGTTGGCATAGGGCCAGCGGGGCAGCCATCCGGATTGCTCGGCATCGTTCACCAGCGACTGCGCTTCGTCGCTGGCGCGGGTGGGATCGAGCAGCGCCTGCAGCTGAATGACGTCGCGATAGATGTCCCAGTCGGAGAAGTTGGCGTACTGGGCGCGCTGGCAAGTTCCCGCTCCGCAGGCCACGCGGTGAACCTTGCCGTCGAATCCGATGTAGTCGCCATTCGCGTCGCTGAAGAGATTCGGCGAAAGCAGCATGTGGTACAGGCCGGTGTAGAAGATGGTGCGCTGGTCCGGCGTGCCTCCCTGAATTTCAATGCGATTCAGCGCCTGCGACCACGTGGACTGCGCGGCAGCATGGACGGCGTCGAAGTCCCAGTCTGCAATTTCCGTGTTGAGGTTGATGCGCGCCTTGTCGACGCTGACGAACGACAGGCCCACTTTCATTACCACCTCACGCTCATTCCCAAAGTCCAGCAGCGCGCCGGCGTGATGCGCATTCGCTTCGTGGGCTGCGGCGTCAATCGTGTCATCGTGCCACATCGTACTGCGGAGCATCGGCTGCTGAAATTCCGCGGAGAAGTAGATCGTGTACCGTGTCGGCGAGCCGCAGAAATTCCCGGCGCGCGCCTGGCCGGAAACCGCCTTATCTCCATCGATGTGGATGGTGTAGCCATCGTTCGCGCGAGCAGTGTCGTTGGGCTTCTTGTCCACGACATCAGAGTTGGCGCTGCCGCCGGCGTTCAGCAGCAGACGTGAAGGGCTGCCCTCAGGAAACGTGAAGCGCGCGATGCCGGCTCGATCCGCGACCGTGATCTCGACCCGGATACCGTTCGCGAGCGTGAGGGCGTAATAACCAGGATGTGCGGTTTCCTTTGAATGATCGAAGGGCTGCGTGTAAAGCTCGCGGTTCTGATGGGGGCTGACGGTCAGATCGCCGGTCCAGGGCAGGACGGGGATGTCTCCGTACAGCGGGCACCCGGCTCCCGAGATATGAGTGAAGGAAAAGCCGTAAATCCGCTTCGCGTTGTAGTCGTACCAGGCTTTCTCATTCGTGTCGGGGCTCCACTGGATCATGCCAAAGGGAAGCGTGGCCCCGGGGAACGTGTTCCCGCCGCCCGCCGTGCCAATCAAAGGATTGACAAACTCGTACGGCGATGTTGGAGTCGCCTGGGCGAGGCAGTTCGGGACAAAGAAGCACAACGCGGCGGCGAAAGATGCCGCGAGCCTCCGCCAGGTTCGGGTTACGGGAACGGCGCTCACATCGCGGGAAGAAGGTGAACTAGAGTCAGGGCACACGAAAGGAAGAATACATCTGTGCCCGGCTGGATTGGACATGCCAGCCCGCGTGATTTTCACAGGTTCAATCTCCGGCGCAGGTTGTCGGCTCTGCGCCGGAGCCCAGTTGAGGAGCCCTGAAAGCGGATTACATCAGATGCTGCAGAGCATCCCAAACATACACGCCGATGATGGCGACGGTAAGAACCCCGGTAACGGTCCCGACGACCCGGATCAGCGGCTGAATCTTCTGCACTTTCACGAGCAGGTCTTCCTGCTCTTTCTTCTGGTGACTTCCGGAGTCATCCAGGAAGATCTGGTCTTCTTCATAACGGGTGAGGTTGGAGCGGTAGACCAGAAGGATGAGCAGGAAGGTGATAATTCCGGCCCACACGATCCAGACAACAGGCATGTAGCTCATCATGGAGCTCATAAAGCGCCTCGAGACTTGGAGTCCCGATCGGCGGCGGGTGCGCGCCGGAAAGCGCCTGGGCGACGGCCGACTGCAACCCAGGCGACAGGCCGGATTCCTCCCAGCCGTCGTTCGGTTGAGCCGGCTCCTGGTGCCGAGCGGGTCCGGA
>DASYYN010000218.1:0-5359 GCA_035933815.1 Acidobacteriaceae bacterium
ATCGCGTTGGTGATCTCGAGGAACATCATGCGCAGTTCGAAGAGCACATTCTGCAGCGTCGCTTCTTCGCGGGCGGTGAGGTTGCCCTTCGTCTTCTCCTGCAGGAGGGCGAGCATGTCGATGCTCTGACGCGCTCCCAGAATGTCGATACGCGCCTTCTGCCCAGGCTCGGTGCCTGCGCCCATCGCCAGCATGGCCGAGACATAGAACGACTGGATGACGTGCTCGAAGGTGATGGGTCCTGCCGCGCTCATGTCGGGATTGGCCTGGCGCAGCATGTCATCGATTTGCCGCGACGATTCCTTGTACGCCGCGTTCTGATCCGCCGACTCCTTTGCCGTGAACTGCGGCATCTCTTCTTCGGAAAGCGCTTCCTGCTCCGGCTCGGGCTCGCGTTCCGCAGGGGACGGCATGGTCACGACTTTTTCCGATGAGGACTGAGCAGGCTTGTACTCCTGCTGCTGCTCCGGCTTCTGCTCCGGGGGCGCGTCGTCGCGCAACTCGCCGTCTAAAGTAAATTTCCGGCGATCAGTCACAGTGAATCCAGTTTGTTTGTCGTCCATAGCTTTGATGTTTCTCCTGTCTGGGGTCAGGGATGTGCGATGGCTGGAGGGCGCTCGAGGGGAATCGCCTGACCCTCCTGATAGCGGAGGGGTTGCGACGCTGTTTTTTCCAGCGCCTCGAGACGAACAACGCCCAGGGCCAGTGTTTTGCTGAATTCCGGCAGATCGAAACGCGCCACGCTGGTGAGTTCGCCAACCGCGGCGTCGCCGGCGCGGATCTCAACCGGTTGTCCGGGACCGGCGTTCGGCGCGGCCCCTTCGAGTTCGAACTGGAGGAGGCTGCGGTGCACCGTTGCTCGCGCCCGGATGCGCTCGACAATCTCCTGCCCGATGTAGCAACCCTTGGTGAAATTCACGGCGCGCATGAGATTCGTCTCCTGCGGCAGATGCTTGTCGCTGAAGTCGATGTCATACGCGGGGACGCCTTCGATGACGCGAAGGTCTTCCATAGCCTCGAGGCCGCAGGGCGTCGCTCCGGCGCCGATGAGGGCATTCCAAAGGGGCAGCACATCGTCGGAGGCGACGTGGATTTCAAACCGCGGCACGACGGGGCTGAACGTCCCGGAAACTGTGACCTCGATGCCTGCGACGGTCCCGTTCTGGAATTTCCCCTGCTCCGGCGGCAGAGCGCCCAGCGATTCGAGAATCTGCGCCGCGCGCGGGCCGGCGATGCCCAACGCTGTTCTCGATGCGTCTAACTCCTCAAGCTTTACATCGTCCATGATGATGTAACGGCGCAAATGGGTCAGGAGGCGTTCGGACTGCGACCGGTCGGTTTCGAGCTGCAAAAAGTCGTCGTGCAGGGAGAGATCGGCATCGCCCTGGATGCGCCCCTGCGGATTCAGCACCAGCGTGTAGGCGGTTTCTCCGGGATTCAGGCCTTTGACGGTCTGGGTAATCATGCCGTTCAGCCAGCGGACCCGGTCTTTGCCGGTGGCACGAATTGTGGTGCGGTAGCCAAGATCGAAGACCCCGGCGCCGTGCAGCAAAGCCTGCAGTTCCGCTGTTTTTCCGGCGTAGCGGAGCGGCGTCTGTGCTCCCCGGTGCATCTTCACTTCGAGAGCATGATTCCCGGCGGAAAGGCGTGCGGCCAAAGGCGTTTCTGAGACAGCGGCATCAGGAATCTGGTACGTCTGGCTCATGCAAAGCCCTCAAAAAAATTATAGTCTCGCAGCAGCGGACCTGGCCTGCGGGCAGGTTCGCCAAAAGCGGCCAGCGAACGGACCAGGGAAGGATCAGAGGATCGGAAATGTCGCCTAAATTGTTAGCTTTGACGCTGTCTCTGCCGTTCTTTTCTGTGCTGGTTTCAGGCGCGCAGACCGCACCCACGCAGCCGCCGCGGACACAGGTGCCTCCGCCGGCGGCGCAGTCGCAGCAGCAGGCCAAGCCCGATGCCAAGCCAGATAAGAAGCCGGAGACCCACATCACTCCGGCGCAGGCGAAGGACCTGTTTGCCTCGGTTGGGCAGATTCTGCAGTTTGCGTCGACGGACACCGACTTGCCGATCAAACATGCGGTGAAGTCGAAGCTCACGACGCGGGCGGACGTTGAAAAGTATCTGGTCACCAAGCTGAACGACGACAAAGACGCGAAGCGCATGGAGCGCTCGGAGATCGTGCTGAAGAAATTCGGCCTGATCGACCCGGATTTTCAGCTGAAGAGCTTCATGGTGACACTGCTGGACGAGCAGATCGCTGCGTTTTACGACAGCAAGACGAAAACCGTGAACCTGCTGGACTGGATCGATCCGGACTCGCAGAAGCCGGTGCTGGCCCACGAGCTGACGCATGCGTTGCAGGACCAGATGGTGAATCTGGACAAATGGGAGAACCAGACCAGCGACGACATCTCGCATAACTACGCCGAGGATGTGAAGCACGTCTCGACCGATGAGGACGATACGGCTCGGGAAGCGGTCCTCGAAGGGCAGGCCATGGCGGTGTTCGTGGACTACAGCCTGGCGCCGAAGCACATCAGCCTGCGCACCGCTCCGGAGCTGATTGAGGGCCTGGTGAACAATCTGGCGGACAGTGGAGATTCTCCCGTGCTGGACCGCGCGCCTCTTCTGCTGCAGGAGTCGCTGCTGTTTCCGTACAAAGATGGACTGAAGTTTGAGGCTACGGTGATGGCGGATGACAAGGATCCGGCCGCCGCGTACGCGGGCGTGCTTAACCGGCCGCCAGACACCAGCTACGAGATCATGAACCCGCGCGCATGGGAGCATCATGCGAAGGTGCCACTGCTGCACATGCCCGACATTCACCCGGTCATCGGAGCTGCCTGGGATCCGTACGACATCGGCGTGATGGGTGAGCTGGACGTCCGGATTCTCGCGAAGCTTTTCGGTGGTGATCAGGCCGCTGCCGAGCTGACGCCCGCCTGGGATGGCGGCATCTACTACGCCGCGCAACGGAAAGATGCGCCCGACAAGGATTCCACCGCGTCTGTCGCATTGCTGTACCTGTCGCAGTGGAAATCGCCCGATGCCGCGGCAGATTTTGTGAAGATGTACGCGAACGAGCTCGGGAAGAAATACACGAAGGTGACCCGGGACACGAATGCCGAGACGAGTCCCAACGAGCAGGTGTACCAGACCAATGAGGGGCCGGCGCTGATCGTCACCAGCGGCAATGATGTATTTGTGAGCGAGAGCTTCGATCTGACAACGGCGCGCAAGCTGCAACTGCTGATGCTGGGCGCGCAGCAGGGCGGCGACAATGCGGTTGCTTCGCTGCACGTGCCCTCAGCGGATCTTACCGGCAGCATGGTGCACTTCATGGCCGGCTGTGGCGTGATGAAGGCGGCGCTGCCGCGGCACTGACGCAGCGGCCAGCTGCCAGCTGCCCGTTGCCAGCTGCCAAACCGTGTGTCGTCCTGTCAACCGGGTCGATTCGCCTGACCCTGTGCTCGCCGACTGCGGATTGCTGCCATTTATACTGATCCCTTGCTGACAATTTGAACGCGGTGGCTTAGGGAGTCCCTTTGCAACAGGCAGAAATCGGCATTATTGGGGGCAGCGGACTGTATTCCATGCCCGGACTGGCCAACGTGCACGAGGAGCGCATCTCGACTCCTTTTGGCGATCCCAGCGACGCATTTGTTGTTGGCGAACTGGAGGGCCGCAAAGTGGCCTTCCTTGCGCGGCACGGACGCGGACATCGCCTTCTGCCAACGGAATTGCCCTTTCGCGCGAATATTTATGCGATGAAGAAACTCGGCGTGGAGCGCATCCTGTCGCTGTCTGCCGTGGGATCGCTCAAAGAGGAGCACGCGCCGGGGCACTTCGTCATCCCCGACCAATTCATCGACCGCACCTTCGCGCGCGTGGCCACATTTTTCGGAGACGGCATTGTCGGTCACGTGGCGTTTGGGGATCCCGTGTGCGCGAGCGTGGCGCGGGTGATCACCGAGGCCTGCGGATCGGAGGGCGTGACGGCGAAGGCGAAAGGCACCTACGTCTGCATGGAGGGCCCGCAGTTCTCGACGCGCGCCGAGTCGAATTTATACCGCAGCTGGGGCGCCGACGTGATCGGCATGACGAATCTGCAGGAGGCGAAGCTCGCACGCGAAGCGGAGATTTGCTACGCCACCGCTGCCATGGTGACGGACTACGACTGCTGGCGCGAAGGCCATGACGACGTGACGGTGGAGCAGATCGTCGCCGTGCTGAACCAGAATGCCGCGAACGCCTGTCGCGTGATCAGGGCGGCGGTAGCGGCGATGCCGAGGGAACGGAACTGCGGTTGCAAGTCGGCGCTCCAATATGCTGTGCTCACCAGCCGCGATGCAATTCCGGCCCGCACGCGAGAGAAGCTCGATCTGCTGCTGGGAAAGTATCTCAACTAAGGAAGGTCTGCTGCTTGGCGATTCTTGTTGTTGGCAGTGTCGCTTTTGATGGTATTGAAACTCCCTCCGGCCGCCGCGAACGCTGTCTCGGCGGCGCAGCTACGTACTTCTCGCTGGCTGCAAGCTACTTCACGCAAGTGCGGGTGATCGGCGTGGTCGGCGAAGACTTCGGGGCTGAAGAAGAAGGCGTGCTCACGCGCCGCGGTGTCGACACACGCGGCATCGAGCATGTGCCGGGCAAGAGCTTTTTCTGGCGCGGGTCGTACATGAAGAACCTGAACGAGGCGCAGACGCTCGACACAGAGCTGAACGTCTTCCAGAGCTTCTCGCCGAAAATTCCTGAGGCGTACAGAGACAGCGAATACCTTTTCCTGGCCAACATCGATCCGGTGTTGCAGGCGGACGTACGCAGCAAGATGCCGCACGTGAAGATGGTCTGCGGCGACACCATGAATTACTGGATCAAAGACCACGCCGAGAACCTTGCGCGCGTGCTGCGCCATCTGGATGCGCTGCTGATTAATGACGGCGAGGTGAAGATGCTGGCGAAGGAATCCAACCTGGTGGTGGCGGCGCGCAAAGTGCTGGCGATGGGGCCGAAGTCGCTTGTGGTGAAGCACGGCGAATATGGCGCGACAGCGTTCTTCGGTGATGCTTCGTTTGGCAGCAAGCACAAGTCCGGGCCGTTCCGCGCGCCGGCGCTGCCGCTGGATGCGGTGGTCGATCCGACGGGAGCGGGAGATTCGTTTGCCGGCGGCTTCTTCGGCTACATCGCCTCGCAGGCGGCGCTCACGCCGGCAGTGTTCCGCCGCGCGATGTTCTACGGCTCGGTGATGGGATCGTTTGCTGTGGAGCGCTTCGGCACGGAGCGACTGCAGAATCTTGACAAGAGCGAAATCGAGGACCGCTTTGCCCTCTTCCGGCAGCTCTCGCACCTCGACTAAGGAGCG
>DASYYN010000242.1:0-10480 GCA_035933815.1 Acidobacteriaceae bacterium
GACGGCTTCCATCTCCGCCGTCTTGATATTTCCGCTGCCGGTTTTGTACCGCTGCGCGCTGATGTCCTGAGCCCGATAGAAGAGCACCGCCTCGGCCGGCTTGCCGTCGCGTCCTGCGCGTCCGATCTCCTGGTAGTACGCATCCAGCGAGTCGCTCGGATCGGCGTGATACACAAATCGAATATCCGGCTTGTCCACTCCCATGCCAAACGCATTCGTCGCGACAATCACCGGCGTCTCGCCATGCATAAACGCATTTTGAATGGCGTCGCGATCCTTCGCTTTCATTCCGCCGTGATAGCCAACAGCCTTTACGCCGCGCGCATTCAACTCCGCTGCGAGCGACTCGACCGCTTTGTGCGTGGACACGTAGATAATCCCCGGCTTGTCGGCAAACTCGACCCGGCGCAGCAGCGCCTCGAATTTCTCCTCGGGTGTGGTGAATACGTCCACGCGCAGCGAGATATTCGGGCGGTCGAACCTATGCACGATGACGCGCGGTTCCCGCAGCCCAAGTCGCTGAATGATGTCGTCACGCACCGCGGCAGACGCCGTTGCCGTTATCGCCAGCACCGGGGGATGCCCAAGTGCCGTGACGGCCTGCGCCAGATCCAGATAATCAGGGCGAAAATCATGCCCCCACTGGCTGATGCAGTGCGCCTCGTCGACGGCAAACAAAGAAACGACCGCCTCCTGCAGTCGTTCCAGCGTCTCCGGTCTTTTCAGTTGCTCGGGCGCCAGCAGGATATAGTCCACCTCGCCGCCCTCGATCCGCTCCAGCGTTTCTCGTTGCTTTCCCGCGCTCAGCGTTGAGTTGACGACAGCAACATCCTTCAGTCCGTTGCTGTCGATGGCCTCGGCCTGATCCTTCTGCAGCGCAATCAGCGGTGAAACGATGGCCGTAGCTCCCGGCAGAAGCGCGCCGGCAACCTGATAAATGGCGGACTTGCCGTAGCCGGTGGGTTGCACAACCAACGTGTCTTGCCCGCGCAGCAGCGAGCGGATCGCCTCCCCCTGGCCGGGCCGCAGCGATTCGAAGCCGAGCAGCTTTTTAGCAGCGGCAGCGACGTCAGGAGAAGGTTTGATTGCAAAGGAACGTTTGCGTTTGACGGGTGACATCAGGAGTGAAGGGCCCCAGGGTGGTAGTTGCAGAAGCGTGCGTGCACTTCAGTAAGATGCAGAAAATCGCGGAGCCCGCCAACTCCGCGATTCCACCACACCCCAAACCACGTTTAGCTCGGCAGCTTCGGATGCAGCTTCTCGAACCCCGTTGCCTGCTGGTACGCCCGCGCAAACGCGCAGAGCTTCGCGTCCTGATAATGCGCGCCCAGGAACGTGATGCTCACCGGCGTTCCCGGCCCACCAATCTGATCGTCGTCCCCGGTGTCCACCGCTGGCGGAGTCGGCGCATCGCTCCCGCGCAATCCGTTCGGCACAATCACCGCCGGATGCCCAGTCAGGTTCGTAGCCACCAGTTGCTCGCTGTTCGTTGATGCCACAATGACGTCCGCCTGCTCGAACAGCTTAGACATTTGCTCGATGGCCAGCGTCCGCACGCGATTCGCCTGAATGTATTCCACCGCCGGATAAAACCGTGCCACCCGAAACGAATTCGGCCAGTCCTCCGGCCCCTGCTCGGTGAGGAGCTTGTCGCGTCCTGTCGAGGTCAGCTCGTCGAATGCCGCCGCAGCCTCCGCCGTCAGCAGCGGTGTCATCGCGCCAAACGGCAGCTTTGGCAAGTCAAGCGGGATCAGATTCACGCCCATCGAGCGCAGCTTGTCCAGTGCCGCCACATCGTATTTGCGGTCGTATGCGCGACGTGCGCGATACGCCTCGCGCATACGCTCGCGCCGCTCGCGTTGTTTCTTCTGCTCGGCCGTCTCCTCGGTCGCCGCCGGTTTCTGCGCCGGAGGCGGCTGGTCCGGCTCGAATCCCGCCTTCAGATACCCAACGCGCAGTGCCTTCCAGTCCAGATCGGCATTCCAGTTGAACGCCGCATTGCGCACGGAAAGGTCCTGCCCATCCGGCCCGTAGATCGCCTCCAGTACTGCGGCGCAATCCTCTACGCTCCTGCAGATCGGCCCCAGCTTGTCCATGGTCCAGCTCAGCGCCATCGCGCCCGTGCGCGGGACAAACCCGAACGTCGGCCGCAATCCCGTTACCCCGCAGCGCGTCGAAGGCGAGCTGATCGACCCCAGCGTCTCCGACCCGACCGAAAACGCCACGCACCCTGCGGATGTCGCCGACGCCGGACCCGCAGACGATCCGCTGGACCCCTGCTTCGGATTCCACGGATTCCGCGTGCGTCCGCCGAACCACTTGTCGCCCATGGCCAGCGCGCCCAGCGTCAGCTTCGCCACCAGGATCGCTCCGGCCGCATCCAGACGCTTCACCACCGTCGCGTCCTCGTCGATCGTCTGCTTGTCGAATCCTCCCGCCCCCCACGTCGTCGGGTAACCCTTCACGGCGAGCAGATCTTTGGCGCCCCACGGCAGCCCGTGCAGCGGACCCCGATAGTGCCCGCGCGCAATCTCCGCATCGGCTTCGCGCGCCTGGGTCAGCGCGCGCTCCTCAGTCACCGTGATCACAAAATGCAGCAGCGGATCGTACCGCTTCAGGCGCGCCAGGTACATCTGCGTCAGGTTCGTCGCTGAAACTTTGCGCCGACGCACCAGATCGCCCAGTTCTATTGCCGAAGCAAACGCCAGGTCATCGAGATTTCCCGGCACAGTCATCGCTGCCGGGGCCTTGCTGTAGACCGGCTTCTCGCGCTGCGCATTCACCGCCGCTCCCGGCGGCAGCGGATCGAAGACAAACGCCGGGGCCACGCTGTTCGGCAGGTGCAGCTTGCGAATCTGCGCGTAATCCGACCTCTGCTGGTTCAGCCCATCCATCATCATCTGTTTGTATTCGGGCGCAATGGTGATGTCCGCCAGCGCCGCCGCCTGATCGATCATCTCCGGCGTAATCTTCGGCAGCGTTGCTGCACCATTGCCCTGAGGCTGCTCCTGTGCCTGCGCGGCCAGCGCGTAGAGGGCTCCGGGAAAAAGCGTGGAGGCGAGGCCGAAGCGCCCCGTAACAGCCAGAAATTCTCTGCGATCAAATCCCATGCACGCAGACTAATGGCTGCGAACGATCTGTGCCAGCAGAAATCTGGACTGCGAAGAGCAACGAATCAAAAAAAACATTTCGCAGCACGCCGGCCGAATCCAAACGCGGTGGTCGTGCGTCTTATGATGAGAAAAAATGCCGTTCCCAATCAAAATCTGTGCCGTTTGCGGAGAGGAATTCGAACTGAAGCCCGGCAAGCCTGGATTTGCCAATCGCTGCCCAGCTTGTAGTGAGCCGGAAGAGAACGAGAAGGCGTCATCGCCCGCTGATTTTCGCAATCAGTCTGAAATCAATGAGGCGCGCCGCCGGGCTATTCGCGACCTGCTCTATCGCAAGGACAGCTAGCGCAGTGCAGGGTCGCCACCAGAGGCTGGTGAACTGCGGGATCAGTTTGCAGCGAACCCGTTGTATCAGCCAATTGCGGAGCTGTCTCGCAGGGGATGCCGGAAAGATGGCGCGCTGGATGCCGGCGGTGGAGAGACGCAGAACAAAGTTCGTAGCTCAGACGAAGTCGGCGAATCGAACTGGTAATATGCTCGCGCTGATCACATCGCGCAGTGCAACTGGTACTGCGCTAGTTCACGCGATTCAAACGGGCCATGCAGCTGCCGGTCTCCGTTATGAACGCCGCCCCAGAAGTACCAGCCCGGAGGATCATACTTCCATTGGCGCCTTTTCTTTTCGTCTTCCATGATGACGCCGCCCATATGATAGAAAACCTCTATCTCAACCATTCACTGGCCCTCAAACTATCTTCCTGTGAATCAGGCTAACTTAGGAATAAGGCACGGTCTCTGCTACCTTTGTGGCGTTACTTACGAACGTTTGATGGAACCCTGTGACGAATATCACATTAGCGATGGGATGTTCGTCGTATCGGGCCGGCCGTGGGGCCAGCGCTTCAGCAGCGCCGCTCAAAAATCAATGTGCCCGCGGACCGCGAACACCCACACCGGTCCGCGATCTCGGTTATAACCGGGGTCATTGATGTGCTGCGTGTCCAGCGCGAAGAAGAGCCCCTTGCACGCGTGCGCGTTGTAGTAGCCTTCAACGATGTTCTCGCGCCCGTAATGTAGGCTCCCATCGCCCAGCAGGAAACCGAGCCCGCCGTACTTCAGATAATTCTGGTGATCCTTCTTGATCGCGTTGCTCACCACTGCCAGGCCGACCTTGTCCAGCGGACGATGCCAGCGCGCGCCATAATAATCCGCGGCGCCCAGCGCCGTTTGTCCCACCTCGGTGTAAGCGAATGACTCCTCGTGATCATCATTCCACGCAAACCGTGAAGCAATGCGCAGATTCGCCGTGATCTCCTGCTCGTTGTTCCAGCCAAAGCCGTACTTCGCTGTCCCAAATCGCTCCACTGCGATGATGTCCGGCCTCGGCGTGATGTGTTCGAAGTACTCGCGCACCGCCAGCCGGTAATTCCCCATATGCGCGGTGTTCACATAGGCCAGGATTCGCGTCGTGCCCTTCCGCCCGGGGATGAACGAGTGCCGCAGCTCGTATTCCCAGTTCTGCCCGTGCGCGCGGCTGAAGGCCCAGTCGAGCGTGATCGCGTTCGCCATGGTTGGCATCGCGAACAGACCATAGCGCGCGCTCCAGTTGCGGTCGTCGTATTCGAGCACGCCGCCCACGGTGTAGCCGCGCGTGTCGGCGGCGTAATCCCACGCGCCGTTGTCGTCCACCGTCCAGTTCAGGAACTGAAGATGGCTGTCACTCGCCACTTCGTTCTGATCGATGCTGTCGCTCGCCCCCATCTTGCCGACGCGAACCTCAAACCTGCGCGCCGGTACCTGCGTCGCCAGATTGAATTGGTCGCGATCCGCTTCAACGAGCTCATCCGTCAACCCGATCGTCTGATGAATCTCTCCTCGCGCCAGGTATGGAGCAGAGCCCAGGCTGGGATTGCGCACGACATCAAGGTTCGTAAATCCCGCCATCCCGAGCGCCTCGCCCAGTCCGCGTCCTCCTGCGCTTTCCAGGTCGACCAGGAAATCTGTGTTGTACCGCAGATGCCGGTGAGGCTGATACCCGAGATAGAGCGTCTCCACCATCGACGTCTTGTATTCCTGCGCATTGTCGAGGCTGTTCGGCCCCTGGTACGGCGAATGAAACCCCGCCTTCCCCTGGAAAATGACGTTTGCCTGCCCGGAAATCCAGTACGGAGCCGTCTGGCTGTGCCGGAACATCGTCAGCTGCGGGTCTGACTGCGGAGCGGGTTGCTGCGCAGTCGGCAGCTGTGCGGGCACCGGTTTCTGGGGCGCGCCAGCAGCGAGAGATTCCGCGCTGATTGGCGGCGTCGGCGCATTCGGCAGCACCTGCGCGAACGCGCTCGTCGCCGCGACGGCCAGCAGCCCGCACGCGATCCTCGGAATTTTGGCAGCCATCCTGCCAAACGTCATCGCCACGTTTACAAACTCCGTGCCTTCAGATTACGGGCAATCTATTGCAATTTGGAGAAAGGACCCGCTGCGGCCGGCCGTCGGCGCTTCGGTATAGTGGGAACCGGTTCGCCGCCGCCTCCGTACCTCACTGCAAAGGAACGCGATGCAGACCCCAGCCACCGCCGTCCCCACCCTTGCGCCCGCTGCAACCCCCGCTTCAGCGCCCGCTCGCCCACGAACCGCAACCCTCGCGCTCGTCACCATCGCCAGCCTCGTTGCGCTCGCGCATCTGCTCACCAATTCCCGCTACGGCCTTCATCGCGACGAGCTGGAGTTCCTCGTCAATGCTCGCCATCTTGACTGGGGCTACGTCGCCTATCCGCCGCTCGATCCGTTCCTCGAGCGCATCGCTCTCAGTCTCTTCGGGCTCTCGCTCGTTGGTCTTCGCCTCTTCTCCGTCATCGCGCAATGGATCGCGCTGTTCGCCACCGGCCTCATGGCGCGCGACCTCGGGGGCGGACGCCTCGCGCAGATCGCCGCCGCCGTCTGCGTCGCGCTCTCGCCGCTGCCGCTCTTCAACGGAACCGAATTTCAATACACCAGCTTCGATTTCCTCTGGTGGGTGCTCATCGCGGCTTGCGTCATCCGCCTCCTGCGCTCAGAAAATCCCCGCTGGTGGCTGGCGATCGGCGCCTTCGCCGGGCTCGGCGTCATGACGAAGTACTCCATCGTCTTCTACATCGCGGCCATCCTTGCCGGATTTCTCCTCACGCGCGCCCGCCGCTACCTGCTGAGCCCGTACTTCCTCGCCGCGCTCGCCATCACCACGCTCATCGCGCTGCCCAATCTGATCTGGCAGGTCCACCACCACTTCATCTCCTACACCTTCCTGCACCACATCCATGTGCGCGACGTCGGCGAAGGCCGCACCGACGGCTTCCTCCTCCAGCAGTTCTGGGTCTGTACCAACTCCGCCTCCGCACCGCTGTGGCTCGCCGGGCTCCTCGGATTCTTCTTCAGCCGCCGTTATCGCGTGCTCGGCTGGATGGCCTTCCTCACCGTCGCTCTCTTCTTCTTCGCCAAAGGACGCGGCTACTACACTGCGGGCGTCTACCCCATGCTCATGGCCATGGGCGGCGTGCAGGCCGAGCATTGGCTCGCGAAGCTGAGGGTCGGCTGGCGCTACGCGATCGAAGGAGTCTTCTTCACCGCCGTCGGCCTCGCCGGAGCGTACATGTGCGCCATCCTCCTGCCGATCGCCTCCAGCGGCCCGCTGATGCGCTTCGCCTTCGCCCACAATGGCGACCTCCGCGAAGAGACTGGCTGGGAGCAGATCGTGCAGACCGTTGCCTCCATTCGCGACTCGCTGCCGCCCGAGCAGCGCGCTCATGTCGGCATCCTCGTCGGCAATTACGGTGAGGCGGGAGCCATCGAGATCCTCGGTCCCGCGTACCATCTGCCGCCGCCTATCAGTGGCACCAACTCCGCCTGGTATCGCGGTTATCCCTCGCCGCCGCCAACGACTCTCATCGTCCTCGGCTGGGACCTCGATGAGGCCGACGACACCTTCACCGGTTGCCGGCTGGCCGGACGCCCCGTGAATCCATTTGGCCTCCACAACGAAGAGAGCAGCGGCCACCCCAACATCTTCCTCTGCGGACCGCCGCGCCAGCCGTGGCCCGAATTCTGGAAGCACTTCCAGCGCTTCGGATGAACCGGGCGTAATCCTCCGAGCTCTGCCGCCCCGCACCCCTGTGCTACGCTCAAACTTCGGAGCGGATCGCCGCCCGCGCGCATCCACTCTGCAGACTCTATGCCTCTGACCACCATCGATTCAGCCGCGAAGCGGGGCGCGCTGGCGGTTCAGGAGTACGCCCAGCTCTCCGGGCACGCGCTCGGCAATCTGTTCCGGAAGCCGTTCTACGGCGCCGACCTTGCCCAGCAGGCCGATCTCATCGGCGTCGGCTCGCTGCCCATCGTCATCCTCACCGGATTCTTCCTCGGCGGCGCGCTGGCGATGCAGTCTGCCTCCACGCTGACCCAGTTCGGCGCCACTGCCTTTACCGGCCAGCTGGTCAGCTTCTCCATGATCAAGGAGATAGGCCCGGTAGTGACTGCGCTGATGGTCTCCGGCCGCAACGCCTCCGGTATGGCCAGCGAACTGGGCTCGATGATCGTCACCGAGCAGATCGACGCCATGCGCGCTCTCGGCACCGATCCGCTCAAGAAGCTGGTCATGCCCCGCGTCGTCGCCACCGTCGTCATGCTCTTCTTCCTCACCATCCTGGCGGACGCGGTAGGCATCCTCGGTGGCGGGCTGGTCGCCGTCTTCATGCTCGGGCAGGATGGCTCCCAGTACTTCCACACCGCCTACCAGTCGCTGCAGTCCGCTGACGTCATCCAGGGGCTCATCAAGCCCGTCTTCTTCGGCTTCATCCTTGCCACCATCGGCTGCTTCTACGGATTGAGGACCAAGGGCGGCACCCAGGGCGTCGGCCGCTCCACCACGCAGGCGGTCGTCGTTGCCTCGGTGCTCATCATCGCCACAGACTTCATCATCATCCGCTTCATGCTCGACATCTTCGGCAGGTAATTGATGACCGGCGGCTTCTCACCCTCCCCTCAGCCCACTGCCGGCCCACCGCAGCCGCCGGTCGCGCCGGCGACACAGGCTGAGCCCGTTGTCGTCTTCGAGGACGTCACCATTGGCTTCGGCCGCGAGCCGGTGCTCGAAGGCATTTCGTTCACCCTTCGCCAGGGCGAGACACGCATCCTTCTCGGACCCGCGGGCGTCGGCAAGAGCGTCCTGCTCAAGCTGTGCAACGGGCTCCTCCGGCCCGACTCCGGCCGGATCTTCGTCTTCGGCCACGAAATCAGCGCCATGCGCGAGCAGGACCTCTTCGAGATCCGCGGCTCCATCGGCACGGTGTTCCAGGAGGGCGCTCTCTTCGACTCGCTCACCGTGCGCGACAACGTCGGCTACCGGCTCATCGAGGAGCACCTGCCCGAAGAGGAGATCACCCGCCGGGTCACCGAGGCCCTGCGCTTCGTCGAGCTCGAGCACACCCTGTCGAAGTTCCCCAGCCAGCTCTCCGGAGGCATGCGGCGACGCGTCGCCATCGCCCGAGCCATCGTCACCAACCCGAAGCTCATCCTCTACGACTCGCCCACGGCGGGCCTGGACCCCATCACTTCGACCACGATCATCGAGCTGGTCATGAAGCAGCGGGACGTATCGCACACCACGTCGCTGGTGGTCACGCACCGGCTGCAGGACGCCTTCGTCCTGGCCACCCACCGCTTCAGCCGGTTGAAGAACGAGATGGAGCCGCTACCGCCCAGGCAGATCGACCCGCACACCAGCTTCCTCATGCTCTACCAGGGCAAGCTGGTCTTCGACGGCACCACGGCCCAGCTGGTCCACTCGGACGACCCGCTGATCCGGTCGTACCTAAGCTAGCGCCGCCAGACCTGAGCCAGAACCCGGGAGGGTGTGGGGCATGTGCCTCAAACAAAGCGATTTCGTCCCGAAGGGCTACGGCAAGTTGTTGATTTTTCGCCAGCTGCTATCGGCTGGCTGCTATCCGCTAACTGAGAAACCTCAGCCGCGCCCGGATCCCGTCCAGAATCAGCTGGATATGGGCGTTGTCGGCGGGGGGCAGGACCAGAGATTCGTGTCTTGCCAGAAGCTCCTCGTAGGCCCGTTGTCCGGTTTCGAAGGCCTCGGCGCAAGCCGCGGGGCCATCCCTCCGGCCCACTTTGTCGAGCTCTCCCGAGACCCGGGAGGCATCGCGCACGAACGCTTTGATTCTTTCCTGCATGGGGGAGTTCGTTTCCTTTTACTGCCTTCAGCCGGCGCGCAGAGCCCTGAGCTGGTCGCGGTCGCGCAGCTGCTCGCATTGCTCCATCCGGCGCCGGAGTTCGTCGTTGTCGGCCAGGGCAGCGATCATCGATCGTTCCAGTTCCAGCAGGTCGTCCTGAGCCTCGAGCGCCAATGCCCGCACCGTCGTGCCGTCGTCCGAGCCGGCACGACGCTGAATCTCCAGCAGTTTCTGCATCAGGGCAACGGTAAACACCAGAGCCAGCCTCTCCGCCTTCTCGACGTGGACCCAGTATGGCCGGAGCCGGCCTGTTCCTCCTGTGACATGCCTCACAGTGCCGACGGCGATCGTAAACAGGATTGCCGAGTCGCACTACACTGAATGCACATGGCTGATTCCGACCATCAACCGGCAGCGCTGGCGACCACCACGACCATCCGGACCTCGGAGAAGGACTGGCTGGCGCGGCTGACCAGGGCCTACCGCGAGCATGCGGCGGTGGAACTGATCGACGATGCCCAGGTGGGCATCGATCCGGCACAGCAGTCGCTGCTGCAGATGGGTCTCTCCGGCCGGCTGACGCCGCGGCAATGGACGGCCGTATCGATTGCCGGAGGGATGACGGTGTTCGGGGCGACCATGGTGGTGCTGGCCTTTGTCGATCCAGACCCGACCAGCAAACTCGGCCTCATGGTAGCCGGTGGCGCGCTGCTGGCGCTGACCGGGGGGTTCGAGACGCTCCACCTGCTGACCGGCAGGAAGCCGCCCAGCATCACGATCAGCAAACAAGGCGTGCATATCGGGTGGGACTGAAGACCAGGCTGGAGCGCAACACAGCCCATCCCCATTTGAAAGCCGCGCCGGAACCTCGAAAACGAGGGGGTATACGGCAAGTAATTGAAAGCAGAAAGCTTACTGCTGGCCTGCGGGAGCCAGGGTGCCGTTCCGCGCAGTCAGCGAGCGGTATTGGAAGAGCATGTTCACCCGCCAGCGCAGGATCATCCCGAAGGCGAGGATGAAGAACAGGGCGCCGGTCTGCGGGACGGTCAGGAGCTTGTCGAAGTATCCGCGGGCGAGGAAGCGCACGGCGGCCAGCACGATGATGACGATGAGGAACATGGCGGAGCGCTTCATCATGATGGTGTCGCCCATACGGTGCAG
>DASYYN010000254.1:0-9972 GCA_035933815.1 Acidobacteriaceae bacterium
GAAGCAGATCGGTCTTGGTCAGAATCAGCAGCGACGACTTGTGAAAGATAGACGGGTACTTCAGCGGCTTATCTTCGCCTTCCGTCACGCTCAGCAGCACGATCTTCGCTTCCTCGCCCAGGTCATAACTCGCCGGGCACACCAGGTTGCCGACGTTCTCGATGAACAACAGCTCGAGCGTCTCCACCGGCCACAATTCCAGCGCGCGCTCGATCATCTTGCCGTCCAGATGGCACACGCCGCCGGTGACGATCTGCTGCACCGGGAATCCATAGCGCGCCAGCCGCTTCGCATCGTTCTCCGTCTGCAGATCGCCGGTCAGCACCGCGACCCGCTCCTCCGGTGCGAACCCCGCCAGCGTCTTCTCGAGCAGCGTCGTCTTGCCGGATCCCGGCGAGCTGATGAAGTTCAGGCAGAGGACGTTGTTCTCCTCGAAGCGCCGCCGCAGATCCAGGGCGATACGCTGGTTCTCGTTGAGCACTTTCTTTTCGACGGGGATGACGGTCATGACGCTTTCTCCTCAATCTCGACAAACGCCAGGTCGAGCTGGTCGCCGCTGGCAAATGTTGTTCGCACGCTGCCGCAATCGGGGCACGGCGCGTCCACAAACGGCGATGCCTCCGGCGACTGAAATTCCCTTCCGCACGCCTCGCAGCGGTTTATGCGCGGGCAGGACTCCGCGACAAACGCGACACCTTCGTCCTCGGTGCCCGCCACGATGCAGCTGAATGCGAAGCGCAACGCCTCGACGTCCACGCCGGAGAGCACGCCCACGCGCACGCCAATCGACACCAGCGTGCTTCCCGGCCGCCGCTCCAGCTCGCGCCGTCCCGCTTCCAGCACCGACATGGCAATGCCCACTTCGTGCATTACCCATGCCTCCGGCACAATCCGGCGCTCTTCTCTTCGTTGATCATGAATCCCTCTGGGGCGGGATTGTTGTGCGTTCCCTGCTTGCTATCCTGCGCTCGCCGCTGCCTGCCACTGCCTCAGCGGCGCCTGCTCCACCTTCGCGGGCTCTCGTGCCCATTCCGAAACCTGGTCCAGTGCGGCCTGGATCAGCCGCGGCAAAGCTCGCTGAACCGGACCCGTTAACTCGGTACCCCATGCGATCCTGTGAGGCTGGACGCCGAGCACCACCACCTCTTCCGGAGCATCCCCGGTCAGCCGCATCGCGCCAATCAGATCCGAGAAGCCGAGCAGATGTACGCTCTTCGAAGCGGGCATATTGGCAATGCCGTCGCCCGCGAAACGCAGAATCGTCCCCGGTTCTTCGCCCGCATCGATAGCGTCAATCGCCAGCAGATGCGTGATGCCGTGCAGCGGATAAATCAAGTCCAGCCCCAGCGTGCCGCCCTCGATCAGCTTCACGCCGCGCGGCACCTGGAAGTCGACCTTCAGCCGCTCCAGCGCCAGCATCCCCACCGCATCGTCGGTGCGCATCAGGTTGCCGAGGCCGACGATGGCAATCCGCGGCGCGTTCATCTGTCCCACGTCCGGTTGCGATGGATTCTGCGCGGCTTGAACAGGTGCCTTGGCTCGAGGTGCGCGATTTCCAGCTCCTGGTCGATCGTCTCGTCGTCCACAAACTTGTAGCCGCTGAAGATGCTTTCCATTTCCGCGTTGCGTTCCGTCATTGCTACCAGCACCGCGCTGTACACGTGGTGAATAAAGAAGCCCATCAGGAAGAACATGAACAGGAAATGGACCATCCGAATCCACTGGATCTCGATGAGCCGAGGAATCCATCCCACGAAGAACTTCAGCGTGGGCGAGCCTTCCACCGTCCCAAACAGCACCAGCCCCGAAACGCACTCCGCCGCGATCATGAAATAGACAATGATGTAGGTCAGCCCGGCCAGCGTGTTATGCCCGATCTGCTCGAAGGGCTTCCGCTGCTGGAAGCTGTAGTACCGCACCATCTGCTTCAGGCTGTGCCACTGCCGGCGCGTCAGGGGCAGGAACTGCCGCCAGCGTGCCCAGTGATTGCCCGCGAAGAACCAGTAAAAGCGCACGATCAGCGCGCCGATCAGCTCAAACCCGGCCAGTTCGTGGATGAACCGCACGGTGCCCATCGTCCACGCCGTCTTGTGCGGAAAGATGAGGAACGGGTGATTCATGTAGAGTCCGGTCCACGTCAGCACCGTCACCGCAGCCACGATTCCCCAGTGGCTGAGCCGAACAGGCAGCTCCCACACGTACACGGGCACCAGATGCTCTTCGCGCGCCGCTGCGTGCGTTTTCGGAAGCGGTCGAACGATGGTGGCCATTAGTAGCCTCCCAGACCAACTTCAGCAGTCTCCGGCTCCGGCGTGGTCACAATCTCGCGGCCATACCTGTTTCCGTTGGCGTCGACAACGTGTACCGCGCAGGCCAGGCACGGATCGAAGCTGTGCACTGTGCGCAGCACCTCCAGTGGGCGCTCCGGATCGGCGATCGGCGTGTTGATCAGCGCAGCCTCGTACGCTCCGCGCTGCCCGTGCGCATCGCGCGGTCCGGCATTCCACGTGGAGGGAACGATCGCCTGATAGTTCACGATCTTCTTGTTCTCGATCTCCACCCAGTGTCCCAGCGAGCCGCGTGGCGCTTCTTCTAACCCAAACCCGGCGCAGGACTTCGGCCAGCTCTCCGGATCCCACATGTCGCCGTTATGAATCCGCACATCGCCGTGCGCCATGTTGTTGTCCAGCTGCGCAATCCAGTCCGGCAGCTTCTGCACGACCAGGTCGGCTTCGATCGCCCGGGCGGCAATCCTGCCCAGCGTCGAGAACAGCGCCGTCGGCGGCGCATTGAATTTCGCGAGAACGCCATCCACGGTCTTCTTCACCTGCTGGTCGCCGGAGGCATAGGCGATCAGCGTGCGCGCCAGCGGGCCCACTTCCATTGGCTTGTCGTCGTACCGCGGAGCCTTCAGCCAGGAATACTTCGCGTTGGTGTCGAGATGGTCGTACGGCGGCTTCGGCCCGGAGTACTTCGGATTCGTCTCACCCTCCGCCGGCTTGCGGCTCGCGCCGTCGCCCACGGAGTACTCGTACCAGGAGTGCGTCACGTATTCGGAGATCTTGCCCGGGTCGAGCGGGTGCACCGTCGAAAGATCGCGGTTCAGGATCACGCCGCGCGGGTAGAAGAATCCCGCCGGATCGTTGATGCTGCCCGCCGGCAGATCGCCGTACGCCATGAAGTTGCCGAGGCCTTCGCCGTAGCCGAACCATTCCTTGTAGAAGGAAGCGACGGCCAGCACATCGGGAATGTAGACCTGCTGGACGAATTCTCTGGCACGAGCCGCAAGCTCATTAAAGAGCGTGATCCGCTCCGGATTAATGACTGCTTCCGGCTCGTTGCCGTCGATTGCGGTAGTCATCCCACCTACAAGGAACGTCTGCAGGTGTGGATTTTTACCGCCCAGGACCGCGTGGATGCGAATAAACTCCCGCTGCATATCAAGCGCCTCAATGTAATGCGCGACAGCAAGCAGGTTCGCTTCCGGCGGCAGTTGGTAAGCAGGGTGTCCCCAGTCACCGCTGCTAAAGAGGCTCAACTGCCGGCTAGCCACAAGGGCCTTGACGCGGTCCTGGACTCCCTTGAAATACGTTGTGCTCGACTTCGGCCATTCCGAGATCGACTGCGCCAACTGCGAAGTCTTTGCCGGATCGGCCTTCAAGGCTAAGGTCACATCGACCCAGTCGAGCGCATGAAGGTGATAGAAGTGCACCACGTGGTCCTGAACGTTTTGCGACCCCGCGATGATGTTGCGAACCAGTTGCGCGTTGGCGGGAACCTCGATGTTCAGAGCGTTCTCAACCGCGCGCACCGATGCCAGCGCGTGCACCGTTGTGCATACGCCACAGATACGCTGCGCCCAGATCCACGCCTCGCGCGGATCCCGTCCGCGCAGGATCAGCTCGATCCCGCGGAACATAGTGCCGGAGCTCCACGCGTCCGTGACGCGGCCTCCGTTCACCTCCGTCTCAATGCGGAGGTGGCCCTCAATGCGTGTGACCGGATCGATGACGACGCGGGACATTACTTCACCTCCGTTGAATGGGCCGTGACGGTTTCTTCTTCGTGAACTGCGCTGTCCCCATCCTTCGGACTGAAGTGATCGCGCACCACGTGCCCGACCGCGTGCGCCGCCGTTGCCGCCGCCACGCCCGCCACCACCGTCCAGCCAATCTCCCCGGCCGTAACATCCACGCCGAATCCGGCCGGATGCGGCAGCCGCTCATAGAAGGGCGACTTCGTGTCCCAGAAATGCGACGACGCGCACCCGATGCAGCCGTGTCCGGACTTTACCGGCCAGCTGGTGCCGCCGTTCCAGCGCACGGTCGGGCAGTTGTAGTTCGCCTCCGGGCCCTTGCAGCCCATCTTGAACAGGCACCAGCCCTTCCGGTGCCCCTCGTCGCCCCAGATCTGCACAAACCGTCCCGCGTCGTAGTGCGCGCGGCGCTCGCATTGATCGTGAATCAGCTGCCCGTAGGCAAACAGCGGCCGGTTGTAACCATCCATCGCCGGCAGTGTGCCGAAGGTCAGATAGTGGACCAGCACGGCGGCTGTATTCGTCGCGTTATGCGGACAGCCGGGCAGGTTCACCACCGTCAGCCCCGGAACCGCCTCCTGCACGCCCAGCGCTCCAGTCGGATTCACGCCCGCGCTCGGCAATCCGCCATCCCACGCGCACGAGCCGATCGCAATCGTCGCCGCCGCGTTGCGGCAAACTTCCCGCGCGATGTCGATCGCCGTCCGCCCGCCGATGGTGCAGTAGATGCCGTCCTCCGCCATCGGTATCGAGCCTTCCACCACCACCAGGTACTTGCCCTTCTCTTCTTTCACGACGCGCTGCAGCGCTGCTTCCGCATGCTTGCCGTAGCCGGCCATGATCGTCTCGTGGTACTCCCACGAGAGCGTTTCCAGCACCACTTCCTCGACCGTCGGGTGCATCGAACGCAGCATCGATTCGGAATTCCCCGCGCAATCCTGAAACTCCAGCCACACCAGGGTGGGCTTGCGTTTCTGCGTCAGTGCTCCCGCAATCGTCTGCGAGTACCCCTTCGGCAGCGCCAGCGTCGCCGCCATCGTCCCGCAAAATTCCATGAAGCGCCTGCGCGACACACCGCGCTTCATGCAGCTGTCTAATACTGTTCCCTGCCTGGCCATTTCGGCCCTCCGCCTCTGTTCAGAATCCGGGGATTCGCAGAGACCCTATCGCTGGGGAAATTGCCCTGTATGTGATTGCGGTCACATGGCGGGATTTTCTGCTCCCACCGGGGATGAAGCTATTAAGCAACACTGGAGCGCATTTCGCGGGTGACCCGTGTCACACCGGGTTGTGCCCGCAGTCACAGTGAACCGCGGCAACGCAGCAGGAGACTCCTTAGCAGGGAGGTTTTTCGTCATGAAAACCCTCGACGCCCGCGCCGCGGCCACTCGCGCTCTGGTCGTGCCGGAAAAAATTCTGGTCGCCACCGACCTCACCGATCTCGACTACCTCATCCCCCATGCTGTAGCGCAGGGCCGCGCCTGCGGAGCCGCTCTCACTCTCATCCACGTCATCCCGCCCGGCGAGGCGCTCTCGCTCAACGCGCGTGCCATTCCCTATGAAGACTCGGCAGCCATGGCCGCCGAAGCCACAAAGCGCCTCGAAGCTGCGGCTGCAGATATTCGCGACCGCGGCATCCCCTGCGATGTCCTCGTGGTCCACGGCTTTCCTCGCGAACAGATTCCGCAGGCCGCGCGCGATATCGGGGCGGGCCGGATCGTAGCCGGCACTCACGGCCGCCGACGTCTGCGGCGCTTTCTCCTCGGCTCGGTCGCGTACGATATCCTGCGCGCCGCCGAAATCCCCGTCTACACCATCGGACCCCATGCGCACGAAGCCTCGGGCTTCGGCGCTCCGCAGCGCATCCTGCATCCCGTCTCTCTCACCCAGGGATTTGAAGAGAGTGCGCGCATTGCCTTCGACCTGGCGCAGTTCTACCGCGCCGATATCACGCTGCTGCACGTGCTCAACGAAGAGCTGCGCAACCAGCCTGATCTCGAACGCATCGTCGCCTGGACGAAATCGGAACTGCAGCGGGTCATTCCCGAAGAAGCCGAACTGTGGACGCACGCGCGTGTTCAGGTGGAGATTGGCGACATCGTCGAGCAGGTGCTCGACGTCTCCGCGGAAGTATCAGCCGACCTGATCGTGCTCGGCTTAGCCAGCGAGGCGGGCTTCTGGCCCATTCGCGGCGACGATACCGTCTACCGGCTCATCGGCCAGGCAAAGTCCCCGGTACTCAGCATCCGCAGAACCAAGGTGCAGTAAGCCTGGGGATTTAACTTCGTGCGCGGCGCACGCCCGCCACGCTCATCATCCGCCCCGTGAATCCCTGCTCGGCGCGATAAGAAAAATACCGGTTGTTCTGACAGCGCGTGCAGTCGCCGATGACCGTAATCGCCTCCGGCCGCAGCCCCGCATCGATCAGCTGCCGGCGATTCGCCTCGAACAAATCCAGATGCAGCGACGGCCCAAGGTTGCTGTGCCCAGGGGCGCGCGCCGTCAGAAACAGCAGCGGATATCTCTCGCGAATCGGATCCGAATCGGACACCTCGAAAAACAATCCCGCCGCGTACGCGAACTGCGAGACAAACTCGCTGCGCACTTCCTCACCCACCGCGTAGCAGCAGCCGCCAATGCCCGGCCCGATCGCGGCCACCATGTCTTCGGGACGGCTGCGAAACTCGAGCCGCATCCGCCCCACGCCAGTCTCCACGATCCGCTTCAGCGTTCCCCGCCACCCCGCGTGAAACGCCGCGACGGCCTTTCGCTTCACATCCGCGATCAGCACCGGGATGCAGTCTGCTGTCTGAATCCCGAGAAGGAGCGCCGGCTCGTCGGTCATGAAACCGTCGCCCTTACCCGGCTGCGGACGCCCAGCATCCGCCTTGCTCACCCGATGGATCAGCGACGAATGAATCTGCCGCAGCGTAATCAGCTCCGCATCCGCACCCAGCGCATCGAGAAACCGCCGCCGGTTCTCCAGCACATGCTCGTGCGTGTCTCGCGCCGAAAAGCCGAGGTCCAGTTCCCCGCTGCGCTGCCCCGGCCGATACACGGTGGTCACGCCGCCGGTCCGCGTGCTGAATCCATGCACCAGCCACGGCCAGCGCTTCCAGTCCGCAACCTGCACCACGTCGATTTGCGACTTGCGAATCCGCCGCGCCGCCTGCGGAAGAACGATGTGCCGTTCCGACATGCGCGACGCCCCGCTCCAGCCGGGCTGCGTCCGCTGCCGCCGCGGACTCAGTCCGCCGCCAATGAGCAGCTTGTCGATCCGTTGCAGATCAGAAGAAACGCTCCGGGGAGAGGACATTGCACCCCATTTTACCGGGCTGCGATCGCTAACGCCCTCGCGACGGATCCGGCGAGCTGCTCCAGTCCATGTCGACGAAGCTCGCGGCGCTCTGCGGCAACCCCGGCGCATAGCATTGCCGGTCGGCAGCATATCCAGCGCAGCCCGAGGTCAGCTCCGGTTCACGCGGAGACTTTGCATATTGCCACACCAGCGCGCGCGGAAAATCGCTGGCGGCAGCGCTGAATTTCTTCTGCAGAATGGTGCAGCCCGGCGCGGGCGGGCACCGGTCATCCCAGAACCACAGCTTCGCTGCGGGAAACCTGTGCGCGATATCCTGCGCTGTCGACATGCCTCCGCCGCCTTTGCCCACCGGCACTCCGGAGCAGTACACCCCGGCCCGATACTGCGACTTCCCAATCGCCTCGATCCACCGGCCGATGTAGCTCGCCTGTTCCGGAAGCAACGCGCCGCCCTCTTCCTGGTCCAGAAAGATCACCGCGCCCGCCGGAAAGTCCTCCCGCTTCGCAGCCGCGACTGCCTCCTGCGCATCGGCACGTCCCAGCGCGGCGGCATCTCCGCCTTTCAGCTCCGCATCGAGCCTGCCGTTGAACAGCACCAAAAAGCCAAACCCCGCAGCCCGCACAGCCGCGCGTTTTCCAGCCCACGGATTGCTCTGCATCCCCGGCGGATTGTTCAGCCAGTAACCGGTAAAAGCAAACGTCTGGTGCAGCGCCGGAAGCAAATCGTCGCCCGGATAGCCGTTCTTGTCGAACCCAACGAAACTCTGCTGCGCGAAGCCGCCCGTCCACGCCGCCAGCGACAACACCAGCGCTCCCGCGACTCGCATCGCCCGAAGCCCGCTCGATCTGTCGCTCGTCATAGGCTCTGCCTGTGCAGCAGAAAGTAGATCGCAATCGTAAAGCCGACGACGATAATGATCGGCCGCATAACCCGGTCGCTGATCCTTCGCGCATTGCGCGCGCCTGTGTAGCCGCCGATGGCGCAGGTAATCATCATCAGCCAGCAGTAGCGCCACTCGACTGCGCCTCCGATGATGAAGGTAACGCACGCCACCGCATTGGCGGTCGTCGTGATCACCGTTTTCAGCGCGTTGATCTCCGCGATCCGTTCCACCCCGCACAGCGCCAGCGCCGTCATCGTCAGCAGACCCGAGCCGGCGCCGAAATAGCCGACATAATACGTGATCGCCAGCAGGGCCAGCAGCAGAGGAATCAGCAGGACCCGCCGATGATGCTCCGGGTGCGCTTCGGACTCGGCCATGCGCCGTCGCACCATTTTTCCGATGGGTCCGCTGAACGCAAACGCTGTCGCGCCCATCAGGAACAGGTACGGCACGATCCGCATGAACGAGTGCTGTGTGCCCTCGAGCAGCGTAATTGCACCGGCCAGACCGCCCGCAAAGGCCACCAGCATCACCGGCAGCACCAGCCGCCGATTCTTTCTGAGGTCCTCGCGATACCCGGCGATGGAAGTGAATTGTCCCGGCCAGAGCGCCACCGTGCTGGTCGCGTTCGCCTCAATGGGAAGCAGCCCCGTCTTCAGCAGAGCCGGAAATCCGATGAATCCGCCGCCACCGGCCACGGAGTTCACCAGCCCGCCCAGCAGCGCGGCGCCGGCCAAAAAGATGTAGTGAAACGTTTCCGACCTGAAGAACTGGACAACGAGCAGATGCACAGCTTCGATTGTATGGGTCAGTCCACGCGCATCTCCGGCGTCGCTGCCACCAGATTCCGCGTGTACTCCTCGCGCGGCCTCTCGCACACCGCGTCGCGGCTGCCGAACTCCACCAGCTTTCCCCCGTGCAGCACGGCAATGTTCGTCGACAAGTACCGCACCAGCGGCATCGAGTGCGAGATAAACAGATACGTCAGCCCAAAATCCCGCTGCAGATCGCGCAGCAGATTCACAATCTGCGCCCCCACGCTCACGTCCAGTGCCGACACCGGCTCGTCCAGCACCAGCATGTCGGGCCGCAGAGCCAGCGCCCGCGCAATGTTGATGCGCTGCCGCTGCCCTCCCGAAAATTCATGCGGGAACCGCCGCATCGCCGATTCCTCGAGCCCCACCTGCCGCAGCAATTCCCGACACCTCCGCCGGCGTTCCTGCGCGCTGAGCCGTTCGTGAATCACCAGCGGCTCCGTCACGATCTGCTCCACGCGCATCCGGGGATTCAGCGCCGCATAGGGATCCTGAAACACCGGCTGCATGCGCCGCCGCAGCGGCCGCAGCCGGCCCGCCGAGACTCCCGTCATCGGCAGCCCGTCAAACATCACCGTCCCTGCCGTCGGCTCAATCAGCCCCAGGACCATGCGCGCAATCGTGCTTTTTCCCGAGCCCGACTCTCCCACCAGCCCCAGCGTTTTGCCGCGCTCAATGCGGAACGAGACGTTGTCGACCACCGTCACCGCGCCGTAGCTTTTTGAGAGTCCCGTCGCCTCCAGCAGCGCCATACCGCCCATTATCTGCGTGAGTGACCGATTAGAATAGAGAGGGCGGACCCCTTGCAGCATCTCCTCGACAAACTCAATCCCCAGCAGCGTGAAGCAGTCGAAGCCGTCGACGGAGCGGTGCTGATCCTGGCCGGCGCCGGCTCGGGCAAAACCCGCGTCATCACCCA
>DASYYN010000257.1:0-4282 GCA_035933815.1 Acidobacteriaceae bacterium
CATCGTGCTGCCCATGGAAAAGATAGGCAGATACAGCGCGATCAGAATGATCACCACCACCACGCCCATCACAATCAGAATCGCCGGCTCGATCAGCGCCAGCGCCGCCGTCAGCGCCGTCTGCACATCCTCCTCAAAAAACTCCGAGACGGAATTCAGCATCTGCGGCAGCGCGCCCGTCGACTCGCCCACCTCGATCATCTCCGTCGAAAGCTCCGGAAAAACCTTCGTCTCATCCAGACTCTTCGCCAGCCCCTTGCCCTCGCGCACGCTGGTCACCGACGAGAACACCGCCTTGCTGATCCGCTTGCTCGTAATCGACCGCGCCGCCGTCTCCAGCGACGGCACCAGCGGAATACCTCCGCTGAGCAGCGTCGACAGCGTGCGCGCGAACATCGCCACCTGGTACTTCAGCCAAATCTTCCCAAACACCGGCATCGCCACGCGCATGCTGTCGATCTTCTCCGCGCCCGCATCGGTCTTGCTCCACCGCCACACCAGGAAGACAATCAGCGCCACCGCCGGCAGAATGTACACAATGTAGTGCTGCGCCCCGCGCCCAATCGCCAGCATGGCCAGCGTGATCGACGGCAGCTGCGTCCCGATCTGGTCGTACAACTTGGCAAACTGCGGCACCACGAACGTGATCATGAAGATGAACATCGCGATCACCAGCGTCACCAGCAGCGCCGGGTAGATCAGCGACGACTGCAACTTCTTGCGAAATGTCAGCGACACGCGCTGGAACGACAAATACCGCGCCAGCACTTCTTCCAGATTCCCCGACCGCTCGCCCGCCAGCAGCGTGGTCGTGTACATCAGCGGGAACCCGCCCTGCGCCTCGAACGCCGACGAGATCGGCTCGCCCGTCCGCACCCGCGCCGCCACATTCTGCAGCTGCTGCGAGAACACCGGATTCTTCTGGCTCTTCGCCAGCATCTCCAGCGAGCCCAGAATCGGCAGGCCCGCCTTCACCAGCGTCAGGAACTGCTGGTTGAAGATGAGAAACGTTTCGAGCTTCGCCTTCCGCGTGCCGCCAACGATCCCCCGCGGCTTCACCGAATAGACGTAGTACCCCGCCTGCGTGAAACGCGTCCGCAGTTCATCGGCAGTCGCCGCCGCCTGCACTTGTTCCTGAATACGCCCGCGCTCATCGGCGAGCTTGATGACAAATTCAGCCATGAAAAATCGTGTTCCTGATCCGTGCCCGAATACTGCAGAGAGATACTGCAGAGAATAGACGCAGCCCGAGCCCCAGGCGTTCACCGGCTCCCGCCTGTAAATCCAATCGCAGCGGAAACATAGCCAACGCCCGCCGGCTCAGCGGCTATAGGCTCATTCTACGCCTCAGTCCCACCCCGCAAACCCCCGCAAATGCAGGTGCTTACGACAGGGGAAACTGGATGCACTCACCGCGTCGAGCCGTTTCAGAACTAGGCGCGACCTTAGCCCTGTGGTACGCGAAGCGTGTCCCGCCACCGGCGGGACGGCGGTCGAAGCCACGGCCTTCAGGCCGTGGAACACGCGGCGCAGAAAAGGGGCTTCAGCCCCGGAAGGCCCGGCTCTTCCCCGAACCCCGGGTACCGGGTGCCCCATTCAAGCCTGCTGTTGGCTCGAGTGGGCGGCGGGTGCCCCATAGCCTGGCCTGAGCGGAGCGCCCTGGGCGCGGAGTCGAACGGCTCTCCCGTTTTTGGAGACATGGGAAAGCGCGCAATCGCCCGCAGTTCCCTCGGTCGGCGTGTTACTTCCCCGGCAGCTTCCCCAACTTCGCGACCCGTCCCTGCGGACCCACCACCCAGGGCAGGCTCAGCGCATTCCAGTTCCCGTCATCCAGTGGCTCCCACGTCTTCCCATCGTCATAGCTGATATCCGACCCATTCGTCCCCACCGCAATCCAAGCCTTCGCCTCCGCATCCCAGGCCACCGCCGACCGGTACCCATGAGGAGGCTTCGCCGCCGCCGTCCACGTCTTCCCGCCATCTACCGACCACGCCGCCGTTCCAGCGGAGTCGTTTGGCTTCATGTAGTCTCCGCCGACAGCCAGCCCATAGTGCAGGTCACGAAATGCAAGCGAGAAAATTCCCGTCGAGTCATTTTCGCCGGACAACGGCGCCACTTGGATCCGCGCTGTGAACCACACCGTGTCATATTTCTTCGGCGCCGTAAAACAAACGCCACAAACCATGTGCGGGGGCATCTCCCCATACGCGTCCCCGACGAAGACGAATGCGCCGGCCTTGCCGCCAGTTCCAAACCAAGCGTGGTGATCGAGGATCGCCAGGGCGCTGTTGCTTGCTGCAAAAGCGGCGAAGCCGGACTGTGCGCGAAGCTCTCGCATGTTCAGCATGTCGCGCTGCCACAAGAGGCCCCCATTAAAGGTTCGCAAGATCGTGAACTCCGGCACTCCGGAATTGTTTGGGGCATAAGCGTGATTAATGGTCGGGTCACCGAGAACTATCCCGGCGTCCCGATCCGCAAACGCCACCGCATCCCAAAACCCATCCTTATCCGGATTCGTAAACAGCAGCTTCCAGCTCGAGCACCCATCCGTGGTCTTATACAGCCGCGACGCATCCCCCGGCCCGCTCGACATCACGATCGCCGTGTTCGCGTCCCACGCCCAGATACCCCGAAAATCCAGCTTGGCCGAATCCGCAGGAGCAGCGCAGCTCTGCCACTCGTACCCGCCATCCTCCGTGCGCAATACCGTCCCATTCGTCCCGCTGGCCCAAGCCACCCCGCCGCCCACCGCATGGATCCCCCGCAGCCCCGCCGTCGTCCCGCTCCGCTCCATCACCCACGGCCCAGAGGTCTGGTTCAGCGCCTGCGCCCAGGATGCTGCGCACCGTCCTGCCAGGCCAAGCACCAGCGCTGCACCAGCGAGCCAACGCGTCCGCATGCCGATCATCTTAAGTAGACCGCTGTTCCCTATTCCCTATTCCCTACACCCTATTCCCTACTGCCTATTCCCTGTTCCCTGCCTTATCGCTCCGTAAAATCCAGCGCATACACATCCTGCGTCCCGCGATCCCGCAGCAGCAGCGGTTCATCGTTCGGTGTCAGAGAGAGCGATCCCCCATACTGCCCCGTCGTCACAAACCCCTTCAGATCGGTCACACGCTCAATCTTTCCGTCGGCGATATTCACCCGCACCACTTCGCCGTCTCCGGTGAAGTCCAGCGAGTAGAGATACTTGCCGTCGCTTGAGTAATTCACCCAGCCAAAATTTCCCTCCGCCACCTTCGTCCATTTCTGCGTGGCAAAGCTGTACTGCATCAGCGTGCGCGAATCCCCCCGCATCCCCACCAGCGAATTCCCATCCGGCGACCACCGCGGCGAAAACAATCCATCCGATCCGGGAACGAACGAAGCCTGATGCGTCGCCAGATCCAAAATCCGGATCGTCGGCTTCCCCGCCTCGCGCGCCGCGTCGTTCTGGTCCCCGGAGAAAATGATCCGCGTTCCATCCGGAGACCAGTTCGGATCCTGCTGGTTGTGCTTATCATTCGGCAGCAGCTCCGTCGGGCTACCTCCCTCCGCCGGAACCTCATACATCCGCGCCGGCTCGGTGGCGCTCTGCGGAAAAGTAAAGAACGCCAGCATCTTCCCGTCCGGCGACCAGCGCGGCAGCGCCGGATGCATCGGCGGTGACGTCAGCTGCAGCCGGTCCGAACCGTCAACCCGGCTGCGCCACAGCACGCCATCGGGATAGGAAACCCACGCCACCCACTGCCCATCCTTCGAGAAGGAAACGTATTCTCCCGAAATCCCGTTCAGGAACGGAGTAAACTGCCGCGTCCGCGGGTCGTATCGCATCAGCTCGCCGCGATATGTTGCGCCCACCACGAACAGCTTCGTGCCGTCTCTGCTCACCACCGGCGACGACAGCGTCATCGGGCTCGCCGTCAGAGCCACCGGGCTCACGTGCCGATGGAAAAGCTGGCCCTCGCGTCCCAGCACCCAGATTTGCCCGCCCGACTGAAACAAATAGAAGCGCCCATCCGCCGTCCACGTCCCGCAGCACTCGTCCGCCGGATTGTGCCAGCCTGCCAGCACCTGGTGCAGCCCCGATCCGTCGCTCGCAATGTCCCAAATGGAATGTGCCCCGATCGCCGCGCCAAAACCCTGCGACTCGCTCAGCCGCAGATGCGTTCCATCCGGCGACCACGCAATGCCGTCGATCTGCCGCGTGCCTGTCGCGACCTTCCGCGGATTCGACCCGTCCGCCTGCGCGATATACAGGTCCCCGCCGTCCCCATACGCCAGCCATTTGCGATCGGCC
>DASYYN010000302.1:0-4853 GCA_035933815.1 Acidobacteriaceae bacterium
CAGCGCCGCGACCACCATCCCCGCGACTCCATAAACCCCAATCGCCACCCATGGCGTTCGAAACCGCGGATGCACGCGCCCGAAGACCGGCGGCAAGTAGCGATCGATCCCCGCCACAAACGGCAGCCGCGACGTCGACGACAGATACGCAGCCGCGCCGCCGATCGCATTCATCGCCAGCAGTGCCGCCATCACCGCCACCAGCACCCACGGCAGTCCCAATTGCGCGCACAGCGACTCCGTTCCGCGCATCAATCCGTCCACGCCGGAAACCTGTGACGCGGGCAGCGCCACCAGCAGCGACGCCGTCCCCAGCAGATAACTCAACCCCAGCACCACCCCGCTCAGCAGCAAGGCCCGCGGAATCGTCCTCCGCGGATTCTCAATTTCATCGCCCATGAAAGAACCCGTCTCGCACCCGCTGTACGCGAAGAAGATCGTTGACCAGAAGATCGCATTCTTCCACGAAGGATGGGGCACAAACGACGCTGCCGAAAAGCGCGTCGCCGGCCCGAATCGCCAGGCGGACACGGCCGCCAGCGCAACCAGCAGCGCAACCGAAAGCCACGCGCCCGTCGAGCAAATATTGTTCAGCCACTTGCCCGCGTCGAGGCCGCGAATATTGATCACCGTGATGATCGCCAGCCACAGCACCGCGAAGCTCATGAAGTACCCTGGGCTCGCCGTCAGCGCCCGCCCCCTCGCTCCCGCGGCAAACAACAGCGACCCCGCGCCGAAGTACAAAATCGACGCAAAGTACGGCAGGTTCGACATCCAGTAGGTCCACGCCGCCATGAATCCGGCAAAGTCGCCGAACGCCTCGCGCACCCACACGTACAGCCCGCCTTCCTGCGGATACCGCGAAGAAAGCTCCAGCACGCTCGCCGCAAGCGGCACAAAAAATCCGAGCAGCGCGATGATCCAGACCACCAGCGTCCCCGGCCCGGCCGCCGCAGCCGTCGCAATCCAGCGGACGCTCAGCGCCGTCGCAATGTAGAGCAGTGTCAGATCGCGCAGCCGCAGAGCGCGTTTCAGCCGCGGCCGTCCTGGTAAAGGCCGGGCTGACGCTTCACCCATGTGCCAGTCCGTGCTTTCGCTCCAGATCCGTCAGAATCGCCGCCGCCGCATTCCGCCCGTTGATCCCGATCACGCTCCCGCCCGGATGCGTGCACGCTCCGCACAAATACACGCCCGGCATCGGCGTGCGCGGCGTCAGCCGCCGGCCCCACATGTAGTTCGGCAGGCATTCTCCCTGGAAAATGTGCCCGCCCGTCAGCCCCACCTTCTCCTCGATGTCCGGAGGCCCCAGCACCTGCGCATCCACCACGGCCCGATCCAGATTCGAGCAGAATCGCCCCAGGGAGGCCAGCGCCACCCGCCGCACATCAGCGCGCCGCGTCTCCCACGTTCCGCTTCTGAAACGGTACGGCACATACTGTGCAAAGACGCTCATCGTGTGCAGTCCCGCCGGAGCCACGCTGCTGTCATGCACCGATTGGAAGTACAGCTCGCACCACAGATACTCCGGCAGGTCGCCATGCCGCGCCGCTGAGTAGCCCGTCTTCCACTCCGCTCGCGTCAGCGGGGCGTTGATCTGCCCGTAATGATGCGGCTCATTCGCTCCCGGCCGAGCCGTGAAATTCGGTAGCTCCGAGAGCAGCACGTTCAGCTTCACCGTGCACCCCTCAATCGGAATCTGCTCGACCTGGTTCCTCCATTTCGGCGCTGCACTCTTGCCCAGCAGCCGCAGCGTCACCATCGGATCCGCATTCGACACCACCACCGGCGCCGCAATCCGCTCGCCGCCTTCCAGCACCACGCCCTCTCCCGGACAAATCTGCGCCACCGGCACGCCCGCAGCAATCACCGCTCCCGCCTCGCGTGCCGCGTCGCACAGGTAGAACGACACCATCCCCATTCCGCCTTCGACGTATCCCCACATCCCCGGCATCCCGCCCATCCGCCCCGACGCATGATGGAAGCGGATCGATGCCGTGCCCCGCTCGAACGGGCTTGCGTTTGTCCCGATCACTCCCTGTCCCAGATACGCGGTCTGCAGCCGCTCGTCGGTCAGAAAATACTCCACGAACTCCGCCATCGACCACCTGTAAAGCAGGTAGCGCGCCTCCAGATCGTCGCCGAGCCGCGCGTCGATCTCAGCCGTCGTTGGCGCATCGCCAATCCACGCATCTCCCTCGCCCGCCGGACGCAGCGCATCGCGCAGCCGCCGCAGGCAGTCGTTCATCGCGCGCCAGCCCTCCACATCGCCCGGAGCAAACTGCCGGATCTCCGCTTCGCACGCCTCATCGTCATCCCAGAGCTGCACGCTCGATCCATCGAGGAACGGCACGAACAGCCCGTTCACCGCGGGCGTCCACCGGAACCCGCGTGCCGCCAGGTCGAATTCTTCGATGATCTTCGGATGCAGCAACCCCGCCAGGTACGCGCACGGCGACATCTTCACGCCGGGATAACTCTCCGGAAACGGCACTTCGATGGTGCACGCCCCGCCCACCCGCTGGCGGCTTTCGAGCACCAGCACACGCTCTCCGGCACGCGCCAGATACCCGGCGCACGCCAGGCCATTGTGCCCCGCGCCCACCACGATCACGTCCCACGGCCGCGCCGCCAGTTCGCGCACCGGCGCCGGCAGCCCGACCTCACCCAGCACAGCCGCAGTTGCAGAACTCACAACATCTCCCGCAGGAATCTCTGCCTGCCAGTATCCACCGCCGCGCCGCAAACGCGAAAGAGGAAGAAGAGAGCCGGTACCCCATCCATCCAGCCCAGATTCGGGCAATAAGGGATTTAGCGATCCACCGTTCACCGATCGCTAATCCCTGTTCTCTGATCCCTGTTCACCGCTGACTGCTGACCGCTGACCGCTGACTGCTGACTGCTGATCACCGTTTTCGCAACTTGTCCTCGCGGCAGCGAGGATGGCGGTAGAAGCCACGGGCTTTAGCCCGTGGAAACACCGTTGAAAACAATCGGGCCTTTAGGCCCTGCCTTGCGACGCCGCACTTTCCCACAACTTGCCAGTACAACAGCCCCAATTGGCAGGGCATCCCTCCTCCAGGAGGTGGCGATGGATGCCAGTGTCGGATTAATCGTGGCGTTGGTGTTGATTGCTGTCGCTGTCGTGGTCGTCGTTGCGCTTTTTGCGCGTCGGCGGCGCAAAGCGAAACTACAGCAGGAGTTTGGTCCCGAATACGACCGGGCGGTTCGCGAGGTCGGCCCGAAGCGCGTCGATAACGTGCTGCAGGCCCGCGAGAAACGGGTCTCTCGCTTCTCGATCCGGGAACTGACGCCGGACGAATGGCAGTCCTTCTCGAACCAGTGGCGAACGGTGCAGGCGAAATTCGTCGACGATCCCGTCGGCTCCGTTGCCGACGCCGATGCCCTCGTCGACCGCCTCATGGCCGCGCGCGGATACCCGATGAGCGACTTCGAGCAGCGCGCTGCCGACCTCTCCGTCGGCCACGCAGCGGTCGTCGAAAATTACCGCGCTGCCCATGCCATCGCGCTGAAGCACCGCGCCGGACAAGCGACCACAGAAGATTTGCGGAATGCGTTCATCCATTACCGCGCGTTGTTCACCGAATTACTCCAGCAACCTGGAAACCGGAAAAAGGTGGTGGCCTAATGGCAGAAGCATGGAGAAAAGACGAACCCCTCACGACGGCGGACCTCGCAGGAACCAGCACGCGGTCCGGTGCGGAAACTCAAAAAAACGAGCCGATGGGCGCTGACCCTGCCGCCGACGGCGGCCCGCGCCTGGTCCGCAATGAGGCGCGCGACGCCGGCACAGCCGAGGCCATGGCCCGCAGCACCAGCCGCGAGACCACCTCGCCCGGCGCCACGAACTTCGGCAGCGACGCCTCACAGCAGACGCCGGCCACAGCCGGCAGCACACCCCTGCTCACCGAGATGGAAGTGAACGATCTGCGCTCCCGCTGGACCGACATTCAGGCCGGCTTTGTCGACGAACCACGCCGCTCCGTCGAACAAGCCGACCAGCTTGTCGCCTCCGCCATTCAAAAGCTCGCCGAAGGCTTCGCTCGGGAGCGCGCCTCGCTCGAGAAGCAATGGGAGAGCGGCAGCGACGTTTCCACCGAGGATCTGCGCCTCGCCCTCCAGCGCTATCGCACCTTCTTTGGCCGGCTGCTGAATGCCGCCTAGCGGCATCCACCACCCGCATACCAAAAGGGGCTGCAAACCTGCGGCCCCTTTTCTATGGATGACGCACAGATACAGGGCCCTTGCAAACACCCCTCAAAGCTGCGACCTCCGCCCCTCCAGGGCATCTAAATCGACAGGATGCCCCCGCGCACCGCGGTGCGCTAAACTAAATACGTAGAACCACGCATCCCCAGGAGATTGCCGCATGGCCACAACCAGCACCGCACCGTCCGTAACCCCCGAGGCGCCGAAGACCACCCCTGTCCGGCTAACCGATAACGCCGTGAACAAGGTGCGCGAAATCATGGCCACGCAGGATCCGCTGCCCGCCGGTCTCCGCATCGGCGTCGTCGGCGGCGGCTGCTCCGGCTTCCAGTACTCGATGTCCTTCGAGAACCAGGCCGGCATGATGGACAAGGTCTACGACTTCAACGGCCTGAAGGTGTTCGTCGACGCCACCTCGCTCATGTACCTGAACGGCTGCGTCGTCGATTACGTCGAGACCCTCGAGGCCGCCGGCTTTAAGTTCGACAACCCAACCGTGAAGAGCACCTGCGGCTGCGGCTCGTCGTTCCAGGTCTAAAAGCTTGCCGGGCAAGCCCCGGACACAACGAGGCCCGCGCTCCCGTTCCGCGACATACGGCACCGGGAGAGCGGGCCTTCGTCTTTGC